>CAINOV010000224.1 GCA_903851655.1 uncultured Caulobacterales bacterium
CTTGCCCTTAACGCTTGGGCGATGGTGCCGTCGTCCAGCCAGTCCAGCTCTCCGCCTACGGGCACCCCTCGGGCGAGACTGGTCACGGGCCGGCCGCCGGCCGCCAGTCTTTCACTGACATAGTGGGCCGTGGTCAGGCCGTCGACAGTGGCGGGCAGGGCCAGGATCACCTCCCGCACGTCGCCGCCGGTCACCCGGCTGACCAGGGCGTCGATGCGCAGGGCGTCCGGGCCCACCCCGTCCAGGGCCGACAGCAGGCCGCCCAGCACGTGATAGCGGCCGCGATACACGCCGCTGCGCTCCATCGCCCACAGGCCGCCCACCTCCTCCACCACCATCAGCAGGCCCGCGTCCCGGCCGGGATCGGCGCAGACCGTGCAGGGGTCGCAGGTGTCCAGGGCGCCGCAGACCGAGCAGGCCGCCACCCGCTCCGCTGCCGCGGCCAGGGCGTCGGCCAGGGGGCGCAGCAACTGGTCCTTGCGCTTCAGCAGCAACAGGGCGGCGCGGCGTCCCGACCGCGGACCCAGCCCCGGAAGGCGGGACAGGAGCTGGATCAGTCGCTCGATCTCGGGCCCGGCGGATGACGCCACGGAGTCTCCTCGGTCAGGGGGTGAGCGGGACGGCTAGAGGCCGGGAAAGCCCGGCAGGTTGGCCAGCGGGCCCGCCGCCTCGCGCATCAGTTCGGCCTGCAGGCCCTCGAGCCGGACCTTGGCCTCCCGGTGGGCGGCGCGGATCAGGTCCTGCAATGTCTCGGCGTCGCCCTCGGCGAGCAGGGACGGATCGATCGTCAGGTCCGTCAGGTCGCCGCCTCCGGACAGGGTGACGGTCACCCGCCCCGCCCCGGCCTGGCCGGTGACCGAGCTGGCGGCCAGCCGTTCCTGGGCCTGTTTCAGCTTGGCCTGCAGCGCGCCGGCCTGCTTCATCATCGCGCCGATGTCCTTCATGCGGTGTCTCCCTCGTCCTCGTCGTCGTCTCCGGCGGTTCCGGGGTCGGTCGCCGTGGCCGCCGGCGCGCGCTTGCGATAGGCCACGATCTCCGCCCCGGGAAAGGTCTCCAGCACCGCCTTGACGAAGGGCTCGTTCTCCAGCTGGGCCCGTTCGGCCTTTTCCTCCCGGCGCTCCCGCTCATAGGCGGTCTCGGCGCCGCCGCCGCGGATCTCCGCCATCCAGCGGTCGCCGGTCCATTCCCGCAGGCGGGAGGTGAGGCGCTGGGTCAGGGTCGGCGGCGCGCCGGGGGCGGGCTCGAAGGTGATCAGGCCGGGCTTGAAGTCCACCAGCCGGACAAAGCGCTCCACGTCCAGCTTCAGGGTGATGTCCCGCCGGTCGTCGATCAGCTGGACCACGTCCTGGAAGGTGGTGATCAGGGCCCGGGCCGTGGGCTGCGGCACGGCGGCCAGGGCGCCGCCGGACCCGCTGCGCCCGCCCCCCGCCGAGGCGCGCGCGCCGCCGCCACTGCCGCCCGCCGGGGCCGAGCCGCCGCCGCCGCCGGCATTGAGGCCTTCGCCGGACTGCAGCTTGCGGATCGCCTCCTCCGGCCCCGGCAGCTCGGCGGCGTAGGTGATGCGGATCAGGGCCATTTCCGCCGCGGCCATGGGGTCCGGCGCCCGGCGGACCTCGTCATTGGCCCGCAGCAGCATCTGCCACAGGCGCGACAGGAACCCGGCGGAGGCCTCCGCCCCCACGGCGGCCAGGCGCCCGGCCTGGTCGCTGGGCAGGGCGAGCGCCGCGGGGCCCAGCATCTTGGCCACGGCCGCGGCGTGGGTGTGCTCCAGCAGGTCGCCGATCACCACCACCGGGTCCGCGCCAAAGCCGTACAGCTGGCGGAAGCGGGTCAGGGCGTCGGCGGTGTCGCCCTTCATCACCGTCTCGAACAGGCCGATGGTGGCCGCCCGGTCGGCCAGGCCCAGCATGTCGCGGACCACCGCCGCCGGGGTGATCTGGCCGCGGTCGCTCTGCACGATGGCCTGGTCCAGCAGGGACAGGGCGTCGCGCACCGACCCCTCCGCCGCGCGGGAGATCAGGGCCAGCCCCTCCTCCTCCACCAGGGCGCCTTCCTGGGCGCAGACCCCTTCCAGGTGCCTGCGCAGCACGTCCGGCTCGACCCGGCGCAGGTCGAAGCGCTGGCACCGGGACAGGATGGTCACCGGCACCTTGCGGATCTCGGTGGTGGCGAAGATGAACTTCACATGGGGCGGCGGCTCTTCCAGGGTCTTGAGCAGGGCGTTGAACGACGCCGTCGACAGCATGTGCACTTCGTCGATGACATAGACCTTGTAGCGGGCCTCCACGGGGGCGTAGCGGGCGCCGTCCAGCAGCTCGCGCATCTCGTCCACCTTGGTGCGGCTGGCGGCGTCCAGCTCCAGCACGTCCATGTGCCGGCCCTCGATGATGGCGCGGCAGTGACGCCCCTCCACGGACAGGTCGACGGAGGGTCGGTGGATGCTGTCGGTCTCGAAGTTCAGGGCCCGGGCCAGCAGGCGGGCGGTGGTGGTCTTGCCCACCCCGCGCACCCCGGTGAGCATGAAGGCGTGGGCGATCCGGCCCGCGGCGAAGGCGTGGGTCAGGGTGCGGACCATGGCCTCCTGGCCGATCAGGTCCTCGAAGCGGCGGGGCCGGTACTTGCGGGCCAGCACCTGATAGGCGGCCGGAGACTCGGCGGAGGTCTCATCGGGCGTCTCGGCGGGCGCGGCGGGTGCGCCGAACATGTCGGAGGTGGCGTCGTCCCGCTCGTCCGGAACAGCGTCCGGCGCGCCGGTCTCGTCCTGCCAGGGAGGGTTGTCGGACATTGCCCCGCCATTGCCGCGCCGCCGCCGTTTCGCACGGGGGGCGCCCGAAGACCGTGAGAGAAGGTGGAGACTGGACGCCGACCCGCAGCGAAACTCGTTACGGCTGCTTCCTTCCGGACCTGACCGGGTTGGCGAGGGCTACGCCCGACGCCAGTCTCCACGGCCTATATCGCTTGACCACGCCCCGCTTGCAAGGGAGAGCCGCAGCCGATCCCGCCTATTCGGGCGGCGCAATCGGACGGTTGGTCCCGCGGCGGGGGTTTGCTACTGCTCCCCGCGACCACAGAAAGGCGCCCCCATGTCCCTGTCCGCCATCACCAACGTGTTCGCCGGCAATCCCCTGGACCGGGCCAGCGCCCAGCGGGGGGATGCGGCCTTCCTCGCGGGCCTGCTCGCCGCGCCGGGAACCCTGGTGCTGCCCCTGTGGAACGGCCAGCCCTTCGTGGAAAAGACCGCCGAGGGGTTTCGCCTGGCCTATCTGGGGGACGAGATCGGCCGCACCCTGACCGAGCCGGCGGAGACTCGCCTGTTCCTGGGACTGTGGAAGGACACCGCCGTCTTCGCCGTGGACCTGGAGGACCGCACCGATCCCTCCGCCGGACCTTTGGCGGGGCTGGGCGAGTTCCGCGACATGCGGTCCCTGGCCATGGCGCTCGCCCCGGCGGAGGCGTCGATCGCGGCCACCGCCAAGGGGGTGTTCGAATGGCGCCGCCGCCACCGCTTCTGCGCCGTCTGCGGCGCCCGGTCGGACGCCGCGGAAGGCGGATGGAAACGCATCTGCCCGTCCTGCTCCGCCGAGCATTTTCCCCGCACCGACCCCGTGGTGATCATGCTGCCGGTGATCGGGGAGCGTTGCCTGATGGGCCGCCAGAAGGTCTGGCCCAAGGGCATGTGGTCGGCCCTGGCCGGCTTTCTCGAGCCCGGCGAGACCCTGGAGGAGGCCTGCGCCCGGGAGCTGAAGGAGGAGGCGGGGGTGACCGCCGTGCGGGTGCATTACCACTCCAACCAGCCCTGGCCCTTCCCCAACTCCCTGATGGTCGGCCTGATCGCCGAGATCGCCGAGGGCGAGGCCGTCCCCGACGAGGCGGAGCTGGAAGCCGTCCGCTGGTTCACCCGCACCGAGGCCAAGGCCCTGATGGCGGGAGAGCTGGAGGGCGCCTTCTGCCCGCCGCCCCTCGCCATCGCCCACCAGCTGCTGAAGAGCTGGGCGGCGGGCGAGGTCTGACGGCCCGGTCTGGGGGCGAGGTCTTTCCCGTTCCTTTACCCGATGCGGGCTAGGCTGTGGCCATGTCCCGCCTGCGACCACCGTCCCTGCGCCGCCTCGCCGCCTCCGCCCTGGCGCTCGCCGTGCTGGCGACGCCCTGCGCCGGGTTCGCCGGGGCCAAGCCGGCGGAGCATCGGGGCGGCTCCATCACCTTCGTCCACCTGCCGGGGCTGACCGCAAACGTCCTGCGCGCCACCGGCCGCTGGGGGGTGGTGACCATCGAGGCGGGCCTCGACATTCCCGACGAGAAGCTGCGCCTGCGGGCCCAGCATTGCGTGCCCCTGCTGATGGACGGCTACACCCGGGCCCTGGCGGGGATCGGGCCCACGGTGCGTCCCGGCTCCCAGCCGGACCTGGACCGGGTCTCCACCGCCCTGCAGAAGGTCACCGACCAGGTGCTGGGCAAGCCCGGCGCGGTGTTCCTGGTGGGCTCGGTGATCGTCAACTAGGTCCCGGACCGGGCGCGATAGGCTGCGTCCATGGCCTGGCCCAGGGTCACGTCCCGCCGGGTCACGCCGCCGGCGTCGTGAGTGGTCAGGGTCACTTCGACCCGGTTGTAGACATTGAACCATTCCGGGTGATGGTCCTGCTTTTCCGCCAGGATGGCGATGCGGCTCATGAAACCGAAGGCCTCGGCGAAGTCGGCGAACACGAAGCTGCGGCGCAGGGCCGGCCGGGCGGGGTCGACGCTCCAGCCGTCCAGGGCCGCGGCGGCGGCGGCGGGGTCGAGGGGGGTGGGCGCAGCCATCAGGGTTCTCCAGCAGGGGGCGGCCCCGGATCGGACCGAAAACGACGTATCGCCGCCATAAAATCGTCTATACTCATCCGTGAAATCCCGCGCGACGGTGAAAACGCGCACGTCAGTGACACGACCTTCGGGTCTCCCGTGATCGGCGCTGCCGGTCCGGGGGGGCCCGCCAAGCTTCGGAGGCCGGCCTTGCTCCCAGATCGACGACGGCAACCCGCCCGGATCGCCCGGATCGTCCGGACGGCCCGGTCCTGCAGGCCGCTCGCGCCCGCCCTCGGCGGACTGGTGCTGCTCACCGGCTGCAGCATGGTCGCCCCGTTCAGCGCCGCGCCGCGCCTGCCGGCCCAGGCGGCGTCCCCGTCCGGCGCCGGCGGCCCCGCCGCGGCGTCGGAGCGTCCCGTGGCCGTGCCGATCTCGGCCCCGCCCCCGGCGCCGCCCTCCGTCGACGTGAACGATCCCCGCCGGCGCCAGTATTACGACCAGGCGCATCGGCGGTACTATTTCTTCGACCCGGTGCTGAAGCGCTATTTCTGGAGCGACGGCACGCCGAAATAGGCGTCGGTCCGGCGGCCTGGCCCGCTCATTCCCCGTCCGGATCGTCGCCATCGTCCACCGGACTGTGGTCAAAGCTCAGCAGGTCCCCCGGCTGGCAGTCCAGGGCGCGGCACAGGGCGTCCAGCGTCGTGATCCGCACCGCCCGGGCCCGCCCGGACTTCAGCACCTGCAGATTGGCGACGGTGATACCCACCCGGTCCGCCAGCTCGCTGAGGGACATGCGGCGCGCATACAGCACCCGGTCGAGTCGGATTCGGATGGCCATGGGATGGACGGTCTCCGGGATGCGCCGGGCTTGGCGGGAGAGGGGCGGGTCAGATGGTCAGTTCGGAATCGCGCCGCAGCCGCGCCCCCTCGCGGAACACCTCCGCCAGGACGAACACGACCAGCACCGCGAACCAGGCGGTGGGATTGAACCAGCCGTCGCTGGCGCGCAGGGCCACGCCCTTCGGTCCCACCAGGTCCAGCAGGGCCCGCAGGCCATAGGCCGCCGCCTCCAGCCCGATCATGGACGCGCCGACCCAGCGCAGCCGGGCCACATTGTCCGGATGGAAGGGGTCGCCCCGCACCAGGGTTTCCATGATCCGGCGGATGCGGTTCAGGATCACCACCAGGCAGCCCACATAGAGCTCCACCACCACCAGCACCGCCGCCAGGGCGAGGGTGGGCAGGGGAGACACCCAGACATGGCCGCTCAGGCTCAGGCGGGGCACGGCCGGGCCGAAGGGCAGCCAGACCAGCATGACCAGGCACAGGGGACCCACCGTGGCGGCGGCGACGCAGGCGGCGGCGTAGACCACGTCCACGGCGATCTTCAGGAAGCTCGACACCGATTCCGGACCCAGCGCGCGCATCGCTCTCGTCACTCCCCGCTCGTCGCTCAGGCGGCCGCCGGATCGAGGCGCCTGCGAGACCGCTGGACTTGCGTCCCGTCCGGCGGCATGACGCACCCGTCCGTCGCCCCCGCCGACGACGGCGATACGGCGTCGCGGCGGGATGGTCACGTTAAACTTGGGAAATCATATGCTGGTGCTGGCTCCCGGCCAACGTCTGGTCGCTGCGACCCACAATCCGGGCAAGGCGCGGGAAATCGCCGCCCTGCTGGACGGACGCTTTGAAACCGTGACGGCGGGCTCCCTGGGCCTGCCGGAGCCGGAGGAGACCGAGGCCACCTTCGTCGGCAACGCCGTGCTGAAGGCCCGGGCCGCCGCCGACGCCTCGGGGCTGGTGGCCATCGCCGACGACAGCGGCCTGTCCGTCGCCGAGCTGGGCGGGGCGCCGGGGGTGCTGTCCGCCCGCTGGGCCGTGGCGGAGGAGGGCGCGCCCCGGGATTTCGCCTACGCCATGCGCCGGGTGGAGGCGGCGCTCAAGGCCTCGGGGTCGGCGGATGCGTCGGCCGTCTTCACCTGCGCCCTGGCCGTGGCCTGGCCGGACGGACCGGTGGTGGCGGTGGAAGGGCGGGTCCACGGGCGCCTGACGTTCCCGCCCCGGGGGGACAGGGGCTTCGGCTATGATCCGATCTTCGCGCCGCAGGGGGACGCCCGCACCTTCGCCGAGATGGACCCCGCGGAAAAGGACGCCACGAGCCACCGGGCCCTGGCCTTCGAGAAGCTGAAACGGGCCCTCTGGTGACGGAGGTCGCGCCGCCGCCCGGGCCGTCTTCCAGACCGTCTTTGGGGGTCTACATCCACTGGCCCTACTGCGCGCGGATCTGTCCCTATTGCGACTTCAACGTCTATCGCCACCGGGGCGGGGACGCCGAGCCGGCGGGGCTGGCGGACGCCATCGCCGCGGACCTCGTCGCCCACCGGGCCGTGACGGGGGACCAGACCCTGGTCTCCATCTTCTTCGGCGGCGGCACGCCCTCCCTGATGGACCCGGCGGACGTGGCCCGGCTGATCGACCTCTGCCTCAGCCTCTGGACCCCGGCGGCGCGGGTCGAGATCAGCCTCGAGGCCAATCCCACGGACGCGGAGGCGCAGCACTTCTCCGCCCTGGCGTCGGCGGGAGTCACTCGCCTGTCGCTGGGGGTGCAGAGCCTCGATGACGCCGCATTGAAATGGCTGGGCCGCAATCACGGGGCGGAGGAGGCGGTCCGCGCCGCCCGGCTGGCCCGGCGGCTGTTTCCGCAGCTGTCCGTCGACCTGATCTACGCCCTGCCGGACCAGACGCCGGACCAGTGGGCGGCGGCCCTGGAGACGGCGCTGGACCTGGCCCCGGACCATGTCTCCCCGTATCAGCTGACCATCGAGCCAGGCACCGCCTTCGACCGGGCGGTGCGTCGCGGGACCCTGATCCCCCCCGATGACGGCCGCGGGGCCGACCTTTATGACGCCACGCAGCGTATTTTGTCCGTACACGGATTTATGGCCTATGAGGTGTCGAACCACGCCCGCGGGCCGGAGGCGATGGCCCGGCACAACCTGGTCTACTGGCGGGGGGAGGCCTATGTGGGCGTCGGGCCGGGCGCCCATGGGCGCCTGCGGGTGAACGGGAGCTGGCTCGCCACCGAAGCCGCCCGCACGCCGCGCGCCTATGTGCAAGCCGTGACGCAGACGGGGATTGGCCACGCGTCGGCCACGCCCCTGACGCCGCTGGACCGGGCGGAGGAGCGCCTGCTCATGGGGCTGCGGATCGCCGAGGGCGTGCGCTGGGACGAGGTGGCGGCCCTGGGGCTCGCCCCCGGATCGGAGCGGATCGCGGGTCTGGCGAACGGCGGATGGGTCACCGCGGACGCCGCCGGCCTGCGCGCAACGGCCCTCGGACGCCCCCTGCTGGACGGGATCGTCCGCACACTGATTGTCTAGATCAGGCCTTGGTGTCGAGCTCGGCGCCGGCGGCGTCGGTCGCGCCCTGGGCGTAGGGATTGGCGGGCTCGGCTGCGGCGGGGGCCTTGGCGCTGACGGCCACCAGGGCCGGGCGCAGGATGCGGCCGAACAGCTCGTAGCCCACCTGCATCACCGACAGGACCGAGCCCGGGGCCAGGTCGGCGGCGGGCTGCTCCATCATCGCCTGGTGCAGGTGCGGGTCGAAGCGGTCGCCCCGGGCGGGATCGACGCGCTTGACGCCGTTGCGCTCGAAGGCGCCCTGCAGGGCCTTCTCGGTCATCTCGACGCCCAGCACGAAGTTCTTCACCGTCGGGTCGGTGGAGTCCTTGGGCGCGTGGGCCACGGCCCGGGCCAGGTTGTCGGACGCGTCCAGCAGGTCCCGGGCGAAGCGCTGGATGGCGAAGGCGCGGGCGTCATTGGCCTCGCGCTCGGCCCGGCGCTTGGTGTTCTCGGCCTCTGCGGCGTAGCGCAGGGCCTGCTCCTTCAGGGCCGCGTTCTCGGCGGCCAGGCGCTCTAGCTCCGCCGCCGGATCGAAGGTCTCGGCGAAATCCGAGGAGTCTGCGCCGCGATCATGCTCGCGCAGCCAGTCCTCACCCGGCTCGTGGCCGTTCTCGGTTGCGTCTTCGGTCATTGCCTCCACTCCCATGCGAGGGCCGGAAGGGCTCCCTTGTCGGCTAGCCTTCCAGCATGCGCCCCAGCACCCGGGCCGTATAGTCGACCAGCGGGATCACCCGGGCATAGTTCAGGCGGGTGGGACCGATCACGCCGATCGCGCCCAGCACCTTCTGCCGTCCCGTCATATAGGGCGCGGCGATCAGAGCGGAACCCGACAATGAAAAAAGCCGGGTCTCCGCGCCGATAAAGATGCGAACCCCCTCCGCCTCCCGCACGTGGTCGAGGAGGCTGATCAGCTGTTCCTTCTGTTCCAGGTCGTCGAACAGCTGGCGGACCCGCTCCAGATCCTCCCGGGCCGTGGCGTCCTCCAGCAGGTTGGCGCGGCCGCGGACGATCAGGGCCCGGTTCTGGGTTTCCCCCCCGCTCCAGGCGGCCAGCCCGTCCTCCACCAGCCGGGCGGCGGCCTCGTTCAGGGCGGCGCGGGCGGCGGTCAGCTCGTCCCCCATCTCGGCCACGGCTTCGCTGAGCGTATGGCCGCGCAGGCGCTGGTTGAGGAAGTTCGACGCCTCCTGCAGGGCCGAGGGGGTCACGCCGGCGGGGGTCACCATCAGCCGGTTCTCCACCGTGCCGTCGTCGAACACCATGACCGCCAGGGCCTGGTCCGGGCCCAGGGCCACGAACTCCACATGCTTGACGCCCGCGTCGCGGACCGGCGTCACCACCACGCCCGCCCCGCCGGCCAGGCCCGACAGCAGCTGGCTGGCCTCGTTCAGGGCGTCCTCGAAGCTCATGCCCCGGCCGGCCAGCCGGCTCTCGATATTGTCCTTGTCGGCGTCGGAGATGTCGCCCACCTCCATCAGCCCGTCGACGAACAGGCGCAGGCCCGCATGGGTCGGCAGGCGCCCGGCGCTGGTGTGCGGCGCGGCCAGCAGGCCAAGCTCCGTCAAGTCCTGCATGGTGTTGCGGATCGAGGCGGGCGACAGCGCCACCCCGCCCCGGGACACGGTGCGGGAGCCCACCGGCTCCCCGGTCTCGAGATAGGTCTCCACCACCCGGCGGAAGATGTCCCGCGCCCGCTCGTCCAGTTCCGACAGGCCCGGACCAGCGCCCAGCCCCGTCAGTCCGCTGAGGGACGAGGCGGTCAGAAGACTCTGGCTGATCGGATTGAAACGTTTCATGGCGGCCACATCATAGCGCGGCGGGCGACAAGGGCCATGGACCTTGACCCGACAAATGACGATAAGCGCCCCACACCGGATTATTCCCGCCCCGATCCTCCCCGACTGTCAAGGACCCGCCCCCATGCGCCCATCCCACCGCGCGCCCGACGCCCTTCGCGCTGTCACCCTGGAAACCGGGGTCAACCGCTATGCGGAGGGCTCGTGCCTGGTCACCTTCGGCCATACGAAAGTCCTCGTCACCGCCAGCCTCGAGACCGGCGTGCCGCCGTTCCTCAAGGGCAAGGGCCAGGGCTGGGTGACGGCGGAGTACGGCATGCTGCCCCGGGCCACCCACACCCGCGGCCGCCGGGAAGCCGCAGCGGGCAAGCAGTCCGGCCGCACCCAGGAGATCCAGCGCCTGATCGGCCGGTCGCTGCGGGCCGTGGTGGACCTGAAGGCCCTGGGCGAGCGGCAGATCAGCCTCGACTGCGACGTGATCCAGGCGGATGGCGGCACCCGCACGGCCTCCATCACCGGGGCCTGGGTCGCGCTGCGCATGGCCTGCGACTATCTGCGGGCCGAGGGCGTGATCAAGACCCAGCCGGTGCTGGACCAGGTGGCGGCCATTTCCTGCGGCGTCCATAACGGCGTGCCGGTGCTCGACCTCGACTACGAGGAGGACTCCAGCGCGGAAGCCGACGCCAACTTCGTCTTCACCGGCAAGGGGGACATTGTCGAGATCCAGGCCACCGGGGAGAAGCGCGGCTTCACCCGGGCGGAGTTCGACCAGCTCTACGCCCTGGCGGACAAGGGCGTCACCGAGCTCTGCGCCCTGCAGCGGGCGGCGGTGGGCGCCTGACGTCCGCTTCGGCATAATCTCTAGAGATCAACGAAAACAGAGGACACGCACATGGGACGCATCGCCGGGAAATCCGTGGTCATCACGGGCGCGGGGTCAGGCATCGGGCGGGCTGCGTCGCTGCTGTTCGCGGCGGAGGGCGCCCGGCTGGTCATCGCCGACAGGATGGACACGGTCCACGAGACCGCCGATCTGGTGAAGGCCGCCGGCGGAACCGCCGTCTCGGTCACCGGCGACGCCGGCGACGAGGCCTTCGTGGAGTCGCTGATCGCCCGGGCGGTGTCCGAGCACGGCGGGCTGGACGGGGTCTGGGCCAATGCGGGCATCTCCGGCGGCTGGACGCCCATGGAGGAGCAGGACGCCGCCTTCTGGGCGGAAGTGCTGCGGGTCAATCTGATCGGGCCGTTCCTGGCCATCAAGCATGCGTCGAAGGTGATGATCCCCACGGGCCGCGGCTCCATCGTGCTCACCGCCTCGGTGGCGGGAATCCGCTCCGGGGCCGGAGGCATGCCCTATTCCGCGTCCAAGGCCGGGGTGATCAACCTGGCGACCACGGCGGCCAACGAGTTCTACGGCACCGGGCTGCGGGTGAACTGCATCTGCCCCGGCCTGATCGAGACGGGCATGACCAAGCCGATCTTCGACGGCGCCCGCGCCCGGGGCAACGAGGACAAGATCGGCCAGCTGAACCCCCTGAAGCGCGGCGGCGTTCCGTCCGAGATCGCTCAGGCCGGGCTGTTCCTGATCTCCGACGACGCGTCTTACGTGAACGGCCAGGCGATCGTGGTGGACGGCGGGCTGTCGAGTTCGCATCCGGTTGTTCGGATGAAGAAGTAGGGTTTGCCGGAGCGAGGTTCCCGGCTCTTCGGCCGGGAATGACGGAAAACCAAAAACAACGGAGGTTCCCGGCTCTTCGGCCGGGAATGACGACTTTCATTTGTTTTCCTGTCGTCATTCCCGGGCTTGGCCCGGGAACCTCCCTCCGGACCTCCCTCAACTTTGACTCCGCACCGGTTTTGGCGTACCCACCCGCGCTTTCCCCGCGACCGGCGTCCGAACCGTCGGCGGGGCTGGAGCCACGCATGCCCTCACATTCCCAGAAGGGCCGCCCGGGCAAGGGCGGCCGCGGCCGTCCCGAACCGGCCGGCCCCACCCAGCGCCAGCTGAAGGCCGGCGAACTGGTGCGCCACGCCCTGGCCGAGATCCTGCGGGAGGAGCCCCTGCATGATCCGGCCCTGCTCAACGCCTCCATCACCGTGACCGAGGCCCGGGTGTCCCCCGACCTGCGCCACGCCACCGTGTTCGTGGAGCCCCTGGGCGGCCGCAACGCCGGCGAGATCGTGGAGGGGCTGAACCGGGTGTCCAAGTACATCCGCGGCGTGCTGGGCCGGACCATCGAGCTGAAGTTCACCCCGGACCTGCGCTTCGTCCACGACCAGAGCTTCGACGCGGCGCTGGCCATGAATCGCCTGTTCGACAATCCGGTGGTCCAGCGCGACCTCGCAGCACCGGATGACGAAGACGGCGACCACTGATGGGGCGCCGCAAGAAGGGCGATCCCGTGCATGGCTGGGTCAATCTGATCAAGCCCCTGGAAATGACCTCCACCGACGCCGTGTCCCGGGTGCGGCGCCTGTTCAACGCCCAGAAGGCCGGCCATGCGGGCACGCTGGACCCCCTCGCCACCGGCGTGCTGCCGATTGCGCTGGGGGAGGCCACCAAGACCGTTCCCTATCTGATGGAGGCGGACAAGACCTACCGCTTCACGATCCGCTGGGGGGAGACCACCGCCACTTTCGACCGGGAGGGAGCGGTGACCGCATCCTCCGACGCCCGTCCGACCCGGGCGGCGATCGAGGCGGCCCTGCCCGCCTTTGTCGGCGAGATCGACCAGATCCCCCCCGCCTATTCCGCCATCAAGGTGGACGGCCAGCGGGCCTATGATCTCGCCCGGGAGGGGGTCGAGGTGGTGCTGGAGACCCGCAAGGTGCGGGTGTTCTCCGCCGTCCTCGCCGACGTCCCGGACGCGGACCATGCGGTGATCGAGGTGCATTGCGGCAAGGGCACCTATGTCCGCGCCATCGCCCGGGACCTGGCGGAAATGCTGGGGGTCTGCGGGCATGTTTCGGTGCTGGCCCGCACCCGCGTGGGACAGTTTTCCGAATCCGACGGGATGACACTGGAAAAACTGCAGGATTTGGTGCATACGGGCGTCGGACTGGACGGCATGTTGCCGGTCGAGACCGCGCTGGACGACATCCCGGCGCTGGCCGTGACCGGAGAGGACGCCTTCTGGCTCAGCCAAGGGCGACCGATCGTTCTCGTTCCCCGCCAGGTCGAAAACTTGAAGGCGTGTCTCGTTCCCCGGACGATCGGGGGACAGGACGCGTCTCGAACCGTTTTGGCCACGCGGAACGGAAAGGCGGCCGCCCTTTGCGAACTGCGCGCGGGCCGGCTCAACCCCACCCGTGTGTTTCACCTCGAACCGGAGTCATGACGATGTCGATTACCGTTGAACGCAAGGCCGAAGTCATCGCCACCCATGCTCGCTCCGAAGGCGACACGGGTTCGGCGGAAGTGCAGGTCGCGATCCTCACCGAGCGGATCTCCAACCTCACGGAACACTTCAAGACCCACAAGAAGGACAACCACTCGCGCCGCGGGCTGCTGAAGCTCGTGTCCACGCGTCGGAGCCTTCTGGACCACCTGAAGGTGACCGACCTCGGTCGCTATCAGGCCCTGATCGAGACCCTGGGCCTGCGCCGCTAGGGCGCGGTTCCAAGGTCCGAACCGTCGTTGTCTTCCCCGCCGCCCGGCAGGCGCGGTGCGGGGAGACGGCGCCGCCGGAGCCCCGCGATGCGTCGCGGTGTCCGGCGATACTTGCCACGCGAGGGTCCGAAGCGATCCTCCATCGCCTGCCGAACGGCGCCGCCATGGGGCGACGCCGTCGATCTGGAGAGGATACCCGGACCCGTCCGCATTGTTCGCGCCCGCCCCTGTCCGCCCGCCTGGAATTCGCCTCGCGGGGCTAAAAGAGAAAGACGTCACTATGTTCGACATCAAGCGCAAGAGCCTCGAATGGGGTGGCCGCAAGCTGACCCTCGAGACCGGCCGCATCGCCCGTCAGGCTGACGGCGCCGTTCTGGCCACCTACGGCGAGACCACCGTTCTCGCCACCGTCGTCGCCGCCAAGGCTCCCAAGCCCGGCCTCGACTTCTTCCCCCTCACCGTGAACTACCAGGAAAAGACCTTCGCCGCGGGCAAGATCCCCGGCGGCTTCTTCAAGCGCGAAGGCCGCCCGACGGAAAAGGAGACCCTGGTCTCCCGCCTGATCGACCGTCCGATCCGTCCCCTGTTCGTCAAGGGCTTCAAGCACGAGACGCAGGTCGTCGTGACCGTGCTGAGCCATGACCTCGAGAACGATCCGGACATCGTGGCCATGGTCGCCGCGTCCGCCGCCCTCACCCTGTCCGGCGTGCCGTTCATGGGCCCCATCGGCGCCGCCCGCGTCGGCTTCATCAATGGCGAATACGTGCTGAACCCGACCCTGGACCAGATGGCCGACAGCCGTCTCGACCTGGTGGTGGCCGGCACCCAGGACGCCGTGATGATGGTGGAATCGGAAATCCAGGAGCTGAGCGAGAGCGAAGTGCTGGGCGCCGTGACCTTCGCGCACAAGAGCCTGCAGCCGGTGATCGACGCGATCATCGAACTGGCGGAACATGCGGCGAAGGAGCCCTGGGACTTCCAGGCCGAGGACTTCTCCGACGTGGTCACCAAGATCAAGGCCCTGGTCGGCGAGGACATCCGCAAGGGGTACGAGCACAAGGGCAAGGCCGAGCGTCATGACGCCATCGGCGCCGCCAAGGCCAAGGCCGCCGCGGCCCTGCTGAAGACCGAAGAGAACCCGGACGGCGTCGATTCCGCCAAGTTCAGCTCCGCCTTCAAGGAATGCGAAGCCGACGTGCTGCGCCGCGACATCATCGAGCATGGCCGCCGGGTGGACGGACGTCCCCTCGACAAGGTCCGCCCGATCGTGTCGGAAGTCTCCGTCCTGCCCCGGACCCACGGTTCGGCCCTGTTCACCCGCGGCGAGACCCAGGCCCTGGTCGTGGCCACGCTTGGCACCGGCGAGGACGAGCAGTGGATCGACGCCCTGGAAGGCACCTACAAGGAAAGCTTCCTGCTGCACTACAACTTCCCGCCCTATTCCGTGGGCGAGACGGGCCGCATGGGCTCGCCGGGCCGTCGCGAGATCGGTCACGGCAAGCTCGCCTGGCGCGCCATCCGGCCGATGCTGCCCACCAAGTCGGACTTCCCCTACACGCTGCGTCTGGTGTCGGAGATCACCGAGTCCAACGGCTCGTCCTCCATGGCCACGGTCTGTGGCGCGTCGCTGGCGCTGATGGATGCGGGCGTGCCCCTGAAGAAGCCGGTCTCCGGCATCGCCATGGGCCTGATCCTGGAGAAGGACGGTTTCGCCATCCTGTCGGATATCCTGGGGGATGAAGATCACCTGGGCGACATGGACTTCAAGGTCGCCGGCACCGCCGACGGCATCACCTCGCTGCAGATGGACATCAAGATCCCCGGCATCACCGAGGAGATCATGCACAAGGCCCTGCACCAGGCCAAGGAAGGCCGGCTGCACATCCTGGAAGAGATGTCCAAGGCCATCGACGGCGCCCGCACCGAGATCGGTGAGTATGCGCCCAAGATCGAGACCATCATGATCCCCACGGACAAGATCCGCGACGTGATCGGCTCGGGCGGCAAGGTGATCCGCGAGATCGTGGAAAAGACCGGCGCCAAGGTGAACATCGAGGACGACGGTTCGGTGAAGGTCTCGGCCTCGGACGGCGCCAAGATCAAGGCGGCGCTGGACTGGATCAAGTCCATCACCCAGGAGCCGGAAGTGGGCGCGGTCTATACCGGCCGGGTCGTGAAGGTGGTCGATTTCGGCGCCTTCGTGAACTTCTTCGGCGCCCGGGACGGTCTGGTGCACATCAGCCAGATCTCGAAGGACAAGGTCGGCAAGGTCTCCGACGTCCTGACCGAAGGTCAGGAAGTGAAGGTCAAGCTGATCGGCTTCGACGATCGCGGCAAGACCAAGCTGTCGATGAAGGTCGTCGACCAGGAGACCGGCGAGGACCTGTCCCGCAAGGAAACCGAAGAGGCCTGACCCTGACGGGCCCCTGCTGAATCGAGAGGCGTCCGGGCATCCCGGGCGCCTTTCTTTTTGGCGGACGGGCCGGCGGATTCGCCCCCTGGGTGATCGGGATGGACGCCCGGCCAGCCTGTGCACAAGGGTTAACGGCCGTGGGGGGTGAAATATGCTGTCGAGTGTCGGGCGTATCGTGTTTGCACTGTTGCGATTTGCCGTCGGCGGGGGCCTGGCCCTGATCGGCCTTGGTCTGTTTCGTCACGATCCCCGGCTTCCCCCGGCCCTGGCCCATCTGGCGGCGCAACCGCCGTTCAGCGACCTTTGGTGGGCCCTGGTGGCGCTGGCCGGCGGCGTCGCCCTGATGCTGCACGCCCTGCCGTCGCCGTGGAGGACGGACCGCCTCGCCGATCGCGGCCTGCGCGAGGTCGGGCCGGCCCCGGAGCCCGAGGCGTCGCCGGCCCCCCCGCGCCGCACCTTCGACGCCGCGCCCGTCGCGCCGCCGACCCCCGCGCCGCCCGCCTCCGCGCCCATCGCCGCACCGGTGCGCTGGCGCACGCCGGAGCCGGACCTCAGCCTGACGCCCTATCCGGCGATCGCGCCTGCGCCGCCGCCGGCGACGGACCGGGTGGAGACCCGACCGGACGGGGAGGCGGACGCCGCCGCCCGCGCCGCGCCGCCCGCCGCCTTTCCGACGCCGGTGTTCCGCAGCCGGCCGCCGCCCCGCCGACCCGCCCGCGCCCTCATGATTCAGCCCATGGGTCGCCCCGTCGAGCAGTAGTTTTTGCCCGAAAAATTTGATCGCCCAGCAAAAAGTCCCGGGCGGCTCGCATCTTTTAAAACTGGTCTTACGTAGCTCCGTTGAACAGATTTGGAGCCACCGCCCGGCCGGGGACCATGGCCGGCGCCAGTCAGAAAAGTGTTTGCCGGCCATGCCCAGAGCTCTCGGTCAGATCGATATCCGCAAGTCGGAAGCCATCGTCAACGCGGCCTTCTCCGTCCTGTCCGAACGCGGCCTGTCCGCGCCCCTGGAAGAGGTGGCGCGCCGGGCGAACGTGTCCAAGCAGACGGTCTACAACCACTATGGCTCCAAGACCCAGCTGATCCGCACCCTGATCGAGCGGCGGCGAGACGAGATGTGCGCCCCCCTGACCCGGCCGGGCGCCCTGGACGACCCCCAGGGGTCCCTGACCGCCTACGCCTCGGCCATGATCCGCTCGGTGCTGACGGAGCCCTATGGGGAGTTGATGCGCATGGCCGTGATCGGCGCGCCGGACTCCCCCGAGCTGGTGGACATCCTCTATGACACCGGCTTCATGGGCGTGCGGCAGAAGCTGGCCCGGTATCTGGAGTCCCTGGCCGCCCGCGGGGTCATCCGCACGGACAACCCGGTGGAAGCCGCGGAGATGTTCGCCGGCCTGGCCGTGGGCGGGCTTCAGATCCGCCGCATGATCGGTCGCGATCTGGGCCGGGACGCCCTCAGCGAACCGAACCGGGCGGCCAACTGCGCGCGTGTGTTCCTGAAGGCCTTCGCCCCCTGATCCGGCGCCGTCGGCGGGGGCGGGGCGGGCGTCAGTCCGCCGCCACCTCGGCCGGCGCCACGCCGTAGCTGCGGGAACAGTATTCGCAGGTCACGTGGATCAGCCCGTCGCCCTCGACCATGTCGAGGACCTCCGCCGCGGGAAACGACTTCAACAGGCCGATCACCCGGGACTGCGAGCACCGGCACTCCGCCTTCAGGGGCGCGGGGGGATAGAGGCGCACCCCGTCTTCGTGGAACAGCCGGAACAGCAGGCTTTCCGTCGCCAGGTCCGGCGCCACCAGCTCGTCCTCGGCCAGGGTGGAGAACAGGGCGTCGGCGCGGCGCCAGGCTTCCTCCGTGTCGCCGCGCGCCGCGTCGCCGGCCACGTTCTGGATCATGGCCCCGCCGGCCCGCCAGCTGCGGCCCGCCGGCGTCGCCACCTCCGCCGTGGCCAGGCGCACCCGGGCGGGGGCCTGCTCCGACTGGGCGAAATAGGTCTCCGCGCACAGGGCGAGCGTCTCGCCCTCGATCGGCACGACCCCCTGATAGCGGTCCTTCATGTTGGTGGGGTCGATGGTCATGATGAACAGCCCGTCCCCCAGCAGGGACCGGGCGCCGGGGCGGATGAAGCCGGAGCTGGCCTGCGCCACCCGGTCGGCGTTGAACTGGCAGTAGCCGCGGAGGGCGCCGCTGGTGTCGTAGTCCCCCACCACATAGCTGACCGGCCCGTCCCCCTGGGCCTGGACGATCAGCCGGCCCTCGAACTTCAGGCTCGACCCCACCAGGGCCGCCAGGCTGCAGGCCTCGGCCAGCAGGTTGGCCACGGGCTCGGGATAGTCGTGCCGGGTGAGGATCTCGTCGATCACCGATCCCAGCCGGACGATGCGGCCGCGCACGGGCTCCCCGTCCAGCTGGAAGGTCGCCACGAAGTCATCGGCGGGAAGGGCGGTGTCGGTCACGGGACCTCGGGGGTTGGCGGGTGAAGGCGCACAGATAGGGGCCCTGTGCGGATTTGCCAGCCCCCGACGCCGGGGACCGGCCTAGGCCAGGGAGGGGTCGATGGCCTTGCAGGCTTCGATCAGGCCCTGGACCGAGGCGACGGACTTGGCGAACATCGCCTTTTCCTCGTCATTCACCTCGAACTCGATGACCTTCTCCACGCCCTTTTCGCCGATCAGGGCCGGGACGCCCACATAGAGGCCGTTCAGCCCGTACTCGCCCCGCAGGAACACGGCGCAGGGCAGCACCCGGCGCTCGTTCTTGATGTAGGACTTGGCCATGGCGATGGCGCTTTCCGCCGGCGCATAGAAGGCCGAGCCGGTCTTGAGCAGGGCCACGATCTCGCCGCCGCCCTTGCGGGTGCGGTCGACGATGGCGTCCAGCTCGCCTTGCGTCATCATCCCGGCCTTCACCGCGGCGGGAAGCGGCAGGCCGCCGATGGTGGAGTGGCGGACCATGGGCACCATGTCGTCCCCGTGGCCGCCCAGGGTCCAGGCGTGGATGTCCTGCACCGACACGCCGGTCTTCTCCGCCAGGAAGTAGCGGAAGCGGGCGCTATCCAGCACCCCGGCCATGCCGACGACCTTCTCGTGCGGCAGGCCGGAGAATTCCCGGAGCGCCCAGACCATGGCGTCCAGCGGATTGGTGATGCAGATCACGAAGGCGTTGGGGGCGTGGGCCTTGATGCCCTCGCCCACGGCCTTCATCACCTTCAGATTGATGCCCAGCAGGTCGTCGCGGCTCATGCCCGGCTTGCGCGGCACGCCGGCGGTGACGATGCACACGTCGGCGCCGGCGATGTCGGCATAGGAGTTGGCGCCCTTCAGGTGCGCGTCCTTGCCGAACACCGGGGTGGCCTCGGCGATGTCCAGGGCCTTGCCCTGCGGCGTGCCCTCGGCGATGTCGAACAGGATGATGTCGCCCAGCGCCTCGCGGGCGGCCACATGGGCCAGGGTGCCGCCGATCATGCCGGCGCCGATCAGGGCGATTTTCGCACGGGCCATTGTTCAAGTCTCCTGGGGTCGCGCTGCTGAGAAGTCGGGCGCGGTCTAGCCCCGTCCGCGTCCGCGGGCAAGTTTCCTGTGGCGGACGGCGACTTTCCGCGCCGGGAGTGTGGCGCCGGGTCCGTCTTCTGGGTAAAGCGCAGGGGAGTTTGTCAGGAAAGGCCAAGCGTTTGTTCGACAGTCCGAACCGGGCCGGGATCAAGACCAATCCCGGCCGTTATTTCGAGGATTTCCATCCGGGGCTGATCCTGCCCCACGCCACGCCGCGGACGGTGACGGAGGGCGACGCCGCCCTGACCCTGGCCCTGTATGGCGGTCGCCACGCCCTGTTTTCGTCGGCGGAATTCGCCCGCAGCTGCGGCCTCATCGCCGCGCCGCTGGATCCGCTGCTGGTCTTCCACGTGGTGTTCGGCAAGTCGGTGCCGGACATCAGCCTGAACGCGGTGGCCAATCTGGGCTATGCGGAGGGACGGTTCCTGGCCCCGGTGACGGCGGGGGACACGCTGACGGCGGTCTCCGAAGTGCTGGGGGTGAAGGAAACCTCCAACGGCAGGACCGGGGTGGTCTATGTCCGCACCACAGGCGCGAACCAGCGGGGGGAAGCGGTCCTGTCCTATGTCCGCTGGGTGCTGGTGCGAAAGCGCGACGCCGCGTCCCTAGCCCCCGCCGACAGCGCGCCCAAGACCGCGCCCTTTGTCCCGGCGGCGGACCTGGTCGTGCCCGAGGGGCTGGACTTTTCCGGCTACGACTTCGCCCTGGCCGGTGCGCCGCACGCCTTCCAGGACTATGCGGTAGGAGAGCGGATCGACCACGTGGACGGCATGGTGGTGGAGGAGGCGGAGGCGCAGATGGCCACCCGCCTCTACCAGAACACCGCCAAGGTGCATTTCAACCAGCACGAGCGGGCCAAGGACCCGTCGGGCCGCCGGCTGGTCTATGGGGGCGTGGTCATCTCCACCGCCCGGGCGCTCAGCTTCAACGGTCTGGAGAATGCCGGCCTGGTGCTGGCCATCAACGCCGGGCGCCATGTGAACCCCTATTTCGCCGGCGCCACCCTGTTCGCCTGGAGCCAGGTGCTGGACGTCCAGCCCCTGTCCGGCCGCAGCGACGTGGGGGCGCTGCGCCTGCGGCTGGTGGCGACCAAGGACCGGCCCTGTCACGACTTCCCGGACAAGGACGCGTCCGGCGCCTATCCGGCGGAGGTGGTGCTGGACCTGGACTACTGGGCGGCGGTTCCGGTCCGTGGCTGAGTTCGGCCTGGATCCGCGGATCACGGCCTCGTCCCACGGGGTTGCCAGCCTCGCGCTCAGCGAGCTGCGCCTGCAGGACGACGGCCGGTTTCCCTGGGCGGTGCTGATCCCCCGGCGGGCGGGGGCGGTGGAACTGGCCGACCTGGCCCGGGGCGAGCAGCAGGTCCTGCTGGACGAGATCGACGCCGCCGGCCGGTGGGTGCGCGCCCTGGGCGAGGCCTGGGCCCTGCCGGTGGAGAAACTGAACATCGCCAATCTTGGCAATGTGACGCCCCAGCTGCACTGGCATGTGGTGGGCCGCCGGTCGGCCGATCCCTGCTGGCCCGGTCCGGTCTGGGGGCAGGGGACGGCGGACCCCCTGTCGCCGGCCCAGGTCGAGGCCGCCCGCGGGGCCTGGGCGACCCTGGCCCGCTGATTTCGCGCTTTGTCTTTTTCGCCGCAGGCACTAGGTTCCGCCGCTTCCGTTTTTCCCGCGCTGGACTGACCGCCCCATGGCCACTGCCTCCAATCTCATCCAGGTGATGATCGACGCCACCCGCAAGGCGGGGCGCAAGCTCGCCCGCGATTTCGGCGAGGTGGCCGAGCTGCAGGTGTCCAAGAAGGGCCCCGCCGACTTCGTCTCCGCCGCCGACACCAAGGCCGAGCAGGTGCTGGTGGAGGAGCTGAGCCGCCTGCGTCCGGGCTATGGCTTCCTGGCCGAGGAGCGCGGCGCGGTGGAGGGCACCGACAAGTCCCACCGCTGGATCATCGATCCCCTGGACGGCACCACCAACTTCCTGCACGCCATCCCCCACTACTGCATCTCCGTGGCCCTGGAGCGGGAGGGCGAGCTGGTGGCCGGCGTGATCCACAATCCCGCCACCAACGAGATCTTCTGGGCGGAAAAGGGCAAGGGCGCCTTCCTCAACAACGAGAAGCGCCTGCGGGTGGCCGCGCGGCGGCATCTGGACGAGAGCCTGCTGGCCACGGGTATCCCGTTCCTCGGCAAGCCGGGCCACGGCCAGTTCCTGAAGGAGCTGCACCAGATCACCCAGCGGGTGGCCGGCGTGCGCCGCTTCGGGTCGGCGGCGCTGGACCTGGCCTATGTGGCGGCCGGGCGGTTCGACGGCTTCTGGGAGCGGGATCTGAAGCCCTGGGACATGGCGGCGGGCGCCCTGATGGTGATCGAGGCCGGCGGCCAGGTGACCACCGCCGACGGGGAGCCCTATCGCAGCGAGAGCACCACCATCCTCGCCGCCAATCCCGACCTGCACCCCCTGGTGCTGGACCGCCTGCGCGCGGCGTGAGGGCGCGGGGTCTGAACGAGGTTCCCGGCTCAAGGCCGGGAATGACAAGGTTTCATATCTCCAAAACCAGCCGTCATTCCCGCCCCTGAGGCGGGAACCTCTGTCCGGATGGGGCGCTTTGTCCGGAACAAGGTTCCCGGGTCTTCGCCCGGAAATGACGAC
>CAINOV010000225.1 GCA_903851655.1 uncultured Caulobacterales bacterium
ACGGATCGTCTATATCGCCTTCCAGGCCGGGGGCCGGGTGGAGATCGACCTGCAGAAGATCATGCAGAAACGCCTCACCGTGACCGGCTCGACCCTGCGCCCCCGGTCCGCAGACGAGAAGGCGAGGCTCGCCCGGGCCATCGAGGCGACGGTCTGGCCGTGGATCGCCGCGGGCCAGGTGCGGACGGTGGTCGACCGGACCTTCCCCCTGGCGGAGGCCGCCCAGGCCCACGCCTGGCTGGAATCCGGCGCCCATGTCGGCAAGGTGGTCCTGGTCCCGTGAGTCTCGGTGTGTTCGATTCCGGCGTCGGCGGGCTGAGCGTCCATCGCGCCCTGGTGGAGCGCCTGCCCCAGGCGGACTTCATCTATTACTGCGACCAGGCCAACGCCCCCTATGGCGGCCGGCCGGGGGAGGAGGTCGTGGACCTGACCCGCGCCGCCTGCGAGCGCCTGTTCGGCCTCGGCGCCAGCCTCGTGGTGCTGGCCTGCAACACGGCCTCGGCCATCGCCCTGCGCCGGCTGCAGCAGACCTGGCTGCCGGGACTGCGCCGGGAGCTGGGCCGGCCGCTCAATGTCCTCGGCATCATCGTGCCGACCATCGAGGCGGCCACGGGCCTCCCCTGGGAGCATGAGGCGGAGCGTCGCGGCGAGAAGGTGGAAAAGCTGGACGTGATCGGGGTGTTCTCGACCCCCGGCACCGCCGCCAGCCGGGTCTACGAGATCGAGATCGACAAGCGGCGCCAGGACGTGGCGGTGTTTTCCGAGCCCTGTCCCGATCTGGCCCGCATGATCGAAACCGGCGCCAGCCGTGCGGAGCTGGCGGCCGAGATCGAGGGCCATGTGGCGGCCCTGGTCCGCCGGATCGGCCGGGCGCCGGACCGGGCCATCCTCGGCTGCACCCATTACGAGATCATCGCCGACCTGTTCCGGCAGGCTTTGCCGCCGCAGACGCCGCTGATCCATCAGCCCTCCGCCGTCGCCGACAGTCTGGCGGCCTATCTCGACCGCCATCCCGACTACCGCATCGGAACCGGGGCCGGTCGGATGTTCCTCACCAGCGGCGCGGCGGGGGACGCCAGCGCGCTGCTGCAGGCCTATTGGGGTGGGCCGTTGCGGTTCGAGCCGGTTCCGACCGCCGCCGGCTAGCTCTTCAGGCGCCAGCCGCTGCGGATCATGGCCCACGAACCCACGCCCAGAGCGACGGTGAGGGCGCCGGTATAGACCACGCCGATGGCCAGGGAGCCGTCCGCGTGGCCGACAAAGCCGTAACGGAACCCGTCGATCAGGTAGAAGAACGGGTTGAAGGCCGCGAAGCTCTGGGCGAAGGCCGGCAGGCGATGGATCGTGTAGAAGGTCCCGGACAGGAAGGTCAGCGGGGTCACGATGAAGGTGGTGACCGCCGCCAGATGGTCGAACTTCTCCGCCCACAGACCGGTGAGCACCCCGACGAAGGCCATGATCAGGGACGCCGCCAGGGAAAAGTAGACGACTGCGGCGAGGCTGAAGACGGTGGAGTGGGCGAAGGGCCAGACCGAAAGGGCGGTCACCAGCCCCACCGCCATCCCGCGAGTGGCCGCGCCGAGGGAAAAGGCCGCCGCCAGCTCGAACGGGGACAGGGGCGGGGTCAGGAAGTCCGGCGCCGTGCCCATGATCTTCGCCTGGATCAGGGAGGAGGAGGAGTTGGCGAAGGCGTTGGTCAGGATCGCCATCATGATCAGGCCCGGAGCCACGAACTGGGCGAAAGGCACGCCCTCCACCGTCGGATTGGCGCTGCGCATGGCCACCACGAACACCATCATGTACAGCAGGGTGGTCACCACGGGCGCGGCGATGGTCTGCAGCCCCACCTTCCCGAACCGTCGGACCTCCTGGAGATACAGGGTCTGCAGTCCGGTCCAGTTGACCCCGTGATAGACCCGCGGCGCCGGCGGCGATGCGGCGGCGCGACCCTCCGGACGGGTCC
>CAINOV010000226.1 GCA_903851655.1 uncultured Caulobacterales bacterium
AATGACAGAGGTGGAAAATATAAAATGGCTGTCATTCTCGGCCTTGAGCCGAGAACCGACCTCCGGACGTGGCGCCATATCCTGACCGAGGTTCCCGGGTCTTCGCCCGGGAATGACGACCAAATGATATGAAAAGATGTCATTCCCGCCCTCGAGGCGGGAACCGACCTCCGGCAAAGCCCCGCTCACGCCGCGCCGATCGGCATCAGGCGATAGCCCAGGCCGCGGACCGTCTCCACCCGCTCAGGCCCGACCTTCTTGCGCAGGCGGCCGATGAACACCTCGATCGTGTTGGAGTCCCGGTCAAAGTCCTGGTCATAGAGGTGTTCCACCAGCTCGGTGCGGCTGATCACCCGGTCCCCGTGCATCATCATGTAGTGCAACAGCCGGTACTCCAGCGAGGTCAGCCGCAGGGGCTCGCCGTTCACCGTGGCCCGGGCGGCCTTGGGGTCCAGGCGCAGGTCGCCGCAGGTCAGCATGGGCTGGGCGTGGCCCGCCGCCCGGCGCAGCAGGGCCCGCAGCCGGGCCAACAGCTCCTCCGTATGGAAGGGCTTGGTCAGATAGTCGTCGGCGCCGGCGTCGAAGCCCGCCACCTTGTCCGACCAGCCCCCGCGGGCGGTGAGGATCAGCACCGGGGTGGACAGCCCCGCCCGGCGCCAGCGCTCCAGCACGCTGACCCCGTCCACCTTGGGCAGGCCCAGGTCCAGGATCACCGCGTCATAGGGCTCGGTCTCCCCCAGGAACTGGCCCTCCTCCCCGTCCGGGGCGATGTCCACCACATAGCCGGCGTCCCCCAGAGCCGCCCTCAGCTGGCGGCTGATGTCGGGTTCGTCCTCGACCAGAAGTATGCGCATGGGAGCTCTCTTGATGACTGTCGGTCAGCGTCCGTCGACGCCCAGGATACGGCCGGTCTCGGCGTCGACGATATAGTCGGATCGGCGGCCGTCGGCGCCGGCCCAGCGGACCCGATAGACGCTGCGGCCCGTGGCGTCGGTTTCCAGGCCCGCGTCCAGCTGGCGGCCGGGGGCGCGGCGGCGGATCTGGTCGATCACCCGGCCGAGCGGCGCCAGCCGGCCCGCGCGGACGCCCTGCCGGGCCTCGTCCGGCCGGGGGCGCCAGTCGGCGCCCAGACTGTCCCGGGACCGGCCATAGGCGCGGGCGTCATAGCCCCCCGCCTCCCCCGGCCCGGGGCCATAGGCTGGAGGCCCGTAGGCCGGCGGCGCATAGGCGCGGGGGGCATAGGCGCGCGGGGCGTAGGCGCGCGGGGCGTAGGGGTGCGGGGCGTAGCTTGGGGGGCCATAGGCTGCGGGCGGTGCGGCGATGTGGGGGTGGCGCTCGCCCCGCTCCCGCGGTCCGGCCAGGGCGGCGGCGGGCGCCGTCGCCGCCAGACACAGGGCCGCCAGACACAGGCCGGCGACCACGGCGAGGCGCAGGGCCGGGCCCGACGCCCGGACGGCGCGCAAGGCCGGCGGGGGCCCTATGCCAGGGAACTTCCACATGATGGACCGGACGCTATACGGCCGCGCCTGAACGGGCGGTGAACAGGTCCGTCCTAGACCAGACCGGAGGCTGCGCCCAGCCCCCGCGCGACCGCCCTGCGGTCGTCAGTGATGCACGTCCGGCTCGACACTGCCGCCCGCCCGGGCGCCGATGCTGAGACCGAACAGGCTGAAGCCCCGGCGCTCCTCCCCCCGCGGCGGCGGCGGGGGGGCGGTGTAGCTGGCGGGCAGGAAGAAGGGCGCCCCGTCCCAGCCCGCCTTGACGGAGCCGTCGGTGGGGTTTCCGGCCATCAGGATGTCCGGGATCGGACCGCACCACGGATGCGCCTCCGGCACTTCCCGGCAGCCGGACTTGGCGTAGAACCAGTTCTGGTCCACCATCATCTCCGCCGCATGGGGATGATCCGCCGTCCCGGTGGGCCCGGCGAATTCGATCGCCCGGCTGGGCGGGCCGCCATAGACGAAGGCGTTGTGCTGGATCCAGGCGTTCCCCCGGTTCACCTGCACGCCCGTGTGCGCGGCCGAGACCGCGCCCCCGTCGAACTTCAGATTGTCCGCGGAGGACAGGACGCCATACACCGCGCGCCGGATGCGGGTGGTCTCGATGTCCGCGCCGACAATCCCGCGCTGGACCTCCACGCCCACCTTGTAACCATAGATGTCCGAGTGCTTCAGGATGAAGTTCGGCGGCCGCTGTCCGCTGGACTGGCTGTTCTGGTCGCCCTTGAAGAAGGTTCCGGCGCCGCGCACGACGATGCCGGTCTCCGGCTCGTTGGTCAGGTCGTCGGTGGAGGTGTTGGACCAGACGGACACATAGTCGAGATCCACCAGCCCCCCGTCCCCCGGCGTCACCACCAGACCGACGGCGCCCGTGCGCAGGATCGTCCGCAGGATGGACAGGCGGGTGCCGTCCGCCACCACGGCGGGGTCGTAGTTCATGGCGTTGATCACGCTGTCGGCGATGGACAGCTGGCCGGTGGAGGCGTCGATGGCCGACTTCTGGCCGATATAGTCGATCTTGGTCCGGCCGATCCGCAGCTCCGCCCGGTCGCCCAGGATGACGCAGCTGTTGCGGCCCGCCTCGTCGCCCTTGATGGTCAGGTCCTGCAGGGTCACGCCGGTGATGTCCGGCTGCACCACGATGCAGGGCTGGCCGGCCGCCGCCACCAGGGTCGCCTCCCCGCCGCGGACGCCGTCGAACGGGGACTGGGCCTCGCCCACGATCTTCACGGGGAAATAGAGGATCAGCGGGTCGGACAGGACGCAGGTTCCGCGGACGTTCAGCACGCCGTTGTCCTTCACCCGGTCCAGCGCCGCGCGCAGGTTCTCCCGCCGGGAGCAGTCCACCAGCACGCTGTCCTGCAGGGGCGGCGGCTTGCCATAGGGCCCCCGGCTGTCCAGTGGACGGTGACGCCGGTGCTCGAGGAAGTCGAAGTGCGGCCGCAGCATCTGGTCGGTCTGGGCCGCCGTGGTCGGATCCTCTTCCCGGGCCCGGGCGACGCCCGCCGGCAGGGACGCCGTCAGCAGGGCCATCGCCAGCAGCCCGGCCCCCGCGGCTTTCACATGAGGGAGATGAGAGCGGCTCACTGTGCGTCCCTTTCCACCTTCGCATGGGACCGGCCCATCCGCTGGAGTATGCCCTGCAGCCGATCCGCCGACGGGCCGAAGCCGGACAGGGCCGCGTCGATCTGGTAGGCCACGGCCTTGGCCTTGTCCTGGTCGGCGACGCCGTCCATGCCCAGGGAGAAGAAGGTCGACATGGCGTACTTGGCCTCCGGAGAGCCCTGCTTGTCCGCCGTCTCGTACCAGTGATAGGCCCGGGCGTAGTCCACCGGCACGCCCACCCCCTCGGAATACATCACCGCAAGCGCCAGCTGGGCCTTGGGCGAGCCGCTGACCGCGGCGTACTGGATCAGCCGCACCTTCTGCAGGGGCGACAGCACGCCGGTCTTTTCCTGGCCCAGCATGGCCTGGAACGCTTCGATGGCCGAGGTCGGCGTCTCCGCGTCCTTGGCCACGGGATGGTCCAGCAGGCGCAGATAGCTCAGCGCATTGGAGAGCTCCGCATAGGGCAGGCGGCTGATGCGCAGCAGGGCCGCCTCCGCCGGGTCGGAATTGGGCTCGCTCTCGTCCGACAGGGGCACGCCGGAATCCGGCGCCTCGGGCGGGTAGAACTCGTAGGGCGGGGTCCAGCGATTGGCCTTGGACTCCACCATGTTGGCGAAGCCGCCGCGATCGGGGGCCGCGCGCTCGTATTCCTGCAGGGTGCGGCCGAAGTCCTTCAGCAGCACATAGGCGCCCACATCGCCGGTCTGGGCGGCGAGATAGTTGTAGAGATAGGCGTCCACGTCGTTGCGCTGGAACAGGTTCACCGCCGTGCCGGCGCCGTCGCGGCCCAGGGACCACCGGGCCTCCCGGTTGTCCGCGGGCTCTCCGTAGGGGCCATAGGCGGCGTCGTGCAGGCGGGCCAGGGTGCGGAAGCCCTCGGCCCCCTCCGTCGAGAGGACATAGATGGCCCGGCGGCGGACCTTGTCCCGCTCTTCCGTGGACATGCGCGCCAGCAGGCCGTCCAGGTGGCGATAGGCGTCCCGGCGCTCATTGGCGCGGCAGTCGTCATAGTGCTGGGCGGCGCGGGCGTTGCCCCCCACCCGGGCGCCGCTGGACCCGCCCACCGGCTCGAAGCCCGAGGCGTTGGCCAGGGCCAGCGCATACCAGGTGGCGGCCTCCACCGGATCATCCAGCTTCTTGTCATTGACCCGCGACGCCTCGTAGCGGCGGGCCAATTCCAGCTCGGCGAAGAAGTCGTTGCGGAAGGCGTGGCGGCGAAGCGCGTGGACCTCCACCGCCTGCTGGTTGAACTGGGGAACGGCGACGAAGGCCTGGGCCGGGCGCGGGCAGAAGCCGCCGGTTCCGGCCGCATAGGGCGGGCTGGGGGGGAAGCAGACGGCGGTCAGGAGAACGACGAGAAAGATGACGGCGACGCCGATCAGGACCGTCCGGAGGATAGGCCCGACAGCCCCTCCGCGACCCCCGCCGTCATACTCGTCTGCGCTGGCCCCCGCCATAATCCGACCCCACCCCGGTGACGTTAACCATTTCCCTGGGTCCCTTGTCTTCGCCGTTGACGGGCTTGTCAAGCGACCTTCCGCCGCGAACAACCGACAGGGGAATCTCGTCGACAGGGACGGGCGCCGGAGTCTGTCAGGCCGCCTTGCGGACGGCCTTGGTCCGGGCCCCGGTGAGCCGGGCGATGGCGCCGTCGATGGGATTGTCCGCCCCGGCGCGGTGCATGATCACATACTGCTGGACGATGGTCAGGGCGCCGCTCCACGCCCAGTAGATCAGCAGGCCCGACGGGGTCTGGGCCATCATCACCGTGAACATCACCGGCATCAGCTGGTAGACGATCTTCTGGCTGGGGTCCGAGCTGGCCGGCGGGTTCATGGAGGTGGAGAGCCACTGGGTGAAGCCGTACAGCAGCGGCCACACGCCGATGTGCAGGAAGCCCCCCAGGATCCCGCCGATCAGCGGGGTCGAGCCCGGATCCCAGGGGATCAGGCCGAACAGGTTGACGAAGCTGGAATCGTCCCGGGCCGACAGGTCGTGGATCCAGCCGAAGAACGGCGCCTGGCGCATCTCCGACGACACCCAGAGCACCTTGGACAGGGCGTAGAGGATCGGGATCTGCACCAGGATCGGCAGGCAGCCGGCCATGGGATTGACCTTCTCCACCTGGTAGAGGGCCATGGTCTCCTGCTGGGCCTTGGCGGGATCCTTCTCGTTGCGCTTGCGGATCTCTTCCAGCTTCGGCTGCAGCTTCTTCATCTTGGACGCCGAATCGAAGCCGCGCTTGGCCAGGGGGAACAGGGCGATCTTCACCACCAGGGTCATCAGCAGGATGGCCACGCCCCAGTTGCCGGTCAGGCCCTCGAAGGTGGACAGGAGCCAGAACACCGGCCGGGTGATGAACCACAGGTTCCCCCAGTCCACGGCGTTGTCGAGATTGGGGATGCTCAGGTCCCGCTGATAGGCCTGCAGCAATTGCACCCGCTTGGCGCCGGCGAACAGGCGCCGCGTCTCCACCGCCCCGCCGCCGGGGGGAATGACCCGGGGCTGGCCGACGAAATTGGCCTCGTAGACGTCGATCCCGTTCACGGTGGAGAGGCGGAAGCCGCCCTTCACCGCCTCGCCCTGGTCGGGGATCACCGCCGCCAGCCAGTACTTGTCCGTCAGGCCGACCCAGCCGCCGCTGTCCTGGATGGTGGTGTCGCCCTTCTCCTTCCAGTCCTTGAAGGCCTGCAGGCGCAGCTCGTGCTTCTCGCCCAGGGCGCCGACGCCCCCCTCGTGGATCAGGATGTTGGGGGTCAGGGCCGGCTTGCCCTGGTGCTGCACCGAGCCGTAGGCGGCCAGGGTCACCGGCGCCGGGCCGCGATTGGCCACCTGGTCGGTGAGGGTGAACATGAACTGGTCGTCCAGGGCGATGGTCCGGGTGAAGACCAGCCCCTGGCCGTTGTCATAGGTCAGGACCACCGGATGGCCGGGCGACAGCACGTCGCCGCCGGTCTGGGTCCAGACCGTGGCCGAGTTGGGGGCCCCCGCCGCGCCGGCCCAGCCGAACTCGGCGAAATAGGCCTGGGGCACGCCTTCCGGGCGGAACAGCTCCACCTTCGGGGCGCCCTTGGCCAGGCTGACCGGATACTGGGCCAGATAGAGGTCGTCGATCCGCGCGCCCTTCAGGGAGATGGAGCCGAACAGCGCCGGGCCCGCCACCTTGACCCGCGGGGACTGGGCCAGGGCCTCAGCCCGGGTCACCGCATGGGGCGCCGCCGCCGTGGGCAGGGCCGCCTGCTGGGTGGCCACCAGCTTCTGGTGGGCGAGGTCGGCGGCGCGTTTCTTCTCCGCCGGCTGCAGCACGAACAGGTTGTAGGCCAGCAGCATCAGCATGGCGACCACGGCGAATGTGATCGTGTTGCGCGAATTCTCGTTGTCCATCAGGAATATTGGCTCGGCTCTGGCGGGTGCGACCCGCTTATCCGCGCAGCCGGTGCGGGCGTCAAGCAAGGGGCGCGGAGGGGGTTGAGATTTGTCCTGAACGAGGGTCCCGGCTCAGGGCCGGGAATGACGGCTGTGTTGATTTATCTCAGGTCTGTCATTCCCGGGCTTGGCCCGGGAACCTCCGTCAGGACCCAGCGCCGCTCACGCCTTCGGCTTGCGGAACTTCAGCACGAAGGTGTCCGTATGGCCGCGGATCTTGCCGTCGAACACGTTCAGGGTGTGGGCGTCGTCGGGATTGGCCAGCAGGGGCGAGGCGCCGTCCAGCACGAAGCCCGCCGCCAGCACCTCGGCCTTCACCGTCTCGATGTCGATCCGGTGCAGGGTGTTGGTGTCGCGCACGCCGGAGCCCGGCTGGGCCGCATGGTCGACGATCAGATAGACCCCGCCGGGCTTCAGGGCGTCGAAGATCGCCTTGTTCACCTTGGGCAGGTCCGCCGGGCCCATGAAGGGGTCGTGGAAGTCGTGGTAGTTCCAGCTCGTCCAGACCATGTCCAGCTTGTCCGCCGTGGCGAAGGCGTTGATCGGCGGCGAGGTGAGGGAGACGTTCTTGTGGTCCGCCTGCAGGGCGGTGACGCCCTCGGTGGCGCGGGGGCCGAACTTCAGGATCTCGGTGGGCACCACGGCGTAGACATGCCCCCGCGCGCCGACGATGTCGCTGAACAGCAGGGTGTAGTAGCCGGCGCCCGGCATCAGGTCGGCGACCTTGTCCCCGGGCTTGACGCCGGCGAAGGCCAGCACCTCGGCGGGCTTGCGCGCGGCGTCCAGGTCCCGGGCCTTCTGCGGGCGCGAGGCGTCGGCCAGGGCCGCGGCGATGGGGTTCGGCTCGGCGGCGGCGGCGGCGGCGGAGACGACGAGGCCGAGGGCGAGGGCCCCGGCGGCGATGGAACGAAGACGGCTCATGCGATCAGGACCCCGGTGATGTGTGGACGATAGATAGGGTCGCCGTCGGCGTTCCGCAAAGCGGGGGTCGGTCCTGATCGAGGGTCTCGGCTCAAGGCCGAGACTGACGACAAAACTATATCCATGAAATCATGTCATTCCCGCCCTCGAGGCGGGAACCTCCATCCGGATGCGGCGCCAGGTCCGGAGCAAGGTTCCCGGGTCTTCGCCCGGGAATGACAGGTATTTTGTATTTTTTTATAGCCGTCATTCCCGCCCTTGAGGCGGGAACCTCCAGCCGGACATGGCGCCACATCCTGACCCAGGGTCCCGGGTCGTCGCCCGGGAATGACGGCTAGTTTATTGAGTTTTGTATTTTTGAC
>CAINOV010000227.1 GCA_903851655.1 uncultured Caulobacterales bacterium
CTGGCCCTGAACGCGGGGGTGGAGGCGGCCCGGGCGGGCGACGCCGGCCGCGGCTTCGCCGTTGTGGCGCAGGAGGTCCGGGCGCTGGCCCAGCGCTCCGCCGACGCCGCCAAGGAGATCAAGGCGCTGATCTCCTCCAGCTCGGCCCAGGTGGGGCAAGGGGTGCGCCTGGTGGGCGAGACCGGCAAGGCCCTGGGCGGCATCGTGACGCGGGTCAGCGAGATCGACCAGCTGATCGGGGAGATCTCCAAGTCCGCGCAGGAACAGTCCGGCGGGCTGAACGAGGTGAATGTGGCGGTCAACCAGATGGACCAGTTCACCCAGCAGAACGCGGCCATGGTGGAGCAGGCCACTGCGGCGGTGGGCAGCCTGAAGGTCGAGGCCGCGGCGCTCGCCCGGCAGGTCGGCCATTTCCGCCTGTCGGCCGTGGCGGCGCCGGGTCGCAGGGACGCCGCGCCGCCGCGCGCCAGGCCCGCGGCCCGGACCGCGGGGGGCGGCGGACGATCGGCCCTGGCGCTGCGGACCGCGCCGGACCAGGCCGCGGCGAAGGAAACCTGGGACGAGTTCTGACCGGGTTCAGCGAATGACCAGGGCGTAGCCCCGGGCCCGGGGGTCGGCGGAGGGGTGCGGCATGCGGCCGACGATCTGGATGGCCTCGATGTCGCCATTCCAGCTCTGCTCCTGCACCCTGTAGCCCCGGGCCTCCAGCCCCTTCGTGACCTCGGCCGGGAACTTCGCCCAGGGCTCGTTGAAGATCACGTTGTCCGGCAGCAGCTGGTGGTGGAAGCGGAACTGCCTCTGCGCCTGCGCCAGGGGCAGGTGGTAGTCATAGACGTCGGCCAGCATCTGGAAGATCGAGGTGAAGATCCGCGACGCTCCCGGCGTGCCGATGACCATCGACACCTGACCGTCCCGGGTCAGGATGGTGGGGGTCATGGAGGACAGGGGACGCTTGCCCGAGGCGATGGCGTTGGAGTCGCCCCCCACCACGCCGGAGCCGTTGGGGGTGTTCGGCTTGGCGGAGAAGTCGTCCATCTCGTCGTTCATCAGGAAGCCCGCGCCCTCCACCACGACGCCTGAGCCGAACCAGCCGTTCAGGGTGTAGGTGTTGGACACCGCATTGCCCCAGCGGTCGACCACCGAGAAGTGGGTGGTCTGCGGCTTTTCCAGGCCGGGCGTCACCGCCGCCAGGGGCGAGGGGCGGTCCGGATTGATCTCCCGGGCTCGCCGCGCGCTGTAGGCGGGGTCGATCAGCCGGGCCACGGGGACCGTCACGAAGCCCGGATCGCCCATGTATTCCGCCCGGTCGGCGAACACCCGCTTCTCGATCTCCGCCACCAGGTGGATGTACTGCGGGGAGTTCAGGGCCACGCCGGCGAACAGGGGGGCGGCGTCCTCCTTCATCTGCAGCATCTGCATCAAAGCGACCCCGCCGGAGCTGGGGGGCGGGGCGGTGATCGCCTGGAAGCCGCGCCAGTTCACCACCAGCGGGTCCCGCCAGACCGCCCGGTATCCGGCCAGGTCCGCCCGGGTGATCAGGCCCTTGACCTTGCCGCGCCCCATCTGCGCCACCAGCAGCTCCGCGGTGCGGCCCTGGTAGAAGGCGTCCGGCCCCCCGCGGGCGATGCGCTGCAGGGTCTTGGCCAGCTCCGGCTGGCGCAGGGTCTGGCCGAGGGTCAGGCCGCCGAAATAGCGGGCGAAGTTGGTGTCGGACTTGAAGTTCGCCACATCCTCCCCGTGCAGCTGGGCGATGAGGGTCTTGTCCACGACGAAGCCGCGGCGGGCCAGCCGGATCGCCGGGGCCAGGTCCCGCGCCCAGGACAGCCGGGCGAACCGGTGGTGCAGCTCGCCCATGCCCCGCACCGTCCCCGGCACGCCGGAGGACAGGTTGCCCACCAGGCTGAGGTCGGGGATCACCTCCCCCCGGGCGTCCAGATACATGCCCGCCGTGGCCGCCGCGGGGGCGGTCTCGCGATAGTCGAGGAAATAGGGTCTGCCCTCGAACCAGACCGTGGCGAAGCCGCCGCCGCCGAGATTGCCCGCCTCGGGATAGGTGACGGCCTCGACGAAGGCCAGGGCCACCGCGGCGTCGACGGCGTTGCCGCCGGCCTTGAGGATTTCCGCCGCCGCCCGGGCGCCATAGACGTCCGACGCCGCCACCGCCGCCGCGTCCAGCGGCGCCGCCGCCCGGGCCGGGCTCGGCGGGAGGGCGGCAAGGAGGCCCAGGGCGGCGATCACGGGCGCGATCACGGGTGTGATGAAGGGACGGGGGTTCCGCATCGGGGCTCCAGCTCAGGTCAGGTCAGGCGCGCAGGGCCTCGCCCAGGATGTGGAAATAGCGCTGGCTGTCCGGGTGGCGGTCCACATGCCATTCGGGGTGCCACTGCACCGCCAGCACCTGGGCGCCGTCGATCCGCCCGGACACCGCCTCGATCAGCCCGTCGGGGGCGCGGGCCTCGACCTCCAGGCCCTCGCCCAGCCGGTCGACCCCCTGATAGTGCACGGAATTGACGGTCAGCGCCGTGCGCCCATAGGCCTGGGCCAGCCGGCCGCCGGGGGTCAGCGCCACTGGGTGGGTGTGGTCGAACAGGGCGTCGAACGCGACCTCGTCGGGGGCGTGGTGACCGACCAGCTCCGGATGGGTGGCGCAGTCCCGGCGCAGGGTGCCGCCAAAGGCCAGGTTCAGCTCCTGGAAGCCGCGGCAGATGCCGAACACCGGCCGGCCCCTGGCGATCATGGCCCGGATCAGGCTGAAGGTCATCTCGTCCCGGTCGGGGTCGAAGGGGCCGTAGGCGTCCTCGGCGTCCCCGTGGCCATAGCGGTGCGGCTCCACATTGGACGGGCTGCCGGTGAGCAGCAGGCCGTCGATCCGCGGCGCCACCTCCTCGGCCCGCATCAGCTCGGGCAGGGAGGGGATCAGCAGGGCCGCGGCGTCGGCGTGGCGCAGGGCGGCCACCACATAGCGCTGCATCACCGCCTGCGCCATTTCGGTCCCCACGGACCGGTTGCAGCAGATGACGCCAAGGACGGGACGGGACATGGATTTCCTGAGGACAGAGGGCGTCCGCACTCTAGCCGGGGCGCAAGCGGCTTGTCATGTGCGGCGTATCCGGAGGATGATCACTGCGCAGCGCCCGGAGCCTTAGTCCGAGAATGCGCGCGCGCCGTCCGTCGGGGCGGCGACAGGGGGAGGACAGGATGATGCTGCTGCGGCGATGGGCCGATCTTCGACTTGCGCGGCTTGGGCTCGCGTGTCTGGCGGCCGTCGGCCTCGTTCTGTCCGCGGTCTCCGCGACGGCGGCGCCCGGGCCCGGTCCGTCCGCGGCGGCCGCGTCGGTGACGCAGGAGGAGGCCTACGCCATCGCCCGGGAGGGCTATGATTTCCTGTTCCCCCTGCTGACCATGGACTTCACCCGCCGCGCCATGACCACGGTGACCGGGCCCGGCCGGGCCCCGCGGACGGCGGTGGAGAACGTGCTGGCCCCCGCCGCGGCCTTTCCCCGGGGGGAGGACCGGATCATCGTCCGGCCGAACTTCGACACCCTCTATTCCATCGGCTGGATCGACGTGTCGCAGGGGCCGGTGACGCTGGCGGTGAAGCCGGGCCTTGACCGCTATTACCTGCTGCCGCTGATGGACATGTGGACCGACGTGTTCGCCGTCCCCGGCTCCCGCACCCTGGGCCAGGCCGGCGGGCGCTTCCTGATCGTCAGCCGCAGCTGGACCGGCGCGGCGCCGGCGGACGCCCAGGTGCTGCGCGCGCCCACCGACAAGGTCTGGCTGATCGCCCGCATCCAGACCAACGGTCCCGCCGACTATGCGCATGTCCACGCCCTGCAGCAGCAGATCACGCTGACGCCGTCGGTTCCCCCGGGACCGCCGGTGACGGACCTGTCCTTCGACCGGTTCGCGCCGCCGGCGCGGCTGATGGCCAGCCTGTCCGCGGACCAGTTCTTCGCCCGGGGAGCGGAGCTTGCGGGGCTCTATCCGCCGCATGACGCGGACCAGCCGGTGATGGCCCTGCTGGCGCGGATCGGCTTCCGCCCCGGCCAGCCCTACGATCTTGCGAAGCAGTCGCCGGAGGTCCAGGCCGGGGTGCGCCGGGCGGTCCGCGACGGTCTGGCGGGACTGAAGGCGCAGCGGTTCGGCGGCCTGCTGCGGCGGGGGACGTGGTTCTTCCAGCCGGGCCATCTGGGCGCCTATGGGGGGGACTACGGGTTCCGGGCGCGGGTGGCCCTGGGCGGTCTGGGCGCCAACCGGATCGAGGACGCCGTCTATCCCACCACCGACGAGGATGCGGACGGCAAGCCGCTGGTCGGGACCAACGGCTATGTCCTGCATTTCAGCAAGGACCAGCTGCCCCCCGCCGGCGCCTTCTGGTCCCTGACCGCCTATGACGGGGAAGGGTTTCCGCTGCTGTCGCCCGAGCGCCGCTACGCCGTGGGGGACCGGGACCCGCTGGTCTACAACCGGGACGGATCCCTGGACCTGCAGATCGGCCAGACCCCGCCAGCGGATCCGCACCGGGCGGCCAACTGGCTTCCCACCCTCGCCGGACCGTTCAACCTGACCCTGAGGCTCTATCTGCCGAAGCGGGAGGCGCTGGACGGCGGCTGGACCCCGCCCCCGGTGACGCGGACGGGACCGTGAGCGGGAGGCTTGGGGAATCGTCGTGACGTTTCGACATTTCCGTCACTCGCGCATTGCATCCCCAGGCGGCAGGACCTATTTACGTTCCTCATAATACTTAACTGTGTGTAGTTGTTGCGGATTCCGTCCAATCTCGGCGACGTGAAGCCTTCACGATCCAGGCGCCGTAATCCGCTGCGGGGCCGCCGTGGCGGTCAAAGCCCTTTCTGACAGGACCTTGCCTTGCGAACGGCCGACGCTCTCCAGACCGATGCGCCCCAGCTGCCGCCGCCGACCCGGACCTTGCGTCTCGACGGGCCTTCGGTGCTGGCCAAGCGTCAGGAAATCCTGGCCTATTTCCATCAGACCTTCGACCTCTACGACAGCCTGTTCGACATCATCGCCGACGAGCGGGGCTTCTACGTCAAGGCAATCCCCCTGCGGCACCCGCTGATCTTCTATTTCGGCCACACGGCGGCGTTCTTCGTGAACAAGCTGCTGGCGGACGGCCAGATCGACCGGCGGATCGACCCGTCGATCGAGGCCCTGGTGGCCATCGGCGTCGACGAGATGAGCTGGGACGACCTGGACGAGGGGAACTACGCCTGGCCGACCGTGGCCGAGCTGCGGGCCTATCGCGCCCGGGTGCGGGAGCTGGTGTCGAACCATATCCTGTCCATGCCCCTGACCCTGCCCATCACCTGGAACAGCCCCGCCTGGGTGATCCTGATGGGGATCGAGCACGAGCGCATCCACCTGGAGACCTCCAGCGTGCTGCTGCGCCAGCTGCCCCTGGACTGGGTGCGGGACCAGCCCCACTGGCCGGTGTGCGAGATGGCCCGCCATGACCGCGCCGCCGTCCCCGCCAACCGGCTGGTCCCCGTCGCCGGCGGCGAGATCGTGCTGGGCAAGCGCGACGCCACCTATGGCTGGGACAACGAATATGGCGAGCGGCGGGTGACCCTGGCGCCGTTCGAGGCCTCGGCCCTGCTGGTCAGCAACGCCGAGTATCTCGCATTCGTCCAGGCGGGCGGCTATGCCGATCCCCGCTGGTGGACGGACGAGGGCGACGGCTGGCGCCGCTTCGCCGGGGCCAGGGCGCCCACCTTCTGGGTCGGCGACCCCGAAAGCCCCGACACGCTGCGCCTGCGCCTGATGACCCGGGAGGTCCCCATGCCCTGGGACTGGCCGGTGGAGGTCAACGCCCTGGAGGCCCAGGCCTTTTGTCGCTGGAAGGCCGCCGCCACCGGCCGGTCGGTGCAGCTGCCCTGCGAGGCGGAATGGGCGGCCCTGCGCGCCCGGGTTCCCGGCGATCAGCCCGACTGGGAGGTTGCGCCCGGCAACATCAACCTGGCCCACTGGGCCAGTTCCTGCCCCGTCGACCTGTTTCCGCAAGGGGACGGCTTCTTCGACATCGTCGGCAATGTCTGGCAGTGGACCTCGACGCCGATCAGCGGCTTCGACGGCTTCGCCGTGCATCCGCGCTATGACGACTTCTCCACCCCGACCTTCGACGGCAAGCACGACCTGATCAAGGGCGGCAGCTGGATCTCCACCGGCAACGAGGCCCTGGCCTCGTCCCGCTACGCCTTCCGCCGCCATTTCTTCCAGCACGCGGGCCTGCGCTACGTCGTGTCCAGCTACAAAGAGCCCGCCTTGGAAAATCCCTACGAAACCGACGAACAGGTCTGCCAGTATCTGGACTTCCACTATGGCGCAGAGCATTTCGCCGTGCCCAACTTCCCGAAGGCCCTGGCGGAGATCGCCCTGCGGCACGCGCCGGACGGCGGCCGGGCCCTGGACATCGGCTGCGCCGTGGGCCGCGCCAGCCTGGAGCTGGCCCGCGGGTTCGAGCATGTGGACGGGGTGGACTTCTCAGCTCGCTTCATCGACGCCGCCCTGCAACTGATCGCCCAGGGCAGCTATCGCTACACCCTGCCGGTGGAAGGCGAGCTGGTCGACTACCACGAGGTCCGCCTCGATCCCCTGGGTCTGGGGCCTGAGCAGGCGGGCCGGGTGAAGTTCAGCCAGGGCGACGCCCTGAACCTGAAGCCGCAATATACGGGCTATGACCTGGTGCTGGCGGCCAATCTGATCGACCGCCTGCGGGAGCCGGCCCGGTTCCTGGAAGACATCGGCCGGCGCATCAAGCCGGGCGGCGTCCTGGTCCTGACCTCGCCCTACACGTGGCTGGAGGCGTTCACGCCCAGGGCCAACTGGCTGGGCGGCGTGCGCGAGAACGGGGAGGCGGTGACCACCTATCGCGCCCTGCAACTGGCGCTGGCGGCGGACTTCGAGGAGATCGCCCCGCCACAGGACGTGCCCTTCGTCATCCGCGAGACGGCGCGCAAGCACCAGCACACCCTGGCTCAGCTGACGGTCTGGCGTCGCCGCAGCTAGTCTTCGGGGCTGGCGCCCGGAGCTAGTCCGCCTTGCGGCGGCGGGCGGGGGCGGTCTCGCCCAGCAGGACCATGCAGACGATGCCCACCACCATGGCGCCGGTGATGTAGAAGGCCGGCGCCACGGGGTTGTGGCTGACCTCGATCAGCCCCCGGGCCACGAACTGGGTGGTGCCGCCGAAGGCCGACATGGCCACGGCGTAGAGCGCGCCCAGCAGGCCGGAGCGCACGTGGCGCGGCAGGCTCTCGGTCACGGCGATCAGGGCCGGGCCGGTGATCAGCGCGCTGAGGATTCCCAGCACCGCCGTGACGGCGAAGATCACCCCCGGCTGGGGAAACCGGTTCAGCAGGGTGAAGGCCGGCGCGATCACCAGTACGACGCAGGCCGACGCCGCGATCATCACCGGCCGCCGCCCGACCTTGTCCGTCAGCAGGCCGCACAGCACGTCCGTCACCACCATGACCGAACCCAGCACGATGGTGGCGCCGAAGGCCAGCTTCACCGACAGGTGCAGCGTGTCCTGGGCGTAGGTGTTGATGTACTCGATGCCGTAATAGGCGATGGTCGAGGCGCCCAGCATCAGGATCCCCAGCACCACCACCCGGGCGTGGCTGATCGCCTTGGTCGGCGGGGCGGCGGTCCGCTGGTGCGCATGGAAGGTCTCCGGCAGGCCCCGGCGCACGGCGATGCCGAAGGGCACGATCAGCGCCCCCAGCAGGAACGCCACCCGCCAGCCCCAGGCGTCCAGCACGCCCGGGCTCATCACCAGGGACAGGACAAAGCCCACGATCCCCGCCACCAGCACGGCCAGGTCCTGGGTGGCCATCTGCAGGCCGATATAAAGGCCCCGGCGATGCACGGGGGAGGCCTCCATCAGGAAGGCGGTGGAGGGGCCCACCTCGCCCCCCAGGGCGAAACCCTGGATCAGGCGGAACACCACCAGAAGGATCGGCGCGGCGATCCCGATCTGGGCGTAGCCGGGGGTCAGGGCCAGGCCGAAGATGGCCACGCCCATCAGGGAGAAGCTGAGGATCATGGCCGGCTTGCGCCCCACCCGGTCGCCATAGGCGCCCAGCACGAGGCCGCCGAGGGGCCGGGTCAGGAAGCCGACCCCGAAGGTGGCCAGGGCGTAGAGCAGGCCGTGGGAGGTCTGGCTGGCGGGAAAGAAGGTGTGGCCGATCTGCAGAGCGAAGAACGAGAACGACAGGAAGTCGTAGAACTCCAGCGCGTTGCCTACGCCCACGGCGGCCACCTGCGACAGGGGCAGGGCCTCTGCGGGGGCCTCGGCGTCATGCGTCATCGTGGCGGCCATGGTCGAAGCTCCCTCTGCGATCTGTGCTGTGCCACAGGCGGCGCGCCTTGCAAAGCTGCGCGGCCGCGGCTGTGTTTCCCGGCCGGACTAGAGGGGGCGGCGCATCTCGAAGAAGGCGTCCGGCCGCACCTCCACATAGTCCCCCATGCGCCCGGCCCGCAGGATCGGGCGGGCCTTGCCGGTGTTGTAGACGCCCTCCTCGATCAGGGTCGGGTCAATGTGCACGGCCACCACCTCGCCCAGGGTCAGCCAGGTGTCGACTTCGGCGCCGGCGGCGGTGGTCAGGCGCAGGATCTGGGTGACCCGGCACTCGAAATTGACCGGGCTTTCCAGCACCAGGTCCGCCGCCACCCGCCGACCGGGGACCGGCGTCAGGCCGGACAGGGCGAACTCGTCCACCTCCGGGCCCACGGGGGCGCAGCTGGCGTTCATGGCGTCGGCCAGGGCCCGGGTGGCCAGGTTCCAGACGAACACGCCGGTGGCCTGCGCATTGGCCACCGTGTCCTTCCAGCCGATGGTGGAGAAGCCGATGATCGGCGGCACGTAGTTGAAGGCGTTGAAGAAGCTGTAGGGGGCGAGGTTGCGCGCCCCGTCCGGGCTGCGGGTGGCGATCCAGCCGATCGGCCTAGGTCCGACAATGGCGTTGAACGGGTCGTGCCGCAGGCCGTGCCCGGCGGCGGGTTCGTAATAGTACGCCGCGGCGTCGGCCATGAAGTTCCCCGGTCTGGCGAGATGATGCGGGCAGACTTAGCAATCCCGGGCGGGTTCCACCAGAGTCCCGGCGGGGCGTCGGGCGCCGTCAGGGCTGGACTTCCGGCGGGCGGCGCCGCACTCGGGGCGGATGTCCAAGGACCTGACCCCCGCCCCGCCCCCCTCCGCCGCCGTGCTCGTCTACGGCGCCCCGTCGCCCGAGCTGGCGGAGGCGGGCGCAGACGCCCTGCAGACCTCGCCCCTGGTTCCCGGATCGACTCCGCTGGAGACCCTGGCGCCGGACAGCTGCGACCGCGCCGTGGTCGCCGCCCCGCCCGGCACGGTGGAGCGGCGCTATGTGGAGGCCCTCGCCTTGCGGGCCCTGAAACCGGGCGGAGAGCTGATCGTGCTGGCCCCCAAGGACCGGGGCGGCGCCCGCCTGCGCGGAGAGCTCACCGGCTTCGGCTGCGAGGTGGAGGAGACCGGCCGCCGGCACCAGCGCATCTGCCGCGCCCTGCGCCCCGCCGCGCCGGAGGGGCTGGACGCGGCCCTGGCCGCCGGCGGCCTGCAGCGCCCCGCGGCCCTCGACCTGTGGAGCCAGCCCGGCGTGTTCAGCTGGGACCGTCCGGACCCGGGGACGCAGCTCCTGCTCAAGCACCTGCCCCCCCTCAGCGGCGCGGGCGCGGACCTGGGCTGCGGCGTCGGCCAGATCGCCCTGTCGGTCCTCGCCTCTCCCGCCGTCACGGCCCTCACCCTCGTGGACATCGACCGCCGGGCGATCGACGCGGCCCGGCGCAATGTGGCGGACCCCCGGGCGCAGATCGTCTGGGGCGATGCGCGCCAGACGCCGGAGCTGTCCGGCCTCGACTTCGTGGCCATGAACCCGCCGTTCCACGACTCCGGGACGGAGAGCCGCGCCCTGGGCGTCGCCTTTGTGGCGCGGGCGGCGGCGGTGCTGCGCAAGGGCGGCGTGCTGTGGCTGGTGGCCAACCGGCACCTGCCCTACGAGGAGAGCCTCGCCCGCCTGTTCACCCGCGTCGCCCCGGCCCGGGAGGCGGCGGGCTTCAAGGTCTATGAGGCGCGAAAATGAGCGTCATCGTCCGCCTGGACCGGTTGTTGTCGAACATGGGCTACGGCTCCCGCCGGGAGGTGCAGCAGATGGTGCGCGCCGGCCAGATCCTGCTGGACGGCGCCCCGGTCAAGGCCGCGGACATGAAGATCGCGGCGGCCCAGACCCTGGTGGAGCGGATGACCGTCCGCGGCCAGAGGCTGGACCCGCCGCCGGGCGTGGTGCTGATGCTGCACAAGCCGCTGGGCGTCACCTGCTCGCACAAGGACGCCGGCCCCCTGGTCTATTCCCTGCTGCCCCCCCGCTGGCGCAGCCGGGAGCCGGCCATCTCCACCGTCGGCCGGCTGGACAAGGACACCTCCGGGCTGCTGCTGCTGACCGATGACGGCGACCTGCTGCACCGGATCATCTCCCCCCGCCGCCACGTGCCCAAGCGCTACCTGGCCACCCTGGCGCGGCCCCTGGACGGGTCGGAAGTCGCCCGGTTCGCCTCGGGAACGCTGATGCTGGAGGGGGATGACAAGCCCGTGGCCCCGGCCGTGCTGGAGCCGCTGACCCCCACCACCGCCTTCCTGACGGTGACGGAGGGGCGTTACCATCAGGTCCGCCGGATGTTTGCGGCGGTGGGCAATCATGTGGAGGCCCTGCACCGGGACCGGGTGGGCGGGCTCGCCCTGCCGGACGACCTGGCGCCGGGGCGCTACGGCTTGCTGGGCGAGGCGGAGGTGGCGGCCATCTTCGCCGTTCCGGCGCCCGCGGAGTCGAACTGACAGACCCGCGAGGCCGCGTCCTCGAGGACGGAGCCGGCGGCCAGTTTCTGCGATCCGGCGGCGGCGCCGCTGAGCACGGTGGGCGCGCCGCCGAGATTGGGCTGCTGATAGGTGGTCACCCCCAGGGGCCGATAGGCGTGGCCGGCGCAGTCGAACTCATAGTCCACCACCGAAGAGCGCACCGCGCCCGGCGCCGCATTGGCCGGCGCGAAATATTCGTAGCGGACCGTCCCCCGCACCGTCGTGGGGGAGAGCCGGGCGCTGGCCTTCCAGAAGGAGATCTGCCCCCGGGCCGGGGCGGCGTAGCGCCAGTCCTGCTGCAGCACGGACTGGCCCCAGGCGATCACCGCCGCCGGGTCGTCGGCGCCCACCGCCGCGGTGGCGGGGGCCGAGGCGGCGACGGCGGCCTCGGAGTCCCCGGCGAGCTTGGGGGTGAAGGCCACCCGCAGGGTCACGGTGGAGGCGACCTCAGAGCCCGTGGTCGGCTCGGGCAGCACATGGAATTCCGCCTGGGCCATCTTCACCGCCGCCTCGCCGAAGCCGGCGCCGGCCGGGGTCTCGGACTTGATCAGGCACTGGTCCAGATCGCGGCGGTTGCGGACGCGGCAGTTGATCTCGGCCACGCCGGCGATCCCGTGGTCCTGCTGGTATTTGGGATAGTAGCGGTACACCACCTCCTCCGAGGGCAGGATCACCCAGCTGGAGCTGACGGTGGTGGTGGCCTGGGCCGTCTGGGCGGCGGCGGCGCCGGCCATCCCGCCACACAGCGTCGCCGCCAGAACCGGCAGGCCGAAACGGAGACTCGAAGGGACGGGCATGGCGGGCTCGCTGATGTCAGGATACGGAGCGTACCATGGTTGACCTCGCTTAACGAAGCGTAAGGGCCGGCGGCGCGGGTGAGTGAACATTGATCAGTTTGGCGTCAGGCGCCTGTCGAACGGGCGCCGAACCGGGGGCGCCGGGGCTGTGCGACAATTTCCGGGCTGAAATGTTGACAATGCTTAGATAGCCCCTATCTGGAGCCTATGGAGGTCGGCCGCTGCGGCGAGTCGCCCCGACGGCCTGCAAGATAACGCGGGCAAGGAAGCGTCCGGAAAGATTGTCTTTCATATCTTTTCGGAGAAATCACATGAACCGTACCCTTATCCTCGCCCTCGGCGCCCTGTTCGTCGCCGGCGCCGCCCAGGCTGGCGAATATCGCGTCAGCACCGCCGGCAAGTCGCCGTCGGAAGTCCGCGCGTCCCTCGCCGGCGCCGCCGCCGAGGCCTGCAAGTCCGCCTATGACGGCGATCCCGCCGGCGCCTATGAGCGTCCCAACTGCGAGCGCGAGACCTTCAAGTCGGCCCTGCACCGCTATGAGCGCAGCCGCGCCGCGGCCCCGGCCGTGACCGCCCGCCGCGCCCCGGCCGGCGACGCCGTCGTCGCCACCCGCTAGGCTCACGCGCCCCCCGTTCGTTCGGGTTGCATGAGGGAAAGGCCCGGGGCGGCGACGCCCCGGGCCTTTCTCGTGTGCGGCCGGCCGATGGGACGGCGTCAGGACATGGACACCAGGTGCGCGGTGGACACCGCCTTCTGGAACAGGCTCTTCAGGGCGCCGGACACGTCCCCGTCGGTGCTGACCTGGAAGTACAGGCCCGGGGACGCGCAGTTCTGCGCCGTGGTGGCGATCGAGCTCTGGATCGGCGCGATATAGGTGTTGTACCAGCCGTTGGTCGGCAGCGGGTTGTAGGTCAGGTACAGGAAGGCGATGCGGATCCCCCGGTTCTTGATCGTTGTGCAGTAGTTGGCGTTCACGTTGATCGGGCCATAGTTCCGGCTGCCGTTGTAGACATAGTCCTCCACCCCGTCGGTGACGATGAACATCACCTCTTCCGGCGTGTCGCCGGCGTTGCCGGTGCCGGTTCCGGGGTTGGGCATGAGGGTGTTCATCTGCTGCAGCCCCATGTCGAGATAGGAGTCCTCGTCGCTGTTGCAGTTGCTGACGGTCAGGCAGTTGTTGTTGTAGACCGTGACCGCCTGCAGGGTCCCCGCCGCGGTCTTGGCCGCCGCGAAGTTGCTGGTCAGCGGGCTCAGCTGGGTGAAGTTGTAGTCGATCGTGTAGAGCGCGGCGCGGTAGCTCGTATAGTTCTGCGTCGCCGTGGTGGGCGCCAGGGTCATCAGGTCCTGCACCGCGGAATTCACCAGATCGATCCGCAGGGTCACCCCCAGGTTCCGCGCCAGCTGGTAGTTGTCGATCCCCCCCGGGTTGCCGAGATTGTCCGACGACGGGTGGGTCTCGTGGCAGGCGAAGGCGCACCCGCCCTGGCTGGCCGTGTTGGAGACCATGGTGTTGATCCCCGCGGTCGTGGCGGCGATGGCCATGGACGGGGAGGTGTCCAGCAGCATGTAGAAGTCGATCTTGGGGGAGACGGACGACTTGGCGGACGACGCCCCGGTGACCGGCAGGGTGTTCACCCCGAGAATGGAGGAGAAGACGGTGGTGGACTGGGCCGCGAAGTTGACCGTGGCCACCCGGGTGACATTGGTGCCGTTGGTGGTGTCGTTCACCGTCACGGTGATGTCGCTGGCGTTGTAGGTCAGGTTCGGAATGGTCGCGACGCCGGAGCGGATCACCGCCAGGGCCGCGGCCTGGGCCGTGGCCGTGGTCTGGTTCATCATGGTCGGCGTCACCGCGGCCAGGGCGGCGGTGTCGGCGATGCCGTTCAGCCGGTCCTGCCGGGTTCGGGCCAGGGTGTAGTCCGTGCTCATCCCCACGGCCAGGACCAGGGGCGCCAGCATGACGGCGACGGTGACGGCGACGTTCCCGCGGGTGTTCGGCAACATCGACCGGACCGACCGGGCGACGCGTGAGACGGGGTTGAGCGACGGTTTCATGACCACCTCTAGCCTGTGTAGGGGATCGACGGGGAGTTCCGCGGAATGATGTAGATGCTCGACGTCATCGGCACGGACGCGATGAACGCCGTTCCGACCGTGGGCGTGTAGCTGTAGCTCGCCTGGACGAGGATGTAGTTCGAGCTGGGCGCGGCGAGGCCCGCCGGCATGGTCACGGCGCTGCCGGCGACCAGGGCGGTAGCGCCGTTATAGGCCTGGCTCCAGGTCACGGTGGCGACGCTGTTGGCGTCGGTGGTGACCTCGGAGAGGACCATGCTCAGGCTTGCCGTGGGGTAGGGCGCCATGATCTGGGACGTGGCCGCGAAGATCGTGGCGACATCGGAGCCGCTCACGCTGTTGTACTGCGCGGTCACGTTGGCGACCTCGACCGTGGTGTCGGTCAGCTTGCGGTAGGTCGCCGTCATCCGGCACACCTCGTAGCCGCCGAAATACAGCAGGATCAGCATCGGAAAGATCAGGGCGAATTCGACCAGCGCGACGCCGCGCCGGTCGCGCCGGAACCGCTGGAGACAGGGGCGCAGGGCGGGCCGCGTCATTGGTACGGCTCGTTCTTGTAGACGGCGGTGGCCACCAGCAGATGGCCGCCGTCCGGCTGCCCGCCAAGGCCGATGCCCAGCAGCTGGCCGAAGATCGGCCAGTCGTACATGACCCGCACGATGACGATGTCGCCGGGATTGCCGGGACTGTAGTTCCAGACATTGGTCACCTGGCCTGCGCCATTGTAGGTGACCGTGATCGGACTGGCGTTGATGGCCGCGAAGTTCGACGCAGACTGCACGTCCACCAGCATGTTGGCGCAATTGAACGCCGTCGAGGCGTTGGTGCAGACCAGCTGCTTGAACTGCGCCTGGGTCATGCCCGAGGTCTGGGCCGCGCCGGTCATCAGCTGCCGGGCGGAGGTCTGGGTCGCCGACTGCAGGGCCTGGTCGAAGAAGAAGATGATCGAGGTCTGCAGCATGGCCAGGACCACGGCGATCAGCGGGGCCGACACCAGGGCGAACTCCACCGCCGTCGCGCCCTTCGGGTCCGACCTGAATTTTCCAAGACGATTTCTCAGATCGTTCAACACAGCCCCGGACCCGCTCTCGCCCTATCTCCGACCCGGCCCGGCCCGCTGGAACAGGGCCGCTGGCGCGCAGTCGCCTGAAGACACGCTCTGTTCTTCTGCTGCCAGAAGACAGAATTCGACGTCTGAGGGTGACCGAAATGGCTTAATTTCAGGTTGTAATATAGAGTTACGATTCAGTTTATGCTGGTAACCGGATCAGGGAGAGGCGGTTTGCGCCGGGGCGGTGAGGCGGGCCGTGGCGATGACCTTCTGGAACATGGTCAGCAGGGCCGAGCTGACGTCGCCATTGGTGTCCACCTGAAAATACAGCCCCGGGGACGCACAGGCGGCCGCGTCCGGGGCGAGGATGTCGGGGATGTCGTTGATCGCCGTGGCTCCCTGGGTGACATTGGCCATGGGGTGGTAGGTCAGATAGAGGACAGCGATGCGGATGTTGCGGGCCTTGATCGCCGCGCACACCGAATGGGTCCCGGCCCGGCTGTCGGTCCCGCCCACATCGTCGATGGCCTCGATCGTCCGGCCGGCCCCGATGTCGTAGTCGTTCACGCCGTCGGTGATCAGGAAGACGACCTCCTGCGGCGTGTCCCCCGGGGCCTTGGTCCCCAGCCCCGGTTTCGGCATCTGGCTGTTGAGCGTCGTCAGCGCGCCGTTGATATAGGTGTCGGTGTCGTTGTTCTGCTTGTCGGCCCCCGCCGCGGCCTGGGTCAGGAAGTTGTTGCTCCAGACCTCCAGCGGCGCGAGCCCCTTCGCCGCCGTCGCCGCGGCGGGGAAGTCCGACGTCAGCGGGCTGAGCGGGTGCGTCTGCAGGTCGAAGCTGGTGATCGCGACCCGATAACGGGTGGCGTTGACCGCCGCGCTGATGGGGGCCTGGGTCAGCAGCGTCTCGACCGCGTAGCGGACCAGGTCGATCCGCAGGGGAATCCCGGCCGCCTCCGCCTTTTCGTAGTTGTCGAGATTGGCGGCGTTGTTGGTGCTGTCGTTGGGAAAGCGCAGCGCCGCGCGCACCGCGGGGCTGGCTTCGTGACAGGCGAAGGCGCAGTTGCGGTCATGCTTGGCCTGGAGGGAGGTCTGCTGCTCCATCTGGGCGATGGCCGCCGTGGTCGCCGCCACGGCCATGGAGGGAGAGGCGTCCAGCAGCAGGTAGAAGTCGATGCTCGGCGCCAGGGCCGACCGGGCGCTGGACTCGCCGGAGATGGGCAGGCTGTCCTGGCCGACAATGCCGGTGAAGACGGTCCGGTAGGCGCCGCTCCAGCTCAGGCGGACCGTCCGGCTCAGATTGGCGCCCAGGGGCGTGTCGGCGACGGTCACAGTGACCTGGGCCGGATCGAACTTCACGTTGGCGACGGACGGGGCGCCGGCGGTGAATACCGCCTGGGCCGCGGCCTGGGCGACGTCGGCGGTCCGCGTCATCATCTCCGGGGTCACGGCCGCCAGCACCGCACTGTCCGCCAGGCCGTTCATCTGGTCCCGCGCCCGGGTCTGA
>CAINOV010000228.1 GCA_903851655.1 uncultured Caulobacterales bacterium
CCACCGCCAGCGCCCGCCCGAGGCCGGTGGAGGCGCCCGTCACCAGCACGATCATGCCCTTGAAGTCATCCATGGTTCCGGTCTCCTGTTCGCACATCCGTCGCCGCGCCCGCGGTTCAGCCTTTGCGCATTTCGCACGGAACCCTCATATCGGCACAGACCCGCGCCGTCGATGCGCACCCGCCAACCGGACCCGCCGCCAGATGACCACCGACACCTCCGCCCTCACCCAGCTCGGACGCATGACCGACGCCCCCACCGATCCCGACGCGGCGGAGCTGGAGCGCGTGCCCAATCCCCATGCCGGAACCCTGTTCTGCGCGCGCTTCGTGGCGCCGGAGTTCACCTCCCTGTGCCCGGTCACCGGCCAGCCCGACTTCGCCCATCTGGTGATCGACTATGCGCCGGCGGACTGGCTGGTGGAGTCCAAGTCCCTGAAGCTCTATCTGGGCGCCTTCCGCAATCACGGAGCGTTCCACGAGGACTGCACCGTGGCCATCGGCAAGAAGATCGCCGCCCTGACAGAGCCCCGCTGGCTGCGGATCGGCGGTTACTGGTACCCCCGGGGCGGCATCCCCATCGACGTCTTCTTCCAGACCGGCCCGGTCCCCGACGGGCTGTGGGTTCCGGACCAGGGCGTGCCCCCCTACCGCGGTCGGGGTTAAGCCCGGATCAGGAAATCTCGCTGGCCTTTGCCACCGCCGGTGTGACAGTATGATCTGAACATCGATCAGTTATCATCTTCATCTTCCAGACAAGGCCTCTCCATGTCCGCCACGAACACCCGTTCGCTCGACAAGCTGTTCAGCCCGTTCACCGTCAAGGGCCTCACCCTGCCCAACCGGATCGTCATGGCCCCCATGACCCGGTCCCAGTCCCCCGGCGGGGTGGCGACGGCGGAGGTGGCCAGCTACTACGCCCGGCGGGCGGCGGCGGATGTGGGCCTGATCATCACCGAGGGCACCGGCGTCGACCGGCCGGTGTCGGTGAACGACGCCAATGTGCCGCGCTTCCACGGGGACCGGTCCCTCGCCGCCTGGAAGACCGTGGTCGACGCCGTCCACGCCCAGGGAGGCAAGATCGCGCCGCAGCTTTGGCACGTGGGCTCGGTCCGCAACCCGTCCCCCGACTGGACGCCCCCCGGCCAGGTGGACAGCCCGTCCGGCCTGTCGCGTCCCGGCAAGACCTTCGGCGAGCCCCTGACGGACTCCGAGGTGGGCGATGTGATCGCCGCCTTCGCCCGGGCGGCGGCGGAGACCAAGGCGCTCGGCTTCGACGCCCTCGAGCTGCACGGCGCCCACGGCTATCTGATCGACCAGTTCTTCTGGGAGGGCACCAACACCCGCACCGATCGCTGGGGCGGCGCCACCCTGGCGGAGCGGTCCCGCTTCGCCGTGGAGGTGGTCAAGGCCGTCCGCGCCGCGGTGGGCGAGGACTTCGTGGTCATCCTGCGCCTGTCCCAGTGGAAGCAGCAGGACTACGCCGTGCAGATGGCCAAGACCCCGGACGAGATGGGCGCCTGGCTGAACCCCCTGGCGGACGCAGGCGTGGACGTGTTCCACTGCTCCCAGCGCCGGTTCTGGGAGCCGGAGTTCGAGGGCTCGGACCTCAACTTCGCCGGCTGGGCCCGGAAGGTCACCGGCAAGCCGTCCATCACCGTGGGATCGGTCGGGCTGAACGCGGAGTTCACCGCCTCGTTCCGCGGCGCCGGCGCAGGGGCGGCGTCCCTGGACGACCTGCTCGCCCGCCTGGAGACGGACGAGTTCGACCTGGTGGCCGTCGGCCGCGCCATCCTGGCCGATCCCCTCTGGGCGCAGAAGATCAAGGAAGGCCGCACGGACGAGCTGGCGGACTTCGACGCCCGCACCCTGGCCGTCCTGACCTGATCGGCCCCCTCCTCGCTTGATCGGCCCCCTCCTGGCTTGATTGGCCAACGGTCCTACTGCCCGGCCAGCTCGGTGAGCAGGGCCGTGCGGTCCCGGGTCAGCTTCGCCTTCAGCGCGTCCGGCGACACGGAGGGCCAGCGGGCGGCGGCGAAGCGGACAAAGGCGTCGCGATAGACGATCCAGGCCCGCTCCGCCTCGCGGATCCCCTGGGGCCGGATGCCGGTCAGGTCGGCGTAGCTGTGCGACATGGCGGCCTTGTAGGCAGAGTTGAGCGCCTCGTCGGCCCGGGCCAGATCCGCCGCCGTCGCCGCGGGGACCTTGCCGGCGGCCAGGGCCTTCAGGTCCGCTTCGAAACCGGCTTTCACCCCATCCTCCGCCTCGATGATGAAGGCGTCGCGCAGGGTGCCGGACAGGTCCG
>CAINOV010000229.1 GCA_903851655.1 uncultured Caulobacterales bacterium
ACCCCCGCAGACTACCGACTGGCGCGGGTGATCTATGACGTGCTGTACGACGCCGACCCGGCCTTCACCGCCGCCGACATCGCCGCCCTGGGCTGGACCCTGCAGGCGGACCCGGACGAAGCGGTGCGCCTGTCCGGCCGGACGCCGCCGCGGGACTGACGCGCCACAGGATGGTCCCGGTTCCGCTCCAGTCTGGGGGCGGAGGACCGGGCTTCGCCGTGCGAGAAGAAGAGGTATGACGTGATCAGCCATCGTGGGTTTTGGGTCGCCGCCGCCGCCCTGCTGAGCGGACTCGCCATGCTGGCGACCGCAGCCACGGCGGCGCCGGCGCATCCGGCGACTCCGCCCGAACCGATCCCCGCCGCCATCGCCGCCGACGCGGCCGAGGTGGACGGGGCGGAGAGCGACCTGCGCCAGATCACCACGGCGCTGAAGGGCCGAAGCCTGGACGACGACGCCCTGCGGGGCATGATCGCCGCCACGCCGGCGATCCGCGCGCGGCTGGCCCACGCCCTGGGCGCCCTGACCCCCCTGCTGACCGACGCCAACCAGCGGCTGGACCAGCTGGGATCGCCCCCCGGGCCCGGGGCCCTGCCCGAAGACCCGGAGATCACCCACGCCCGGAACGACCTGCTGAGCTTCAAGCGCGCGGTCAGCACCGAATTCATCCAGGCGAACCTGCTGTCCGTGGAGACCGAGCAGACCCTGAACGCCCTGGAGGCGCGGCGGCGCCAGCTGTTCTCCAGCTCGCTGGCCCGGCGGGATCGCTCCCTGTTCGACACCCGCCTGTGGTCCGACGCCGCGGCCCAGGCGCCCGGCGACGCCCAGCGCATCGGCGCGGCCCTGGCGGAGGAGGCCTATCAGGTCCGGGCGGCGACGGCCGACCCCGGCGTGCGCCTGCGCCTGTGGCTGTCCCTGGCGGCGGGCCTGCTGCTGCTGGGACCGGCGCGCATCCTGCTGGACCTGGCCGGACGCCGATGGGCCCGGCTGGACCGGCCGCCGAGCCCCCTGCGCCGGGTCGCCCTGGCCGCCTGGCGGGTGGGGACCGCCGCCGGAACGCCGTGGCTGGCGGTGGCCGTCGCCGGCTGGGGACTCGAGACGTCCGGCGCCCTGACCCCGGTCCTGGCCCCGGTCCCGGCCCTGCTGGCGCAGACCGCCGCCTTCGCCGGGCTGCTGCAGGGGCTGGGAGGCCTGATCCAGTCCGCCGGGGGCGGGACGGCCTGGCGCCTGGTTCCGGTGAGCGACGCCACCGCCCGCCGGCTGCGGGCCGCGCCCTGGGCCATCGCCCTGGCCAGCGGCGCCACCGCCCTGCTGGCGGGCTTCGGGTCGATCCTCGGCGTCAGCTTCACCGTGTCCGTCGCCGGCGACAGCCTGTGCGTCGGAGCGGAACTGCTGCTGATCGCCGCCATCCTCAGCGCCATCGGCGCCGACCGCGCAGAGGCGCACGGATCGCGCCACGCCGCCGCCCCCTCGCAACCCCGCCACCTGTCCGACGGAACCTGGGTGGTGATCGCCCTGGCCGCCTGGCTGGCCCTGGCGGCGGCCCTGTTCGGGCTAGTGGCCGGCTATCTGGCCTTCGCCGCCTTCGTCACGCGGGAGATCGTCTGGATCGCCGCGATCCTGGGGGTCAGCTATCTGCTGATCCAGCTGACCGACCACGTGTTCGCCGCCCTGTTGTCGCCGGACTGGCCGCTGGGCCGGTTCGGGCGCCTGGCCGTGGGGCTGCACGCCCAGGCCCTGGAGCAGCTGGGCATCCTCGCCGCCGGGCTGGTGCGGGTGGCGATCATCCTGGTGGCCTGGGTGGCGGTCCTGGCGCCCTTTGGGACCACCCCCGCCGACCTCGTCGCGCGGGTCACCTCCACCAGCATGGTGATCCGGTTCGGCCAGGTGACCCTGGAGCCGGGCGCCATCCTGGGGGGGATCGGCGTGTTCGTGGCCGGCGTCCTGGCCACCCGGGCGGTGCGGCGGTGGCTGGAGTCCCGCTATCTGCCCACCACCGGGATGGATGTGGGCCTGCGCGCCTCCCTGGCCTCGGGGGTGACCTATCTCGGCGCCGTGGTCGCCCTGGTGCTGGCCAGCGGCTATCTGGGGCTGAGCTTCGACCGGATCGCCCTGTTCGCCAGCGCCCTGTCCGTGGGCGTCGGCTTCGGGCTGCAGTCGGTGATCGGCAATTTCGTCTCCGGCCTGATCCTGATGGCGGAGCGGCCGGTGAAGGTGGGGGACTGGATCGCGCTCGGTGACCTGGAGGGGGACGTCCGCCGGATCAGCGTCCGGGCGACGGAGATCGAGATGCCCGACCGCTCGCGGCTGATCGTGCCCAATTCCGACCTGATCTCCCGCACCGTCCGCAATGTCACCCATGCCGGATCCCTCGGCCGGGTGAAGATCGCCCTGACGGTGGCCCATGGCGCCGATCCGTCCGTGGTGCGGGACGTCCTGCTGGCGCAGATCACCGCCCACGCAGAGGTGCTGGAGGAGCCGGCGCCGGCGGTCTATCTGACCGAGGCGCGGGCGTCGGGGCTGGAGTTCACCGCCTTCGCCTATGTGGCCTCGCCGCGGGTGGTGTTCCGGATCCGCAGCGAGCTGCTCTATCAGCTGATTCCGGCCCTGACGGCGCGGGGCGTGGCCCTGGCGGCGGACCAGCCGGTGGTGCGGATCAGCCTGCCCGACGGGGCGGGCCCGGCCGCCTGACGACGACCGGACGAGAGCGCCCCGAGACGGAGACGGCCCACGAAAAAGGGGCGGCCCAAGGACCGCCCCCCTCCCGAAATCCAGGCCTGATGGCCAGGCCGGACCGTTCGATCAGAACGGATAGTAACGGATGCTGGTGAACACCATGTTGTCGGTGGTCTTGGCGCCCAGCGACGGATTGGCGAAGGACCCGTTGTTGCCGGAGAACTTGCCCAGCGTCGCGCTGGAGAACTGCATGCCCCACTGGAGGCGGCCGAAGCTGCCCACATAGGGCTTGTGCCAGAAGCCGACCGTCAGTTCGCTGACATACTTGTTGTCGCCGGCGCAGGTGCTGTTCTCGATGGAGCAGCCGCTGTTGTTGGCGAACTCGTTGCCATAGCCGGTCACCAGAGCCGTGCCGGCGGCGTTCAGATACTGCTGGCGATGGGTGATCTGCTCCTGGCCGCC
>CAINOV010000230.1 GCA_903851655.1 uncultured Caulobacterales bacterium
CGACACCGCCAATGTCTATGGCCGCGGCGCGGCGGAGACCTTCCTGGGCGAAGCCCTCGCCGACCGCCCCCGGGACAGCTACGTGCTGGCGACCAAGGTGTTCTTCCCCATGAGCGACACCGACAAGGGGCTGTCGAGCGTCCAGATCCACAAGCAGATCGACGCCTCCCTGGCGCGGCTGAAGACCGATTACGTCGACCTCTATCAATGTCACCGTTACGACGCCGACACGCCGCTGGAAGAGACCATGGCGGCCCTGAGCGAGGTCGTGCGCGCCGGCAAGGCCCGCTACATCGGCTTCAGCGAATGGTCCCCCGACCAGATCGAGGCCGCCTTCGCCCTTCCGGGGGTGGCGAGGTTCGTCTCGAGCCAGCCCCAGTACTCCCTGCTCTGGCGCCGGCCGGAACAGAAGGTCATTCCCCTCTGCGCGAAGAGCGGCGTGTCGCAAATCGTCTGGTCGCCGCTGGCGCAAGGCGTCCTCACAGGGAAATACGCCCCCGGCGCCGCCCTGCCCGCCCATTCCCGCGCCACCAGCGACAGCATGGGGCAGATGATGTCCAACTGGCTGCGCCCCGAGGTGCTGGAGGCGGTGGAGCAGCTGAAGCCGCTGGCCGCCGCCGCGGGCTGCAGTCTGGCCCAGTTCGCCCTCGCCTGGGTGCTGCGCGAGCCGAATGTGGCCTCGGCCATCGTCGGCGCCAGCCGGCCCGAGCAGCTGGACGACAATGCCGCCGCCTCCGGCCTCGTGGTGGATCCGGACCTGTTCCGGCAGGCCGAGGCGATCGCCGCCGCCATAGGCTGACCAGGGCGGCTGCCGGCCACGGCGGGCGGTCAGTCCAGCCAGCGGATCTCGGGCGGATGGCGCGGGGTCGCGGGGGACGGCGCGTTGGGATGGCCGACGATGATCGGGGCCACCGCCGTCGCCGTCGCCGCCAGCCCCAGCGCCGCCTTGCCATCCTCTGTGTTGCAGTAGCTCTGGGCCAGGCCGATCCAGCACGATCCCAGCCCCGCCGCATAGGCCGCGAGCATCAGGTTCTCGGCGGCCAGCGTGCAGTCCTCCACGATCCAGGGGCTCGGCGAAGCGGCCGACACCACGATCAATACCGGCGCGTGGTAGAAGATGTGGAAGGTCGCATCGTCGAGCATCGAGCGGGACGGTTGCGGTGACGCGCCGGCGGGGGGGCGGGTCCGCATGTGCGCCTTCGCGGCGACGGACATCCGATCCAGCAGGCCCCGGTTGCGCACCACGGTGAACACCCACGGCTGCTCGTTGACTGCGCTGGGCGCCAGGGCCGCAGCCGCGATCAGCCGCCGGATCGTGGCCTCGTCCACCGGAGCGGGGCTGTAGTCCCGCACGGCCCGGCGCCCGGTGATTGCGTCCGTCAGTTCCATCTGGATGTCTCCCTGGTCCCTCGGACCGTCGTCGAGAGGGTAGTCGACCGGCCGGCCGCTCTGCAGTCTCGGATTCCACTCAGCCCGGCGGCGGAGGCGCGGGTCTGGGTAGTCTCCGCCCCTGTCCCGCCGCCGCCCGCGGCCCTAGCGTCCGGATCCCGTCACCCGCGCCTCCATCGGGGCGGGCTCGGACGGCGAAAGGACCCGATGGCGGAGCTGACAGACGCCGCGCGCAACGCCTTGCCGGATTCCGCGTTCGGCCTTCCCGACCGCAGGGCCTATCCGATGCCGGACGCGGGCCACGCCCGCAACGCCCTGGCGCGGGCGTCGGAGGCGTATCGCAAGGGGACCCTGACCTCGGCTGAGAAGGCGCAGATCGACCGAATGGCCCACAGGCTCCTCGGGACCGGGGAACCGGGTCAGCCCGCCTCGACTGGGTAGAGCTCGACTGGGTAGAGTCCGGCGCTGGAGGTCGGCGCCCGCGAGGTCGATGCTCCGCCTGGCTCGACGCCCGGCCGGCCGGCCGGCGCCGCAATCGCCCCAGACCCACAGGCTGCCCCCATGATCCGACCCCACATCATCGAGCGACGCGCGATCTATTCCGGCTACATCTCTGTCGAGCGGGTCCGGTTCCGGCTCGCCGGCGGCGTCGAGATCTGGCGGGATGTGGAACGCCACGGCGCCGCGGCGGCGATCCTGCCCTATGACCCTGACCGGGCCTGCGCCCTGATGGTCCGCCAGTTCCGCGCCCCGGTGTTCCTCGCCCGGGGCGACGCGGAGCTGGAGGAGGCCTGCGCCGGCGAGGTCGTCGAGGAGGCGCCCCAGGCAGCGGCCCGGCGAGAGGCCCTGGAGGAGCTGGGCGTGCTGCTCCACGGCCTGGAACGGGTGGCCTGCGTCTGGTCCAGCCCCGGCGTGTCCGAAGAGCAGGTCTCGCTCTATCTGGCGCCCTATGGCCGCAAGGACCTGGTCCAGGCGGGCGGCGGCCTGGCGGCGGAGCATGAGGACATCCAGGTCGTCGAACGCAGCCTGAAGGAGATCGCCCGCGACGCCGACCGGGGTCGGCTGGCGGACATGAAGCTGCTGGTGCTGATCCAGACTCTCCGTCTGCGGCGGCCGGACCTGTTCCTGCGCAAGGGCGCAGCCCCCGCGCCCGAGGCCCCGCCCGCGGAGGGCGCCGACACGCCGATCACGATCCGTCCGGGGCAACCGAGGGGACCGGCCATCCACTGACAGGAAACGCCTCGACGGCCAGTGCTCAGGCGCGCCAGAACATGCCGTGCAAGCCGGCGGGAATGGCCACGTCGGCGGCCCAGGACACCACCGGTCCATCGGCCAGGCGGCGCGCGTCGAACACGTGCAGCTCGGTCCGGCCCGCGCGCAGATTGACCGTCGGACCGATGATCCAGCCGTCCAGCTCCGCGGTGGATCCGGGCCTCGGCGTGAAGACCATCTCCTCCACCAGGTGGTCCGGCCCGAAATCGAAGGTCGAACGGGTCGCGGACGTCCAGTCGTAGGTTGCAACCGCCTGGAACAGCGGCCGGTCCGCGGTCTGGTGCGTCGCGTGCACCGTCCAGCGGTGCGGGCCAGTCCCGCGCCCGTCGGTCCGGGGGAATTCCCCCGTGACGCCTGTGGACTCGATCCGCGCCGGTCCGCTGGCCGGGATCGTGATCAGGGACAGCTTCGGCTCGCTGGACGGGGTGTTGCGCCCGGCCAGAACGTCGACCGCGGTGCGCGTGACGAAGTCCGGCTCCGGACTGGCGCAGATGTCGAAGCGGATCTCGCCCGCCTCCGTCTCGAAGGCCGAGGTCATGTGGAAGGCGAAGAAGGCCGGCAGCTCCACCAGCCGGCGCGCCGACAGGTCCGCCTTGTCGAGGATCAGGATCTGGGTCCCCAGCTCCGGCTTCCAGTCGAGGGACGACAGGGGAACGAACGACCGGCCGCCATAGACCCAGGGCTGCAGCACGATCACCAGATGCCGAGCCGTGATGGTGAAGTCGTGGATGTAGCTGGCCCGGGGCAGGTCCACCGGCGTCGCCGCAACCAGGGCGCCGGACGGCGCGACCTGCCAGATCATGGCCTTACGCCCCACCTGGCCCAGGCTCCAGATCCGGCCGTCCGGCTCGAACCGCGGATGCGCCAGGAACGGCATGTGGGCGAGGTCGTCGCGCAGGGTGACCGGACCGGTGGTCGCCAGGCTGGCGGGGTCGATCTCGAAGGGAGACCCGGCCTCCCACAGGGCCCAGAGCCGGTCCCCGCGGCGGATGACGCTGATATTGGCCGCGTTGACGTCATCGGGCGAGCCGATATGCGCCCCCGCCCCCGGCTGGGTGCCGAACCCCCCGCTGATCACGCCGTCTGCGGCGATGTCCGCCCGGCGCTTGGGCGTATCCACATAGCGCGCGGACAGCGTGACGCCGTCCGGTCCGATCCGGAACTTGCGGATCAGGCCGTCCCCGTCGAACCAGTGGGTCGCGCTGCCCCTGGCGCGGCGGAACCTGGCGCCGCCGTTGCGGAACAGCGTCCCCGCCAGATCCGCCGGGGCCTTGCCGCGGATGCGGGTCAAGGGGCGGGGCGCCAGGTCCTGGTCGAGATCGGCGAAGGCGATCCTCCAGTCGGCGGCCACCGCCGCGGACGCCGCCGCGGCCGCCTGCTCCGGCGTCCATGGCAGGGCCAGCATCGCGCCTGCGCCCAGAAGCACCTGTCGGCGGCGGGGATCGGTCAGGGTCGCCATGGGTCGTCTCCTGCGGGAAGGGGGGTCAGTCGATGTCGATGGTCTGGGCGCCGCCGCCGGGGGGAAGATCGAAGGCGACCTCCGCCCAGTTGGGCGCCCGCAGGTTGATCCGGGCGTTGTTGGAGAAGGCCACGGGCTCCGTCGGAATGCCGAACGGATTCAGGACCAGCTTGCCCGTGCCGTTGAGGTCATGGAACAGCTTGATCCCGTAGCGGCCGGGGGGAAGGCCCGCGATCACCGTCCGAACGGTCGGACCGCCGACCTCCAGCCGCAGGGCCCGGACCGGCGGGGCCGCGCCGTCATAGGCCGCCTGGCTGTCAAAGATCGCCACCATCAGCGCGCCCCGTTCGAACCGGCGAATGTTGAAGGTGAGGGTGAGATCGACCGCCGCCGCAGAGGCCGGAGCCGCCGGCGTGGCGGGGGTCTGCGCCGGCGCCCGCCCGGACGCCGACAGCGCCACGAGCCACAGCGCCGCCGCCGCCGCCCGTGCGGATAAACCGAAGGACACCATGCGCGACCACCTCAATCTTGACACCGTCATGATCGTGCCCGTAGGTCTTGTCGGTGTCAAGATACCTTTGCCGCCGGAGCTAATGGCCTATAGTCAGGCGATGATGTCGTCACACGCGCCGGATCCCGATTCCCCGGACACAAGCCCGCAGCCCTATCATCATGGCGAGCTGCGACCGGCCTTGCTGGCCTGCGCCCGGAGCCTGCTGGAGGAGGACGGGTTCGAGGCCCTGAGCCTGCGCGCCGTGGCGCGGCGGGCGGGGGTGTCGCGACAGGCGCCCTATCACCATTTCGCGGACAAGCAGGCCTTGCTGGCCGCCGTCGCCGCCGAGGGCTTTCGCGAGCTGGCGGAGACCAGCCGGGCGCGCATGCGCTCCGCCGCCGCCGGCCGCGAGCGTCTCAACGCCAGCGGGATCGCCTATGTGACCTTCGCCGCGGCCAATCCCGCCCTGTTCCAGCTGATGTTCGGCGGCGGCGGCGACGGCTTCCGCACCGATCCCGACCTGGCGGCGGCGCGGGCGGAGTCGTTCGCGGTCCTCACCGGCGCGATGGAGGAGCTGGCGTCACCCGGGGGCGCGCCGCCGGCCCACGCGGCCCTCAAGGCCTGGGCCCTCGTTCACGGCCTGGCCGACCTCGTGATCCGGGGGGTCGTCGATCCCCGCGACCTGGGTCTGGCTGACGCCGAGGCCCTGGCCCGCGCCATCCTGGAGTGACGGACCGCCATCCCGGCCGGTTCATCCCAGCAAGGTCTTGCGCAGATTCAGCAGCTCCGTCTCCCGGGCCGGTGACGATTTGGGATAGTGGAGCTTCAGGTCGTCGAGGGTGTCCACCAGGATCTTCGACACGATGAGATGCGCGTTCTGCTTGTCATCGGCGGGCACCACGTACCAGGGCGAGGCCTCGGTGCTGGTCGCGCTGAGGCAGTCCTCATAGGCCGCCATGTAGTCGTCCCAGAAGGCCCGCTCCTTGACGTCGTCGATGCTGAACTTCCAGTTCTTCTCCGGGTCGTCGATCCGCTGGAGGAACCGCTTGCACTGCTCCGCCTTGGACAGGTGCAGGAAGATCTTGATGATCCGCGTCCCGTTTTCATGCAGGTGCCGCTCCAGATGGGTGATGGACCGGAACCGGTTGCGCCAGACCGACCGGTCGCCGGACGTCAGGTCCGGAAGACCTTCGCTGTCGAGCAACTCGGGATGGACGCGGACGATCAGCACCTCCTCGTAGTAGGACCGGTTGAAGATGCCGATCCGGCCCCGCTCCGGCAGGTCGCGAGTGGTGCGCCACAGGAAATCGTGCTGCAGCTCGGCCGGGCTGGGATGCTGGAAGCTGAAGACCTGGCAGCCCTGCGGATTGACGCCGGACATGATGTGCTTGATCGCGCCGTCCTTGCCCGCCGCGTCCATCGCCTGGAAGATCACCAGCACGCCATAGCGATTGGCGGCGTAGAGCCGCTCCTGCAGCGCGCTCAGCCGCGCGACGTGCTTCTCGAGCAGGCGCGCATAGTCGGCGGGCGAGTGGTAGAGCGGGTCCGTCAGGGTCGGTCGCCGGTGCAGCTTCACATCCTCCCCGTCCCGTACGCGGAAATCCTCCGTCCGGATCTTCATCCTGCGCGCCCCCTCATGGAACCAGCACCGCCGCGCCGTCGAAGCGCCCCGCCCGGAGGTCCGCCAGGGCCTGGTTGGCTTCGATGAGGGGATAGGTCGTCGTCCTGACCACCACCCCCATCTCCGGAACCCGGCCGAGGAATTCGATCCCGTCCTGGCGGGTCAGGTTGGCGACCGACAACAGCTCTCGCTCCTCCCACAGGATGCGATAGGGAAAGCTCGGAATGTCGCTCATGTGGATGCCGGCGCAGACCACCCGCCCGCCCTTGCGCACGGCCTTGAGCGCGAGCGGGACCAGGTCGCCGACGGTGGCGTAGATGATGGCGGCGTCCAGGGGCTCGGGCGACGCCTCGTCCGAGCCGCCGGCCCAGACTGCGCCCAGACTGCGGGCGAAGGCCTGGGTGGTGGTGTCTCCCGGCCGGGTGAAGGCGTAGACCTCGCGCCCCTGCCAGCGGGCGACCTGGGCCACGATGTGGCCTGCGGCGCCGAAGCCGTAGATCCCCAGCCGCCGCCCCGGGCCGGCGATCTTCAGCGACCGCCAGCCGATCAGTCCGGCGCAGAGCAGCGGCGCCAGGGACACGTCGGCGCCCGCCTCGCCCAGGGGAAAGGCGAAGCGCGCATCGGCGACGACGGCGGTAGCGAAGCCTCCGTCCCGGGTGTAGCCGGTGAACAGGGGCGCGTCGCACAGGTTCTCCCGCTGCTCCCGGCAATAGGGGCAGACGCCGCAGGTGTGTCCCAGCCAGGGAACCCCCACCCGCTCGCCCAGGGCCAGGCCGGTCACCCCGGACCCGATCGCGTCGATCCGGCCGACGATCTCGTGCCCCGGAATGATCGGCGATTTCGGGTGCGGCAGCTCCCCGTCCGCCACGTGCAGGTCGGTGCGGCAGACGCCGCAGGCGAGCACCTTGACCCGCACCTCCCCCTCCCCTGGCTGGCGGTCGGGCAGATCTGTCCAGACCAGCGGAGTCCCGGGCGCGTTCAGCACCATGGCTTTCATGTCTGTATCCTTGTCTTCGGGCGATCTGTCCGGCGGGCTAGCCGTCAGTCCCGGCCCTGAGCTTGCGCAGCACGGCGGGGAGGACGTCGGGCAGGTCGTCGGCGACCAGGCCGAGGCCGAACTCGGCCGCCGCCGCGCCGTGCAGCCAGGTCCCCGCCACCGCCGCCAGGAACGGGGCCATGCCCTGCGCCATCAGCGCGGCGATGATGCCGGTCAGGACGTCCCCGCTGCCGCCGGTGGCCAGTTGCGGCGGGGCGTTGGCATTGATGATGGCGCGCCCGTCCGGGGCGGCGATCACCGTGTCCGGCCCCTTGAACAGGACCACCGCATGGCTCTGCCGGGCGGCGGCGCGGGCGCGGCTCAGCTTGTCCCCGTCGAAATGGAACAGCCGGACGAACTCGCCGGCGTGGGGCGTCAGGACGCAGGGACCGTCGATGGCGGAAAACAGGGCGTCCGGCGCCTCGGCGAAAGCGGTCAGGGCGTCGGCGTCGAGGACCGTCGCCCGCCGGGTCGCCAGGGCCGCGGTCACATACTGCCGCGTCTGGGCGCCCACCCCGGCGCCGGGGCCGATGGCGATCACGTTGCGCCGGGCGTCCGCCAGCAGGGACTGCCAGCCCGCGGGTCCGGCGAAGCTGAGCACGATCGCCTGGGTCAGGGCCGTGGCGTAGACGCTCCACACCGGCGTCGGCGCCGCCAGGGTGACCATGCCGGCGCCAGCGCGGGCCGCGGCCAGCGCCGTCATCCGGCTGGCCCCGGTGATCGCCTCGCCGCCCAGGACCAGGACCTCGCCGCGCTTGTACTTGTAGGTGTCCGGTTGCGGCCAGGGATAGACGTCCCGCCACAGGCCGGGCCCGTTCTCCCAGGTGTCCGGACCTATGGAGTCCAGCACCGTGGGCGGCGTGCCGATATTGATGACCCGGACCTCGCCGCACAGGCCGCGGCCCGGATAGAGCAGATGGCCCGGCTTCTTGCGGAAGAAGGTCACCGTCAGATCGGCGGCGGCGGCGATCCCGCGGACCATCCCCGTCGCTCCGTCGAGCCCGCTGGGCACGTCGACGGCGCAGACCGGCAGGCCCCGCGCGGTGATCGCCTCCACCAGGACGGCCGCCTGTCCCTCCAGCGGACGGGACAGGCCCGCGCCGAACAGGGCGTCGATGACAATGCCGGCCCCGTCGAGGACGTCGGGCGTGAAGGGCGCAAGGCCGCCCTTCCAAAGGCTGGCGGCGCGGGCGGCGTCGCCGGACAGCTTCTCCCGGGGGACCAGCAGGGCCACCTTCACCGGCCAGCCCGCCGCCGCCAGGTGACGCGCCACGACAAAGCCGTCGCCGCCGTTGTTCCCCGGCCCGCAGAGGACCGTCACCGGCCGCATGGCCCAGCGCTCCCCCACCGCCACGGCGACAGCGCCGCCGGCGGCCTCCATCATTACCGGGCCGGCGACGCCTGCGGCCTCCGCGGCGCGATCGGCCTCGCCCATCTGGGCGGGGGTCAAAAGGGCGAGATGGCTCTGGGTCCAGGGGAGGCGCTGGGTCGGGGGGGGTCGGGGGATCACGTTTCTCCATCCGCAAACGCCATGATGGCGGCGGGGGGGACGGGCCGGACAGCGTCGGAATTCACCTAGCCGGCCACGGCGGCGACCGGTCTCCTGGACCCTGGCGCCGCGGAACCGGGAGGCAGCTCAGCTTCGGGTAGTTTCCGACGCTGCCGGGGGAGAGAGGCCGGGCGCACCGTCGGGGCCTGGCTCGGACCGCCCCTCATCGGCGACCGCCGGCCCAGCTGGAAGCCCGCAATGAAAGCCCTCGTCTATCACGGCCCCGGCAAGAAGGCCTGGGAAGACCACGCCAAACCCGCGGTGATCGATCCCACCGAC
>CAINOV010000231.1 GCA_903851655.1 uncultured Caulobacterales bacterium
GCGACCAATCCGGCCCAGCGCCTGGACGACGCCCTGGCCGCGCGCCTGAACGACTGGGCCGACCGGCGTTATCGCGACCAGCTGGCGGTGGCCGATCTGGCCGACCCGGCGCTGGTGGTCGAGGCCCGCACCGCCCTGGACGAGCTGACGGGGATCCTGGGCCTCGGCGGCGACTTCTATCCGTTCCAGCGGGCCTGACCGCTTGGCCGCTGCGATCCCCCAGCATGCGGGCGGGCGACCGGACCGCTGGGACTATCTGTCCCTCGCCGCCTGCGGCCTGATCTGGGGCACCACCTGGCTGGTGCTGAAGTTCCAGCTGGGCGCGCTGAGCCCGGTGGTGTCGATCATGTACCGCTTCATCGCCTCGGGCCTGCTGATCTTTCCGGTCAGCCGCCTGCAGGGCCAGCGACTGACCCTCACTCGGAAGGAGCACGGGCTGGCGGCGGCCCAGGGCGTGCTGGTGTTCGGCTTCGGCTATGTGCTGGTCTATTCGGCGGAGGAATACGCGCCCTCCGCCCTGGTGGCGGTGGTGTTCGCCACCCTGTCCCTGGTCAATACGGGCCTGTTCCGGCTGGTGCTGGGGCAGAAGGCGGCCCGCGGCGCCTGGATCGGCGCGGGCCTCGGCGCGGTGGGGGTGGCGTGCCTGTCGGCGGGGCAGATCCTGGCTTCGCCGGTCCGGAACGGGCTGCTGATCGGGGTGGGGCTGACCCTGGGCTCTGTGCTGTTCAACGCGCTTGGCAATCTGGCCACCCGGGTCAACCAGAGCGGCGGGGCGCCGGTCTCGACCCTCACCGGCTGGGCGATGCTGTATGGCGCCGCGGCGCTGTTCGTCGTCGCCCTGGCCACCGGAGCGCGCTTTGCGCCGCCCATGACCTTCGGATTCTGGGCGTCGTTCGGCTATCTGACCGTGTTCGGCTCGGTGGTGGGGTTCCTCGTCTATTACGCCCTGGCGCACCGGCGGGGCTTCACCCTCGCCTCCTATACGGGCGTGCTGACGCCGCCGGTGGCGATGCTGGTCTCCAGCCTGTTCGAGAAGGTGCGCTGGGACCTGTCGGCCCTTGCGGGGCTCCTGCTGATCATCGGCGGCCAGGTGATGATCGTGCGCTCCACCCGGCGCTGACGCCGGACCGCCCGGCGCATTACTGCGCTTTCACTTGGGGCCGGGCCAAGGCTCTGCTAGGCTCCGCTCCGGTCGCTCCGCCCCTGTCGGCGGGCATTCATGACACTGGGGATACTCCACGTGACAAACTTCCGCGGGCGTTTCGCCGCTCTCGCCCTGGTCGCCGTCGCTTCGACCAGCCTCGCCGGCTGCGGCGCCAACACCATCCCGACCAAGGAGGAACTCGCCAAGCAGAAGTGGGCGGACGTGCAGACCGCCTATCAGCGCCGCGCCGACCTGATCCCGAACCTGGTCGCCACCGTGAAGGGCTACGCCAACCAGGAGAAGTCGGTGCTGGTGGAGGTGGCCGAGGCCCGGGCCAAGGCCACCAGCGTGACCGTGGACCCCTCCGCCGTGTCCGACCCGGCCAAGTTCAAGCAGTTCGAGCAGGCCCAGGGCGGCCTGTCCCAGACCCTGGGCCGGCTGCTGGTGGTGCAGGAGCGCTATCCCGAGCTGAAGTCCGACCGCAACTTCATGGCCCTGCAGTCGCAGCTGGAAGGCACCGAGAACCGCATCACCATCGCCCGCCGCGACTACAACGAGGCGGCGGCCAGCTACAATCTCGAGCTGCACACCTTCCCCGGCGTGCTCTGGGCCTCGACGGTCTACAAGGCGGAGAAGCCGATGGAGCTGTTCAGCGCCACGGCTGCGGCCCAGTCCGCGCCCACGGTCAGCTTTGACGCCGCCCCGGCGGCGGCGCCCGGTTCGGCTCCGCCCGCCAAGCCGTGAGCGCGCTCGCCCTCGACATCCGAAGCGCTGACAGGAGCGGGCGGGGGCGGGCGGCGCGCCTGCTGGCCCTCGCCGCCCTGGTGCTGACGACGCTGCTGCTGGGGCTCGCCCCCGCCCGCGCCGCCGACATCAAGTTCCCCGAGCTCACCGGCCGGGTGGTGGACGACGCCCATGTCCTGTCCCAGGACCAGCAGATCATCCTGACGGAGAAGCTGAAGGCCCTGGAGGAGAAGAACGGCCGCCAGCTGGTGGTGGTGACCCTGCCCAGCCTGCAGGGCCAGGACATCCAGGACTTCGGCTATCAGCTGGGCCGCAAGTGGGGCATCGGCCAGAAGGGCCAGAACAACGGCGTGCTGTTCATCATCGCGCCGTCCGAGCATAAGGTCCGCGTCGAGGTGGGCTATGGCCTCGAGCCGGTGCTCACCGACGCCCTGTCGAGCGTCATCCTGCAGGACAAGGTGCTGCCCAAGTTCCGCGACGGCGACGTGGCCGGCGGGATCATGGACGGGACCGACGCCCTGCTGGAGCAGCTGGGCCTTGACGACGCCACGGCCCGCGCCCGGGTGGAGGCCGTCCAGCAGCCCGCGACCCGGACAGTCTATCACCGGCGGGGCAGCCCCATCGGCGCCCTGTTCACCCTGTTCATCGTGTTCATCGTCATCTCGTCCATCTTCCGGCGGGGCGGGGGCGGCGGCTGGTTCTGGCCGCTGGTCATCCTGTCCTCCCTCGGTCGCGGCGGCGGCGGGGGCGGCGGCTGGGGCGGCGGCGGCGGGGGCGGAAACGACAATGACAGTTTCGGCGGCGGCGGCGGCGACTTCGGCGGCGGCGGTTCGTCGGGAAGCTGGTGAGACCCATGCCCGTGAGACACACATGATCACCGAAGCCCAGCAGCAGCAGATCATGGCCGCCGTGGCCCGGGCCGAAGCCGCCACCGAGGGGGAGATCGTCTGCGTCTTCGCCCGGCAGGTCTCCCATTATCCGGAGGTGTCCATCGCGGCCGCGGCCTTCGCCGCCCTGGTCCTGCCCCCGGTGGCCCTGGCGCTGGGGGCGCATCCGCTGGAGCTGCTGCACCAGGCGCAGGCCCTGTATCCGGCCCTGTCCGCCTGGACCGTGCGTCCGAACCCGGAGGCGGAGCTCGCCATCGTGCTGGACGACTACGCCATCCTGCAGGGCCTGCTGTTCACCGTCGTGGGTCTGGTGTCGACCCTCCCCGCCGTCCGCCGCCTGCTGACGCCGGGCACGCTGAAGCGCCACCGGGTGCACAAGGCGGCCTGGGCCCAGTTCGTGGCGACGGGGCTGCACACCACCGCGGGCGCCACCGGCGTGCTGATCTTCGCCAGCCTGGACGACCGGGTGGTCGAGGTGGTGGCCGAGGAAGACATCCACCGCAAGGTGGGCGACAAGGTGTGGGCCGCCGCCGTGGCCGCCGTGCGCGGCGGCATGAAGGCGCGGGACCCGGTGAAGGGCTTCGTCGGCGCCATCGAGATCTGCGGCGCGGCGCTGGCGGAGCATTTCCCCGCCGCCGGACCGCACGCCAACGCCGTTTCCGATCGACTGGTGGAGCTGTGAGCCGGACTTGAGCGGAGCCTGGTCGTTCTTCATTGATCGCGGCGGCACCTTCACCGATGTGATCGGCCGCGCTCCCGACGGGCGGCTGGTGGTGCGCAAGCTGCTGTCGGAAAACCCGGAGCAGTACGCCGACGCCGCCACCGAGGGCGTCCGCCGGATCCTGGCGGAGTGCGGCGAGGGGCCCGCCACGCCGGTTCAGGCGGTGAAGATGGGCACCACGGTGGCCACCAACGCCCTGCTGGAGCGCAAGGGCGAGCCCACGGTGCTGGCCATCACCGCCGGTCACGCCGACGCCCTGCGCATCGGCTACCAGGCCCGGCCGCGCCTGTTCGATCGGCGCATCGTGCTGCCCGACCTGCTCCATTCCGCGGTGGTGGAGATCGACGAACGGGTCACCGGCGACGGGGCGGTGCTGCGCGCCCCCGATCCCGACGCGATCCGCCGGGATCTGGCCGCGGCCTTCGCCCGGGGCTTTCGCGCCATCGCCATCGTGCTGGTCCATGGCTATCGCCACCCGGCGCACGAGGCCCTGGTCGCCAGGATCGCCCGGGAGGTGGGCTTCCCCCAGGTCTCGGTCAGCCATGAGGTCAGTCCGCTGATCAAGCTGATCGGCCGGGGGGACACCACCGTGGCCGACGCCTATCTCTCGCCGATCCTGCGCCGCTATATCGACCGGGTCAGCGCCGATCTGGGCCGGGACGTGCGCCTGTTCTTCATGCAGTCCAGCGGGGGGTTGAGCGACGCCGCCGCCTTCCGCGGCAAGGACGCGGTCCTGTCCGGCCCGGCGGGCGGGGTGGTGGGCATGGTCGAGACGGCGCGGCAGGCGGGCTTCGACCACCTGATCGGCTTCGACATGGGGGGCACCTCCACCGACGTGGCCCATTACGCCGGGACCTATGAGCGGGCCTACGAGACCACCGTGGCCGGGGTGCGCCTGCGCAGCCCGATGATGAGCCTGCACACCGTGGCCGCCGGCGGCGGCTCCATCTGCCGGTTCGACGGGGCGCGGCTCAGGGTGGGGCCGGACTCCGCCGGCGCCGATCCCGGCCCCGCCGCCTATCGCCGGGGCGGGCCGCTGACCGTCACCGACTGCAACCTGCTGCTGGGCAAGCTGCAGCCGGAGCTGTTCCCCTCCGTGTTCGGTCCCGGGGCGGACCAGCCCCTCGACCTGGACGCCGTGCGCCGCGGGTTCGACGATCTGGCGGAGCAGGTGGCCGCCGCGACGGGGGCGCCCGCCGATCCCCTGGCCCTGGCCGAGGGCTTCATCGCCATCGCGGTGCAGAACATGGCCCGGGCGATCAAGCAGATTTCCATCCAGCGCGGGCATGACGTGGCCGACTACGTCCTGGTGTCGTTCGGCGGCGCCGGCGGCCAGCACGCCTGCCTGGTGGCCGAGGCCCTGGGCATGCGCCAGGTGATGATCCATCCCCTGGCCGGCGTCCTGTCCGCCTATGGCATGGGCCTCGCTGACGTAGCCGCCCTGCGGGAGCAGACGGTGGAGCTGCCCCTGGCCCAGGACCGGATTCCGGAGATGCGGGCCGTGCTGGCGCGCCTGTCCGCCGCCGCCGCCGCCGCCCTCGACCCGCAGGCGGTGGGCGAGGCTGTGGTGGAGCACCGGCTGACCGCCCATGTGAAATACGCCGGCGCCGACACGCCCCTGATCCTGCCCTTCGCCGACGCCGCACCCCTGCAGGCGGCCTTCGAGGCGGCGCACCAGCGCCAGTTCGGCTTCATCGCGCCGGAGCGCGCCCTGGTGGTGGAGACCCTGGCGGCCGAGGCGGTGGCCGTGGCCCCCCGCGGCGATGTGTTCGCCCCGGCGCCCGTCGCGGATGCGCCGCCGCCGCCGCCGCTGCGCCGCGTCCCGGTCCGGTTCGACGGGGCGATGGTGTCAACGCCGGTCCATGACCGCGACGACCTTCGCCCCGGCATGCGCATCGACGGTCCCGCCATCCTGCGGGAGGCCACCGCCACCACCGTGGTCGAGCCCGGCTGGCGGGCGCGGATGGAGGCGGGCGGCGTCCTGATCCTGGAGCATCACGCCGCCGTCGTGCGCGAGCCGGGGGACACCCGCCTCGACCCCATCCGCCTGGAGCTGTTCAACAACCTGTTCATGACCATCGCCGAGCAGATGGGGGTCACCCTTCAGAACACGGCCTATTCAGTGAACATCAAGGAGCGGCTGGACTTCTCCTGCGCCCTGTTCGACCGGGACGGCGCCCTGATCGCCAATGCGCCGCACATGCCGGTGCATCTGGGCTCCATGGGGGACAGCGTCCGGGCGGTGATGGCCGCGCGGCTTGCGGACGGGCGGGGGATGCGGCCCGGCGACGTCTACATGCTGAACGCCCCCTACAACGGCGGCACGCACCTGCCCGACGTGACCGTGATCATGCCGGTGTTCGACCGGGCCGGCGCGCGCCTCGCCTTCGTCGCCGCCCGGGGGCACCACGCCGACATCGGCGGGATCACGCCGGGCTCCATGCCCCCCATGAGCCGCAGCGTGGAGGAGGAGGGGGTGCTGATCGACAACGTCCTGCTGGTCCGCGACGGCCGCTTCCTCGAGACCGAGGTGCGGACCCTGCTCCGCTCCGGCGACTGGCCGGCGCGCAATCCCGACCAGAACATCGCCGATCTCAAGGCCCAGGTGGCCGCCTGCGTGGCCGGCGGCGCGGCGGTGGTCGAGCTGATGCGCGTCCAGGGCCGGGCGGTGGTGGAGGCCTATATGGGCCACGTGAAGGCCAATGCCGCGGAGGCCGTAAGGCGGGTCATCGACCGGCTGCAGGACGGATCCTTCCGTCTCGAGATGGATGACGGGGCCGAGATCGTCGTGCGGGTGACCGTGGACCGGGCGCAGCGCTGCTGCACCGTGGACTTCACCGGCTCCAGCCCCCAGCGGCCGAACAATTTCAACGCGCCGTGGTCGGTATGCCGGGCGGCGGTGCTGTACGTGTTCCGTACGCTGATCGATGACGACATTCCGCTGAACGACGGCTGCATGGCGCCCATCACCCTGATTGCGCCGGAAGGCTCCATGCTCAATCCCACCTATCCGGCGGCGGTGGTCGCCGGCAATGTGGAGACCAGCCAGGCCATCACCGACGCCCTCTACGGCGCCCTGGGCGCCCTGGCGGCCAGCCAGGGGACCATGAACAACCTGACCTTCGGCGACGACCGGCGGCAGTATTACGAGACCATCTGCGGCGGCGCCGGGGCCGGGGACGGCTTTGACGGGGCCAGCGCCGTGCAGACCCACATGACCAATTCCCGCCTGACTGATCCGGAGGTGCTGGAAAGCCGCTATCCCGTGGTGCTGGAACGGTTCGCCATCCGCCGCGGCTCCGGCGGGGCGGGGCGCTGGCGGGGCGGCGACGGGGTGGAGCGGCAGCTGATGTTCCGGGAGCCGATGACGGTGGCCATCCTGTCCAACCGCCGACGCGTGCCCCCCTTCGGCCTGGCTGGCGGAGAGGCCGCGGCGCCGGGCCTGACCGAGGTGCTCCGCGCCGACGGGTCGGTCCAGCGCCTGGGCTCGGCGGAGGCGGCGCAGGTCGGCGCCGGGGACCGGGTCCGGGTGCTGACCCCCGGCGGCGGCGGCTATGGCCCGGCGGATCCGTCGGAGCCGGCCCTTGCTCCGCCAAAGGACCGATAGCCATGCATGGCCATCCCCTTGACCTTCTGCCCCTGGTCGGCGTCGCGGTGCTGGTGGCGGGCTTTGTCGTCCGGCTGAACCCCCTCGCCGTAGTGGCCGCCGCCGCCTTCGCGTCGGGGCTGGCGGCCAGCCTCAGCCCGCTGCAGGTGCTGGCCGTGCTGGGCAAGGCGTTCAACGACAACCGCTATGTGAGCCTGGTCTGGCTGGTGGTTCCGGTGGTCGGCGTGCTGGAGCGGGCGGGCCTGCGCGACCGGGCGCGGGAGGCGGTGGCCCGCTTTCGCGGACCCGGCGGCGCGCCGCTCAGCGCCGGGCGGCTGCTGCTGGCCTATTTCGTCCTGCGACAGATCACGTCGGCCCTCGGGCTGACGGCGCTGGGCGGACAGGCGCAGATGGTCCGTCCCCTGATCGCCCCCATGGCCGAGGCGGCGGCGGAAACCTCCGCCGGACAGGCGCTGGACCCCGCCCGGCGGGACCTGGTCCGCGCCCATGCGGCGGCCACGGACAATGTGGCGGTGTTCTTCGGCGAGGACATCTTCCTGGCCTTCGGCTCGGTGCTGTTGATCCGCGGCGTGCTGGCCGGGGGCGGGCATGAGGTGTCGCCTCTGGCCATCTCGGTCTGGGCCATCCCCACGGCCGGGCTGGCGCTGGTGATCCACGGGGCGCGGCTGCTGGGCCTGGACCGACGGTTCCGGCGGGCGGGCGCATGATCACTCTGGACGCCGTCTACGCCCTGGCGGGGCTGTTGTTCGCGGGCGTGGCCCTGGCCATCGGCCTGGATGCGCGGGAGCCGCGGGGCCTGGCGGGCGCCGGGTTCTACGGCCTGCTGGCGATCAGCTTCCTGCTGGGCGGGCAGCTGGGGGACACGGCCAACGGCGCCCTGGTGCTGGGGCTGGTGGCGCTCGCCGCCACCGGGGCGCTGGAGGGCGCCCGCGGATCCGCCGGGGCGCGGACCGATCTCAGCCCCGCCCCGGCCTGGAAGCTGTTCGTCCCGGCCCTGACCATCCCCCTCGCGGCCGTGGCCGCAAGCCTGGTGCTGCCGCAGATCCGAATCGCCGGCGGACCGCTGCTGTCCCCGACGGCCAAGAGCCTGCCGGCCATGGCGGGGCTGGCGCTGGGCGTGCTGCTGGCGCTCGGGCTGGCCATGGGCCTGCTGCGCCGTCCGCTGACGGAGCCCATCCAGTCCGCCCGCAGCCTGATGCAGGCGGTGGGCTGGGCGGCGCTGCTGCCCCAGCTGCTGGCGGCGCTGGGGGCGGTGTTCGCCCTGTCCGGCGTGGGGGTCGCGGTCAGCCACCTGGCCGCCGCCGCCCTGCCCAGTCCGGACCGGCTGTCGGTGGTGCTGGTCTATTGCCTGGGCATGGCCGCCTTCACTGTGGTGATGGGCAACGCCTTCGCCGCCTTTCCGGTGATGACCGCCGGCGTCGGCCTGCCGCTGATCGTCGGCCGCTACCACGGGGATCCGGCGGTGATGGGGGCCATCGGCATGCTGTCTGGCTTCTGCGGGACCCTGGTCACCCCCATGGCGGCGAATTTCAATCTGGTGCCCGCCGCCCTTCTTCAGCTACGAGATCGCTACGGGGTGATCCGCGCCCAGGCCCCCACGGCGGCTCTGCTGCTCGCCGGCAATACGGCGCTCATGTATTTCCTGGTGTTCCCCAAGCCATGACGCACCCCAAACTGACCGCGGCCCTGGCCGACCGGTTCGCGGCCCTGGCGCTCAGCCATGTCACACGGGAGTACCCGCACAAGCTGGACCACGTCCTGACCGGCGACGCCGATGCGCAGACCCCGTCGCAGCTGCATCCGATCTTCCACGGCAGTTTCGACTGGCACAGCTGCGTGCACGGCTACTGGCTGCTGGCCCGGGTCCTGCGGCTGTTCCCAAAGAGCGCGTCCGCGCCGGCGATCAAGGCCCTGTTCGACGACCGGCTGACCCCGCAGCATGTGGCGGCGGAGGTCGCCTATCTGGCCCGGCCGTCGTCCGCCGGGTTCGAGCGGCCCTATGGCTGGGCCTGGGCGCTCGCCCTGACGGCGGAGCTGGCCCGGCACACGACGGCGGACGGACGCCGCTGGCACGCCGCCATCCGCCCCCTGGGCGAGGCCTTCGCCGACCGGTTCATGCGCTATCTTCCGAAGGCGGACTATCCCGTGCGGGCGGGGGTCCATTCCAACACCGCCTTCGCCCTGATCCTGGCCCTCGACTATGCGCGGACCTGCGGCGACCAGGCCCTGTGGGACCTGCTGTTCGAGACCGGCGCCGGCTGGTACGGGGAGGACGAGGCCTGCCAGGCCTGGGAGCCGGACGGGGACGCCTTCCTCTCGCCGGCCCTGACCGAGGCGGCGCTGATGGCCGACCTGATCGTGGCCGAGGATTTCGCCGAATGGTTTGACGGCTTTCTTCCCGATGCGGAGGAGGAGCAGCCCGCCAGCCTGTTCGAGCCGGTGCGGGTCAGCGACCGCAGCGACGGCAAGATCGCCCATCTGGACGGGCTGAACCTGTCCCGGGCCTGGGCCTTCGGCAAGATCGCCGCAGTCCTCACCGACGAGCATTCCGCCTACGAGCCGCTGATGGACGCCCGCGCCCGGCACCTGGCGGCGGCGCTGGAGCATGTGGCCGGCGACTATATGGGCGAGCACTGGCTGGCCAGTTTCGCCCTGCTGGCCCTGGACCTGCCCGCGTGACGGCGACGCGGGACGACTGCCTGGCGCTGGACGCCGCCGACCCGCTGGCCTTCGCCCGGGACCGGTTCGCCCTGCCGCCGGGGGTGATCTATCTGGACGGCAACTCCCTTGGCCCCCTGCCGCGGGCCACCCCCGCCGCCCTGGCGCGGGAGGCGCAGGACAACTGGGGCCAGGGCCTGATCCGCTCCTGGAACACCGCCGGCTGGATCGACGCGCCCCTGCGGGTGGGGGCGCGGATCGCCCGGCTGATCGGCGCCGCACCGGACGAGGTGGTTGTGGCCGACAGCACCTCGGTGAACCTGTTCAAGCTCGCCAGCGCCGCCGTGGCCCTGCGGCCCGGCCGCCGGGTGATCCTGTCCGAACCGGGCAACTTCCCCACCGACCTCTACATGCTGCAGGGCCTGAGCCGGCAGCTAGGCGGCGCGGTGGAACTGAAGCTGGTCCCCCGGGACCGGATCGCCGACGCCCTGGACGAGACCGTGGCGGTGCTGGTGCTGACCCACGTGCACTACACGTCCGGCGAGATGTTCGACATGGCCGCCCTGACCGCCCGGGCGAAGGCCGTGGGCGCCCTCGCCCTGTGGGACCTCAGCCACTCCACCGGCGCGGTTCCGGTGGACCTGATCGGGGCCGGGGCGGATCTCGCCGTGGGCTGCGGCTACAAGTACCTGAACGGCGGGCCCGGCGCCCCGGCCTTCGCCTTTGTCGCGCGGCGGCATCAGGCGGAGCTGCGCCAGCCCCTGTCCGGCTGGATGGGCCATGCGGCGCCCTTCGCCTTTGTCGACGATTATCAGCCGGCGGAGGGCATTGCGCGGCTGTTGTGCGGCACCCCGTCGGTGCTGGCCATGGCCGCGCTGGACAGCGGCGTGGCGACCTTCGACGGGGTGGAGATGGCCGATGTTCGGGCCAAGTCCATGTCCCTGTCCAGCCTCTTCATCGACCTGGTCGAGGCCCGGCTGCCCGGGGTCTTCCAGCTCGTCAGCCCCCGGAACGCCGAAGCCCGGGGCAGCCATGTCAGCCTGGTTCACCCGCAGGGCTACGAGATCATGGCCGCCCTGATCGACGCGAGGGTGATCGGCGATTTCCGCGCCCCGGACCGGCTGCGGTTCGGCTTCACCCCCCTTTATCTGTCGCATGCGGAGGTGTTCGACGCGGTGGCGACCCTGGCGGAGATCCTGCGGACGGATCGGTGGCGCCACCCGCGCTTCGCCGTGCGGCAGGCGGTCACCTGAGGGGCGCATGGCGGGACGGATCCTCGACATCAGCCAGACCCTGCGGCCGGACCTGCCGGTCTGGCCCGGCGACACGGCCTTCGCGGCGGAGCGGACCTGGGCGCTGTCGGATGACTGCCCGGTGAATGTCAGCCGGCTGACGATGTCCACCCACACGGGCGCCCATGCGGACGCGCCACTGCACTATCGCGCCGACGGGGCGGACATGGCTGCGGTGGGCCTGGCGCCCTATCTGGGCCCGGCCCAGCTGATCGACGTCACCGCCTGCGGCCCCCGGCGGATCACGCCGGACGATGTGGCGGGCCGTCTGCGGCCGGACACGGTGCGGCTGATCCTGCGCATCTTCGACCGCTTTCCCCATGACCGTTGGCCCGCGCACTTCGCCACCCCGTCGGTGGCGCTGATCGACCTGCTGGCGGGGCAGGGGGGCGTGCTGATCGGCGTGGACGCGCCGTCCCTGGACCCTGAGACGTCCAAGGACCTGCCGGCCCACCATGCGGTGGCGCGTCACGGGCTGGCCATTCTTGAGGGCCTGGTGCTCGACGACGTGGCCGAAGGCGTCTACGACCTGATCGCCCTGCCGCTGAAGCTGGCCGGCGCGGACGCCAGTCCGGTCCGGGCGGTGCTGCGGACCCTGGAGGAGGACACGCCATGAAGCCGCTCTACGTGCAGATCAAGTGCGAGCTGGGCCGGGCCTATGAGGTGGCCGACGCCCTGATCGACACCCTGGAGGAGACCTCGGAGGTCTATTCCACCAGCGGCGACTATGACCTGATGGCCAAGTTCTACCTGGCCGAGGACCAGAGCATCGGCGAGTTCGTGAACTTCAAGCTGCACAGGATCGCCGGCATCCGCGACACCCACACCATCCTGGCCTTCCGCCTGTTCGGCGCGGCGGAGGGGGAGCGGCTGGACGAGGCGCGGCGGTAGCGTCGGGTCCGGACCGGGGTTCCCGGCTCAACCTCACAAACCATCGTCATTCCCGGGCGAAGACCCGGGAACCTTGCCCAGGATGTGGCGCCATATCCTGACGGGGGTTCCCGCCTCAAGGACGGGAATGACGACTGATTTTGATTTCATGAAAGCTGTCATTCCCGGACGAAGACCCGGGAACCTCCGCCCACCCTACCCCACCTTCCCCGCCGCCCGGGCCAGGCGGTCGTTGATCGCCTCGCCCAGGCCCTCCATCGGCACCGGGGCCACGGCGATGGCCGCTGGGGCCAGCCGGTCGGCGGCGCGCAGCAGGCTGAACAGGCGCTGCGCCGCCTCGCGCACGTCGCCGGTTTCGCTGAGGCTGAAGTGGCCGGGGGCGGTCTCCGGACCGGCGCCGAAGCTGAGAAAGGCCTCCCCCGGACCCGGTCCGGCGGCGTTGATCCGCACCGGCGCGTCCGGCGCGTAGTGGGCCGCCAGCCGGCCCGGCGTGCGCTTCGCATCGGCGCCCGCCTCCAGCAGCGGGCCGGTCAGCGCCTCTATCCGACCGCGTTCGAGCCCGCCGGGGCGGAGCCACAGGGCCGACCCGTCCAGCAGGCCGACGACCGTGGACTCCACCCCCACCGCACAGGCCCCCCCGTCCAGCGCGGCGGCGGCGAAGGCGCCCGTCTCCGCCACCGCGTCGGCCAGGGTCGTCGGGCTGGGCCGGCCGGAGCGGTTGGCCGAGGGGGCGGCCACCGCCCCGCCGAAGGCCGTCAGCACCTGCTGCATCAGCGGATGCGCCGGAACCCGCACCGCGACCGTGTCCAGCCCCGCCCGGGCCAGGTCGCATACCGCGCGGGGCTCGCGCAGGGGCAGGACCAGGGTCAGGGGGCCGGGCCAGAAGGCTTCGGCCAGCCGCTCCGCCCGGTCGTCCAGCACGGCGATCCGGCGGGCGGCGGCGACATCGGCCACGTGGGCGATCAGCGGGTTGAAGCGGGGCCGGCCCTTTGCCGCGAAGATCGCCGCCACGGCTTGCGGATCAGCGGCGTCGGCGGCCAGGCCATAGACGGTCTCGGTGGGCAGCAGCGCCAGTCGCCCGGCCCGGAGGGCGGCGACGGCGGCGGGAATGTCCGGATGGGGCAAGGGCGGGTCTCCTCGGCCCCGCTGTACACCCCTGCGGCGGAGGAGGCGAGCGGCGCGCGGTTGGCGGTGGGGCCGGGGGGAGCTAAGACAGCGCCGTATCGTTTTCCGCCCGAGGTTCCCATGTCCTATGCCGCCCCCGTCCGCGATCTGGCCTTCGCCCTGACCGAGCTGGCGGGGATCGACCGGCTGGTCGCCACCGGCGCGTTCCCCGACTATGACGCCGAGGTGATGGGGGCGGTGCTGGAGGGGGCGGCGGCCCTGGCCGACGGGGTTCTGGCGCCCCTGAACCGCCCCGGGGACAAGGCCGGCGCGCGGTTCGAGAATGGCCGGGTCTACGCCGCGCCCGGATTCGCCGAGGCCTATCGCCAGTTCGCCGACGGCGGCTGGAACGGGCTGGCCGCCGATCCGGCCTTCGGCGGCCAGGGCCTGCCCAAGGCGCTGGAGCTGGCGGTGTTCGAGATGGTGCATGCGGCGAACATGGCCTTCGGCCTGTGCCCGCTGCTGACCCAGGGCGCCATCGAGGCCTTGTCCGCCCACGGAACACCGGCGCAGAAGGCCCTGTATCTGCCGCGGATGATCGCCGGCGACTGGACCGGCACCATGAACCTGACGGAGCCGCAGGCGGGGTCGGACCTGTCGCTGGTGCGGGCGACGGCGGAACCGTCCGACGACGGATCCTACCGGATCACCGGCCAGAAGATCTACATCACCTGGGGCGATCACGACGTGGCGGAGAATATCGTCCACCTCGTCCTCGCCCGGCTGCCCGGCGCGCCGGAGGGAGTGAAGGGGATCTCCCTGTTCCTGGCGCCGAAATATCTTCCGGATGCGGACGGCCGGCCGGGCGTCGCCAACGCCCTGCGCCCCGGCGGGATCGAGCACAAGCTGGGCATCCACGCCTCGCCCACCTGCACCATGCTGTTCGAGGGCGCCACGGGTTGGCTGGTGGGGGCGCCGAACCAGGGTCTCGCCCACATGTTCACCATGATGAACGCCGCCCGGCTGAACGTCGGGGTGCAGGGGGTGGCCATCGCCGAGCGGGCCTATCAGCAGGCCCTGCGCTACACGCTGGAGCGGCGACAGGGCCGGGCGGTGTTCTCGCAGGAGGCGCCGGGCCTGATCTTCGACCATCCCGATGTCCGCCGGACCCTGATGCTGATGAAGGCGAAGATCGAGGCGGGCCGGGCCCTCTGCCTCCATACCGGGGTCGCCGCCGACCTAGCCGAGCACGCCGCCGACCCGGACGCGCGGGACGCCGCCCGCCTGCGGCAGGAGGTGCTGGTGCCCATCGCCAAGGCCTGGTCCACCGACATGGGGGTGGAGGTGGCCTCCATGGCCCTGCAGTTGCACGGGGGCATGGGCTTTGTCGAGGAGACCGGCGCCGCCCAGCACTATCGCGACGCCCGGATCACCCCGATCTACGAGGGGACCAACGGCGTCCAGGCCATCGACCTGATGGGGCGCAAGCTGGGCCTGGCCGGGGGCGAGGCGGTGCGCGCCCTGCTGGCCGACATCCGTCCGACGGCGGCGGCCCTGAGCGGCCATGCGGACGAGTGGCTGCGCGCGCCGGGTCGCCGGCTGGCCGAGGCGGCGGACGCCGCCGAGCGCGCCTCGGCCTGGCTGATGGAGCGCAAGGGCCACGCCCAGCCGGACGCCCTGGCCGGGGCCAGCGCCTATCTGAAGCTGATGGGGGATCTGACCGGGGGCTGGATGCTGTGCCGCGGGGCGCTGGTCGCGTCGGAGCGTCGGGCCGCGGGGGTGGGCGACCGGGACGTCTGGCGCCTGCGCATCGGCCTCGCGCGGGTCTTTGGCGAACAGGTGCTGGCCACCGTCCCGGGCCAGGAGGCGGCGGTGTCCATGGGGGCGCTGGACCTGGCCGCGGCCACGGCGGCCGCCCTGGGGGCGTGAGGGGGGTAGTCCTGATCGAGGTTCCCGGGTCAAGCCCGGGAATGACAGGTCGAAAATATCTATAAACTCATGTCATTTCCGGCCTTGAGCCGGGAACCTCCGTCCGGATGTGGCGCTAAGTCCTGCACGAGGTTCCCGGGTCTTCGCCCGGGAATGACAGATTTCAAAAAATCAAAATCAGTCGTCATTCCCGGCCTTGAGCCGGGAACCCCGGTCCGGATGAACGCAACCCCTACAGCTGCTCCAGCAGGTAGTCGGCGGCGCTGACCTTGAACTCTCCGCCTTCCTCGACGTTCAGCTTCTCGACCACGCCGTCGGCGACGACCATCGAATAGCGCTGCGAGCGGACGCCCATGCCGAACTTGGAGCCGTCGAAATCCAGGCCGATGGCCCGGGTGAAGTCTGCGTTGCCGTCGGCCAGCAGGATCACCTCGTCGGTGACGCCCTGGTCCTTGGCCCAGGCGCCCATGACGAACACGTCATTGACGGAGACGCAGACGATCTTGTCCACGCCCTTGGCCTTGAAGTCGGCGACCCGGTCCTTGTAGCCCGGCAGGTGGCGGGCGGAGCAGGTGGGGGTGAAGGCGCCCGGCAGGGCCAGCAGGGCGACCTTGGCGCCCTTGAACACGTCGTCGGTGGTGACCGGGCGCGGGCCCTCGGCGGTCATGGTCATGAAGGTGGCCTGCGGCAGGCGGTCGCCGACTTTGATGGTCATGGGGGAGTCTCCAGAAGCGCGGCGTGTGCGCGCGGGTGCGCCTGCGACATAGGCGCGGGGCGCCCGGTTGCGCAAGGCCTGCTCAGACGCCCGGCGACGGATCAAACTCCCGTCATGCGCCCTTGCCACCGGGCCGTCTGCGCATGATCCTGTGCCAAATGACAGAGTCCGACCCGCCCGCATCCAGCCAGACGTCCGGCGACCCGCTTTCGCAGGGCCCGGCGGACCACGGTCCCGTCTGGTCCGAAGGGCTGGCGGGCAAGCTGCTGATCGCCATGCCCGGGATCGGCGATCCCCGGTTCGAGCGGGCGGTGATCCTGATGTGCGTCCATTCCGCCGACCAGGCCATGGGGGTGACGGTGAACCGGCCGCTGGACGGGGTCACCCTGCGCGGGGTCATGGGCAAGCTGGGCGTCCCGGGGGCCGAGACGGCGCCGGAGCAGGCCGTGCTGTCCGGCGGGCCGGTGGAGCGGGAGCGGGGCTTTGTCCTGCACACCGACGACTACGAGACCCTCGACTCCACCCTGCCGATCACGCCGGGGGTGTCCATGACCGCCACCCGGGAGGTGCTGGACGCCCTGACCGACGCGGACCGGCGTCCGGTCCGGTCGCGGCTGGTGCTGGGCTGCGCGTCCTGGGCCCCCGGCCAGCTGGAGGACGAGCTGGCCCAGAATGTCTGGCTGACCGCCGAGGCCGAACCCGGCATCATCTTCGACGACGTCCACGACACCAAGTGGGGCCGGGCGCTGGGCCGGCTGGGAATCTCCGCCGACCGTCTGTCGGCGGCCGCCGGCCACGCGTGAGGCGCCGGCCGCGCGCGCAACATCCCGGCCACAATGGCGGCGACGCCGGCCCAATCACGACAGGTTTGTGACGGAGAGGGCAGGAAAGGCCGCTCCCGCGCCCGGATTGGCAAAATCCGCCTCACAATGACCTATAGGGCGCCGTGGAACGGCCCCTTGCCGGCGTCATTCCCCTCTCCCGCGCCCTGTTGGCGCAAGTGGAGGTTTCTATGAAAGTCCAACCTGTGAAGTCTGTCGTCCTCGCCGCTGTCGCCGTCGCCGGTCTGGCCGCGGCAGCCCCGGTGCTGGCGGATCCCGCGTCGGCGGACGGCTCGCAGCCGGTCAACTGGTACGGGACGCTGGGCGCCAGCCAGACGCGCATCGACGGCGCGCGGCTCGGCTCCGTGGACGCCCGGGTCGGCGCCCAGGTCACGCCGCACCTGGGCGCGGAGCTCGAGCTGAGCGACGGACTGGGCGCGGACACCGCGTCCAAGCTCGGTCCCGACGTGCGGGAGCGCCTGAATTACGCCGTGGCCGCCTATGGCGTCGGATCCGTGCCGGTGACCTCGAACGTCAACCTGTTCGCCCGGGTCGGCGTCGGCGAGAACCGGTTCAGCCGCAACGTCGCCGGCCTCGAGGTGAAGCCGGACCAGGCCAGCCTGAACTACGGGGTCGGCGCGGTGTACAAGGTCAACACCGCCTTCGACATCCGGGCGGACTACACCCGCAAGAGCTATGACCACGCCGGCGGCGACGCCGACTCCTGGGGGCTGAGCCTGGCGCATCACTTCTAGGGTGTCCTGACGGAGGTTCCCGGCTCAAGGCCGGGAATGACGACTGTTGAATATACAAATCAGCTGTCATTCCCGGGCGAAGACCCGGGAACCTTTTTCAGGATGTGGCGCCATATCCGGATGGAGGTTCCCGCCTCAAGGGCGGGAATGTTGTCGGTTGAAAAGGAATTGAGTTTAAAGTCAAAGAATTTAAGGAGTGGCATGATATTGGAAATGCAGAAAGCTTGCACAAAGCGCGGCTGGAGATAAAGGATTCTTTCAGAGTTCTTGATAAGGTCGATGAGTCAATTTTCATTTTTGACAAATTTGTCATTAAATTTTTCTATGACGAAAAAATGGTGAGCGATCGCGTTAAGCGCGGAAAAATACTGAACGGATTGGTACCTAAAATTGAAGGAAGCAAAATAAATTTTTATAAATATAAATATGCCGAGGGCCA
>CAINOV010000232.1 GCA_903851655.1 uncultured Caulobacterales bacterium
GGCGTATCGCTCCGCCAGACCCGCGGCGCGGGCGGCGCGCAGGACGGAGGAGCCGATCAGGCCGCAGCCGATCACGGCCACGCGCGGGTAGAGACCGGACATGGGACAGGATTCTTCCACAGGACACGCCGCCGGGCCGGCGACGGGGTTGAGCTAGCAGCTTTGGGCGCGACGTCCAGTGTCGGTCGAGAAAAAGCCGCCCTAGGGCCGCCCAAAGGCTGCGCGAAGGCTGCCGGGGGGGGGCTTTTTGGGGGGGGCGCCGGATCCTCAGTGCGCCGGGGGCGGCGAGGCCTGCGCGGTCACCGACGGGGCGGCGACGGCCGCGGGCGCGACCGGCGCGGCGGCCTTGGGTCGGGTCTTGCGGGCCTCGCGCTCGGCCTGGCGGATCTGGTCGCCGAGGTTCTGACACAGATCGTCATAGGCGCCATAGGCCCGGTTGCCGCAGGTCTGGGTCCAGAGAACCTTCAGGTCGGCGATCCGCTCAGCCAGGGGCTTTTCCGGCGGGTCGTCGGCGGGGGGCTTCGCGGGAGCAGCGGCTACAGGAGGCGGGACAGGCGCCGCCATGGGCTGCGTCGCGGGCGCGGCGGCGATCTGGAGAGCGAGGAGCAAGACCAGCATGGGGGTATCCGTTGTGCGACGGGGGCAGGTCTACCGCCCCGCTGTGTCCACATCTAGGCCCGATGCAGCCGGGGCGAAACAGGGGCGGCGCGCGGCCAAAAAAAAGCGGCGGCGGAACCAGGTCCGCCGCCGCAGATAAAAGGGGAGGTCTGACAGACTAGCCCGTCCGTGTGACAGGCGTCCGACAGTCGGTCCGGATCAGTACTTCAGGCGCAGGGTCGCGCCGACGGTGCGCGGCTCGCCCGGATAGACGGCGTAGTTGCCGGTTCCAGTGGTGGAGCTGGTTTGCTCCGGCACGCCGAAGCTGCCGACGATGTAGTACTGGTCGAGCAGGTTGCGGGCGAAGATTTCCAGGCTCCAGGCCTCGTTCGGCGGGCTGATGCCGATGCGGCCGTTGACCACCGTGAACTCGCCCTGCTTCGACACCGAACTCGGGTTCAGAGCCGATGTCTGGTACGGCGAGTTGAAGCGCGCGTCGAGGTAGTAGAGCGCCGTCAGGTGATGGAACGGCAGTTCGGTGCGGTAGGTAGCCGAGGCGGTAGCCGTCCACACCGAGTCGCCTTCGATCGTGGTGCCGCTGGTGATGGTGTAACCCGGGCCGAAGCTTACGGTCGAACCATACTTGGCGTTGTTGTAGAGCAGCCCGCCCTGCAGCGTCAGTCCGTCCAGGGGACGGGTCAGCAGCGAGATTTCGGCGCCCTTGCTGATCGTCGTCGGGATGTTCCGCGTGACGAAGTTGAAGCCCGAGAAGTTGTTCGACTGGAAGTCCGTCACTTCCTCGTAGAACACGTTCAGGTTCAGCTGGGTGCTGCGGTTGATCGTCGACTTGATCCCGACCTCATAGGCGTCGGTATATTCCGGATTGAAGTGCAGGTCAGCTGTGCTCGGCTGCGCCGTCGAGGCCGGCGTGATGTTGAAGCCGGAGCGGTCGAGGTTGTAACCGCCCGACTTGTAACCGCGGGAATAGCCGCCATAGGTCATCACGTCGTCCGAGACCTTGTAGGACAGCGACACCGTACCGGTCAGCGCGTCGTCGGTCTTTGAGGTCTTGTAGCTGCCGTTGGCGATGGTGTTCACCACCGGGTTGCAGACCAGGGTCAGCAGGCCCGACAGGGCCGGATTGGCCAGCAGCCCGGCTGTGTAGCTGGAGAAGGCCGGGTTGGCGACCAGGGCGTTGCAGGCCGGGGCCGTGGCGTTCAGGCCGGCGGACAGGTTCTTCTCGTCGCGATTATAGCGAAGGCCGACGGTCAGCTTCAGCTTGTCCGTGATCTGATACTCATCATGGGTAAAGATCGAGGCGCTGTTGGTGACCTGCTTGAACGTGTCATTGGACTGACCCGTGCCCGACAGCGGCGCGCCGGCGGCGACGGCGTTGGCGTAGGCGTTGAAGCCGAACGGACCAGCCAGAGCGCCCTGGGCCGCCGCATTGGCGCCCGCCGCGCCGAGGATCGGCGTGTACTTGGCCACCGTGCCCTGATAGAGGGCGGCCGCCAGCGCCCGGCAGTTCGGGAACAGGGCTGCGGCGGCGCCGCATCCGTTGGTCCCGAGGCTGCCGAAGATATTGTAGCCCGGCAGACCGCCTGCGGTCAGGGCGTCTACATACTGGGACGCCTGCGTGCCGAACTTGATGTTATCCACGTGCGGCAGGATTTCGTTGGAATAGAACCCGCCGATCAGCCAGCTCAGCTTGTCGGCCTTGCCCTGGGCCCGGACTTCTTCGGTGAAGGTCTTGAATTCGTCCTTGTAGCCCTGGCGATAGGCGCGATCGAGGCCGCTGAAGTCGATGTCCTGATCCCGCAGGACCTTCCAGTCGCGATAGCTGGTGATCGAGGACAGCTTCACGCCCTGCACGTTCCAGTTCAGCTCGGCCGACAGACCCTTGTCGTCGACCCGCTCCAGATAGTCGCGGCCAGGGGTCACAGCGGTCTGGAAGTTGCTCTTGCTGAACGGCGCAATGCCGGTCACGCCGGCCAGCGACGCAAGGCCGTTGACCACCGGGCCGAACGCCACCGGATCCGGCGCGGCAATCAGGCCGATGCAGCACTGTTCGTTGGTGTGCGAGATATCGGCGATCACCCGCAGGGTGGCGTCGGGATTGATCTGCCACAGGGCCTGCCCCCGCAGGCTGTAGCGGTCCTTGTCGTTGAAGGTGCGGCTGGAGTTCACGTCCTTGATGTAGCCGTCCCGCTTTTCGTAGCTGCCGTCGAGACGGACGGCCAGGGTGTCGGCGATCACCGGCGCGTTCACGCCGAACAGCACCTTGCGGTCGTTGTAGTTGCCCAGCGTGCCTTCGATGAAGCCCGTGGTCCCGCGGAAGTTCGGCGCCTTGGTGGTGACGCTGATGGCGCCGGCCGAGGTGTTCTTGCCGAACAGGGTGCCCTGCGGGCCGTTCAGGACCTCGATGCGCTCCACTTCCGGCAGTTCGCTCAGGGCGACGCCGGCGCGGTTGCGGTAGACGCCGTCGATGAAGAAGCCGACGGCGGATTCAAAGCCGGCATTGTCGCCGCCGGTGCCGATCCCGCGGATCGAGGCGCTGGCGCCCGCCGCGTTGGACTGGCCGGGCTCGAGCTTGTAGCTCGGCACCAGTTCGGTCAGGCCCTTCAGGTCGGTGACATTGGCGTTCTTCAGCGTGTCGGCGGTCACCGCGCTGATGGCGATCGGCACGTCCTGCACCGCAGCGGCGCGGCCGCTGGCGGTCACGATCACCGGCTGGATGGTGTTGTCGTCCTTGGCGGCCGGCGCATCAGCGGCGTTCGCGAAGACGGGCGCCGCAAGACCCAGGGCCGCGACGGAAACGCCGAGCGCAAGCATGCTGCGCAGACGCAGTGCATCTGTCATTTTGAATTTCTCCCGTACCCCGGGCGGCCCTCTGTGTGGCTCTGCGCGGGGTAGTTTTCCTCGAGCGCCGCGTGCAACAGGGATTGCCCCCCATGACGCCAGACCACGGCCTGCCTGACGCTGTGCCATGTTTGCGCATGAAGCGGGGCTTTATGTCAACTCGGCCGACGCTTTCGTAACACAGCTTTTCCTTGTTTTTGCGGCGACTGTGACCATTTGGCGTCGTTTCCGTAACGGCGCCCGTGACGGGGCCCGGGCGGGCGTGCCGTCATCTGCGGCTTTTCTGGGCGGATGCACGCAAAGGGCGGACCACCCGGCGTCGCTTGCACGGTCCGCGGGCGCACCCCTTTACCTGGAGGCCGGGACGGCCTAGCTGAGGATCATGGCCCAGGCATCCTCCTCTCCCAGCGCGCCGCCGCCGACGGGCGCGGCTCTCGTCCTGTTCTCTGGCGGCCAGGACTCCACGGTGTGTCTCGCCTGGGCGCTGCAGCGCCATGCGCGGGTGGAGACGGTGGGCTTCGACTATGGCCAGCGGCACCACGTGGAGATGCAGGCGCGCCTGGCGGTGCGGGACTCCCTGGCGGCGGCCTTCCCGGACTGGGCCCCGCGGCTGGGCGAGGACCATGTGCTGGACCTGCGGGGCTTCGGCGCCGTGGCGGCGTCGGCCCTGACCGAGGACCGGGCCATCGAGATGACCGCGTCGGGCCTGCCCTCCACCTTCGTGCCCGGCCGCAACCTGGTGTTCCTGGTCTATGCCGCGGCGCTGGCCGACCGGCGCGGGATCGACGTGCTGGTGGGCGGCATGGGGGAGGCGGACTATTCCGGCTATCCCGACTGTCGCCAGGGCACGCTGGACGCCCAGGTGCAGGCCCTGCGCCTCGGGATCGAGCGGCCCTACCGGCTGGAGACGCCGCTGATGTCCCTGGACAAGCGGGGCGTCTGGGCCCTCTCCCACGACCTGGGCGGCGAGGCCCTGGTGGAGATCGTCGTGCGGGACAGCCATACCTGCTACCGCGGCGATCGCGAGCATCTGCACCCCTGGGGGCATGGTTGCGGCGACTGCCCGGCCTGCGACCTGCGGGCGCGGGGCTATGAGCAGTGGCGCGCCGGCCTGTGAGCTACGCGGTCAAGGAAATGTTCCTCACGCTTCAGGGTGAGGGCGGTCAGGCGGGACGCGCGGCGGTCTTCTGCCGGTTTGCGGGCTGCAATCTCTGGTCCGGCCGGGAGGAGGATCGCGCCACGGCGGTCTGCACCTTCTGTGACACCGACTTCGTCGGGATGGACGGGGAGGGCGGCGGCCGGTTCGCCGACGCCGCCGGACTGGTGGCCGCGGCAAGCGCCCTGTGGCGGGGGGCGGGACGCCGGCTGGTGGTCTGCACCGGGGGCGAGCCGCTGCTGCAGCTGGATGCGAGCCTGATCGCCGCGTTCCACGCCGCCGGTTTCGAGATTGCGGTGGAGACCAACGGCACCCTGGCGGCGCCGGCGGGGATCGACTGGGTCTGCGTCAGTCCCAAGGCGGCGGCGCCGGTGGTGCAGCAGTCGGGCCAGGAGCTGAAGCTGGTCTATCCGCAGGCCGAGGCGCCGCCGGAGCGGTTCGCCCACCTGGATTTCGAGCGGTTCTACCTGCAGCCTATGGACGGGCCGGATCGCGCCGGCAATACCGCAGCCGCCATCGCCTACTGCCTCGCCCACCCGCAATGGCGGCTGAGCGTGCAGACCCACAAATATCTTGGAATTCCCTGAGGTCCGGAGGTCCGGATCAGAGGATTGCGGCTCAGGACGCTTCGCGGTTGCCCAGGTGCAGATCGGCCAGGGCGTCCAGCGTGGTGTAGCGGGAGCTCTTGCGCGCGCGCTGGTCGGCCTTGACGGCGGCCTTGCGCTCCTTGCGCTCCGACCGCTTGGCCTCGAGGGCGGCGGCTTCGCGTTCCGCCACGGCCAGGGCGGCGTCTTCCTTGGCCTTGATCCGCGCCAGACGGAACGCTTCGCGCTCTTCGGCCTTGATCTGTTCGCGGGTCTTGAATTCGGCGGTCGTGGCCGTCGCCGTGACGGCGGGCTTCGGCTTGAATTTCGCCAGTTGAGCCTTGCGGGCGTCGGCAGCGGCGGCGAGGCGGTCGCTGTAACCAGTCTTGATCTTGTCTTTCATGAATCCCGATGGAGTCCTTGTCGATGGCGCCTGTGTGCCAAAAACCCGGACATTAAGCAATGCGTCCCGCCGCCCGATGGGCGAGAATTCGCACATCGGGCGGACGGCGTCCCATTATTGAGACAGGCAAAAGCCCCGACTTGACTCGGCAGGGCCTACCAGATCTTCACCCGGTCGGCGGGGGCGACATAGAGCTTGTCGCCCGGCTTGACGTCAAACGCCGCGTACCAGGCGTCCACATTGCGCACCACCGCATTGACCCGGGCCCAGGCCGGGGAGTGCGGATCGGTGTGCAGCTGCTGGCGCAGGGCCTCGTCGCGGATCTTCTCCCGCCAGACCTGCGCCCAGCCGAGGAACACCCGCTGGTCCCCGGTGACGCCATCCAGCACCGGGGCCGGCTTGCCGTGCAGCGAGGCGTGATAGGCGTCCAGTCCCAGGTTGATGCCGCCCATGTCGCCGATGTTCTCGCCCATGGTCAGCTTGCCGTTGATGTGCTCGCTCGGCAGGATCTCGAAGCTCTCGTACTGGGCGCCCAGGCGGTCGGCCCGGGCGTTGAAGCCTTCGGCGTCCTTGGCGGTCCACCAGTCCTTCAGCACGCCGTCGCCGTTGGACTTGCGGCCCTGGTCGTCGAAGCCGTGGCTGATCTCGTGGCCGATCACGCCGCCGATGCCGCCATAGTTCACCGCGGGATCGGCCTTGGGGTCGAAGAACGGCGGCTGCAGGATCGCCGCCGGGAACACGATCTCGTTGAGGGACGGGTTGTAATAGGCGTTCACCGTCTGCGGGGTCATGCCCCATTCGGTGCGGTCGACGGGCTTGTTGAGGCGCACGACCTCCCGGTTCCAGTCCGCCGTCTCCGCGCTGAGCACCGAGCCGTAGAGGTCGTCCGGCTTCACCACCACGGCGGAATAGTCACGGAAATGGTCGGGATAGCCGATCTTGACCGTGAACTTGGCCAGCTTGGCCTGGGCCGCGGTCTTGGTGTCGGCGCTCATCCAGTCGAGCTTGTCGATGCGGGCGGACAGGGCGGCGCGGACATTGGCCACCAGCTCCAGCATCTTGGCCTTGGACTCGGCCGGGAAGTAGCGCTCCACGTAGATCTCGCCGACGGCCTCGCCCAGGGCGCCGTCGGTGGCGGCGACAGCCCGCTTCCAGCGGGGGCGCTGCTCGGGCTGGCCGCTCAGGGTCTTGGAGCGGAACTCGAACTGGGCGTCCACGAACGCCTTCGACAGATAGGGCGCCGAGGCGTCGGCGACGCCGAACGCCATCCAGGCCTTCAGCGTGTCCAGCGACGTGTCGGCGAAGATGGCGGCCTTCTTCGGGAAGGCGGTGTTGTCGGACAGGATGATCCGGTTCACCGAACCCAGGTCGCTGGCGACCAGCAGCCGCTTGAAGTCGAAGCCCGGCGCATAGGTCGCCAGTTCGTCGACGGTCATGGGGTTGTAGGTCTTGTCGCGGTTGCGGCGCTCCGCCCGCTCCCAGGTGGCTTCGGCCAGGCGGGTTTCGAAGGCGACCACGTCCTTGGCCCGGGCCGCCGCGTCCGGCCAGCCGGCCAGGGTCAGCATCTGGGTGACATAGGTCTCATACTTGGCCTTGATCGGGGCGAAGGCCGGCTTGAGGTAGTAGTCCTTGTCCGGCAGCCCCAGGCCGCCGGTGCCGGACTGCACGGCGTAGTGCGTCGGGTCCTTGGCGTCGGGTCCGATATAGACGCCGAACAGGCTGCGGCGCATGCGCGTGTGATCGCCCATCAGCGCCACGAGGTCGTCCCGCGTCGTCGCCGCCTTGATCTTCGCCAGGTCCGGGGCGATCGGGGCTGCGCCCAACTGCTCCACCCGGGCCTCGTCCATGAAGGCCCTGTAGAAGGCGCCGATCTTGGCGGTCTTCGGCGTCGGCGCCTTGGCGGCTTCCTCGAGGATGCCGCGGACCCGGTTTTCCGACAGGACCGACAGCTGGTCGAAATTGCCGAAACGGGTGCGGTCGGAGGGGATGTCCGTGCGGGCGATATAGGCGCCGTTGGCGTAGGCGAAGAAGTCGTCGCCCGGCTTGCCCGCCAGGTTGCGGCCGGTCAGGTCGAAGCCCCAGGTTCCATAATGCGGGCTGGCCGTGTTCAGGGCGGGGGTCGGGGCGTCAGCCGCCTGCGCCGACCAGGCGATCGCGAGAGTGGAAGCGGCAGCCGCCAGCCAGATTGAGCTTTTCATAGGTGGATTTGTCCCCTGCGCACGGGGGCTGCGGAAAAAAACTCCGTCCCCCTCCTCAAGGCGGGAACATTAAATCCAGCTTACACCGCGCGACAAGGCGCAGACATCAACGCCAGATTAATAGATGGTAATCTTTCCACCTTAAGTGGGATCGACTCTGCGTTTTCGTCCAGCATATCGGTCAGGCTGAACTGGTTCAGCACCGTCAGGAACGCCTCTGCGGCGAGGCTCAGGGCCTGCCTCAGCTTGCAGTCCGAGGCCAGGGCGCAGCCCGTGCAGTCGTCCAGGTTGAAGCCGCCCTCCGTCAGGCGGACGATGTCGCCCAGGAAGATCTGGTCCGCCGGCCGTCCCAGGCGCAGCCCGCCGCCCCGACCCCGGGTGCTCTTGACGAAGCCCCCGCGGACCAGGGCCGGCGTCACCTTCATCACATGGTTCTCCGGCGCATCGCAGGCGAGCGCCAGGGCGTGGATCGCCACGAGCTGGTCCGGCGCCCTCGCCAGGTGCGTCATGATGCGCAGCGCATAGTCTGTGTAGCGCGTGAGTTTCATGATCGGAGCCTGCGCCCCGATTCAAGGTCGGACATTGATGCGGATCAACCGCATCGTCGCGGCGCCTTAGGCGGGTCGGAGCACCTACAGGGTCGGCGCGGTGCGCAGGGCGCGGCCGGCCAGGATCGCAAGGCCGATGGACGGCGCCACCACCAGGCTGGCCAGCCAGAACGGCCCCTCGATGCTCAGGCTGGCGAAGACCAGGCCCGACGACAGGGGGCCCAGGAACCGCGCAAGGGCGCCCATGGCGTTGTTGAGCCCCAGCGCCTGCCCCTGCCGGTCGTGGTCGGCGACCCGGGAGATCAGCGCCCCGACATTGGGAAAGGCGACCGACTGTCCGAAGGCCATCAGCGACATGAAGACGATGGTGGAGGGCAGTCCCCAGCTGAACGGCAGCATCAGCTGCGCCAGCACGGTCAGGCCCATGCCCACGGCCAGCATCCGCGCCTCGCCATAGTGGCGCGACAGCCGCCCCGTGGCGAACCACTGGGCCAGGGCGTTGGTGACGCCGACCATGCCGAAGACGATGCCCGTCTCCCGCGGGCCCCAGTGGAACCGCGCCTGGCCCCAGAAGCCGAACACGCTCTCGATGCCGGTGAAGGCGAAGCCGGACGCCAGGGTCAGGATCAGCAGCGGACCCATGACGGGGTGCTTGATCGCCCGGCCGAACAGGGCGAAGCGGCCCAGCTGCCGCATCCCCACCCGCCGGGTGCGGCTTTCCTTGACCAGCAGGAAGACCCCCAGCGCCGACAGGCCGCCCAGGGCCGAGGCCACCAGGAAGGGCAGGCGGAACCCCGCGGGGCCGAGCTCGGGATGGGCCAGCAGTCCGGACAGGCTGGGGCCGACGATGAAGCCGATGTTGAAGGCCACCCCCAGCCGCGCCAGCTTGCCCGCCCGCTCCGACGGCGGGGTCACGTCGGCGATGTAGCCCTGCACCACCGAGCCATTGCCCGCGAACATGCCGCCGAACAGCCGGATAACGAAGGCCGCCCAGATGTTCGGGGCAAAGGCCATAAGGCCGTAGCACAGGCAGTTGCAGGCCAGCGTCGACATCAGTACGGGACGCCGCCCGATCCGGTCGGACAACCGGCCCCAGAACGGCTCGCCCACGAACCCGCCCATGGCGTAGGCGGAGAAGACCAGCGCCACCTGCCAGGGCTCCGCGTGGAACGAGCGGGCGTAGAAGGGCAGCAGCGGGATGACCATGCCGAAGCCCAGCAGGTTCATGAACACCACGAACAACAGGGTCGGCAGGGCGGCGGCCGAAGCGGGCGCCGCCTCCGGGGACACTGCGTCCCGGGATTCGGGGGGCTTGGCCGGCAGAAGGGTCATGGGCGCTCAGATACGACCGCCCGCGCCCGGCGGCAATGGGGCTGGGCCCGCCGGTTCGCAGTGGCCAACCCACGGCGGATGCGAGAAGATGCGGTCATGACCCTTCAGTCGCGAATCAGTCTTGACCGGACAGCGCCGCCGTCCCCGTCCCCGCCGGACCATCCGGAGCGGCCCTATCTCGATCTGCTGGCCGACATCCTGGCCCATGGCGTCCTGCGGGACGACCGCACCGGCACGGGCACGCTAGGGGTGTTCGGCCGCCAGATCCGCTTTGACCTGGCCCGCGGCTTTCCCCTGCTGACCACCAAGCGGGTGCATTTCAAGTCCGTGGCGCTGGAGCTGCTGTGGTTCCTGCGGGGCGACACCAATGTCCGCTGGCTGCAGGAGCGGGGCGTCACCATCTGGGACGAATGGGCGGACGCCGAC
>CAINOV010000233.1 GCA_903851655.1 uncultured Caulobacterales bacterium
AGATCCAGCAGGTCGTTGAGGATGGTCAGCATCCCCCGGCTGGAGCCGCGCAGCACCTCCAGCCGCTCCCGCTGCACGGGGTTCAGCTCGTCGGCGGCCATGGCCTGGATCATCCCCAGCACCCCGTTCAGGGGGGTGCGCACCTCGTGGCTCACATTGGCCAGGAACTGGGATTTGAGGGCGTTCACCTCCTCCGCCCGGTGCTGGGCGGCCTCGGCCCGGGCATTGGCGGCGACGAGCTTCTGGTTCAGCCGCCGCTGCCACATCAAGACGGCAATGGCTGCGGCGCAGATCAGGGCGGCGACAGCCCCCATGCCCCACTGGAACAGGATGATGGTAGACTGCTGCTGTTCGTTTCGGCGGGCGAGGTCGAGATCGTGCTGCAGGGCGTCGGTGAGCTGGGGCACGATCTTGCGGAACTGCAACTTCTTGGCGGAGAGCTGCGCCTTCCAATAGGCTTCAAGCTTCGTCATGCCTTCGGCTGCGCGTCCGTGGCGGACGTCGAGCCACGCGTCGAGACGGGGCGAGTCGGGAACCGTTCCGAGCCTGTGCGCCGCCTGGGCCAGGGCTCTCATGTGGGCCGCATCCTGTTCGGCCTCGCGTGTCTGACCCAACTGCGCATAGGCGAGCCCGCGACTGGCATAGGCTGCTTCCGAGAGGGCGTCACTGGCGGGAAATGTCCGGAAATCGCGCCCCTTTCCACAGTCCAGAACCTTTTGCGGCGTTCCGAACGTCTGCTCGATCACCTGACAGCCGTGGAGATCGTCCAGTTGGTCGGCAAGATCTTTGCCGACCGGCGCAATCCGCCGGAACGCACGATAGGCGCTCCGGGTCATGGCCTCGTCCTCGAGCTGGACACCCACCTTCGCCAGCAGTTCCAGCGTGCCGACGGACCCGACGGGAAATTCCGGCGTCCGATACTGAAACACCGACTCTGACACCGCCTTCAACACGCCGTCGGAATCCCCGATCCGCGCCAGCAGGTAGGCCCGAATGATCGCATTGCCCTGAAGCATCAGGGCCCCATCAGGGTCGCCCTGCGGGACCTGGACGCGAGCCTTGTCCAGAAGCGCCAGGGCCTCGTGCTGGTGGCCTGTCCCGCCCCATTGCCAGGCCACCGTCTGCAGGGCGTATACCCGGACCATCCAGTCAGGATCATCCTGATACTGCCGGAGCACATCCTGCATTCCCGGCACGCGCGCCTGGGATTGATCGCCGCGCGTCCCTATGTCGGCCAGGCTCATGTAGCGGCGATCATGCTCCCGGACCGCAATCTCGTCCATGGTCGCACGCCAGGGCGTCCCGTCGTCCGAGGCCGTCCAGGCGAGATCCGTCTCGACCATGAACAAGCGGCGCAACCGCTCCCGGCCTCGCATTTTCATGGCGGCGTTTGCAAAATCGCGCAGATCCCGGGAATAGGATGGCGCGACCCGCGCCGAAATCGCGGCGATGATGCTCTGCGCTGTCGCTGAGGTGGTCGACGGCGCCTGCTCCGCCCGGGCCCCGCCGGTCTGCAGAATGAGCGCGGCCAACGCCGCCGCCAGAATCCGCCGCATGATCCCCTCCGCCCCTGGAACTGAAGTGTGGGCGCTGGTCCTTCGCGGCCAAGCCGCAAGCGTTCAGCGCAGCACACCAGATATCATCTGCAGCTACACTAGAGCGCGGTGAATTAACATTTCGATTTCAACTATATTTACGAAAACGCTGATAATGAATATTCATTTCATTTATATGTTAGCGCAAATAATTACACTCGAAGTTTATCTAATCACACTAAAGCGTAGGTTAGTATAGTTACCCACCCTTCGGCGAACGGGGGCGAATCAGGCCTTCCTGGGCGGCGCTGGCCACCAGCAGGCCCTCCGCCGTGTAGATCGAGCCGCGGTTGAAGCCGCGGGCGCCGCCGGCCGAGGGGCTGTCCTGCACGTACAGGTGCCAGTCCCGGGCGCGGCTCGGCCGGTGGAACCACAGGATGTGGTCGAGGCTGGCCATCTGCACCCCGGTCATCCAGCTGACCCCGTGCGGCCGGGCGCAGGTGGCCAGCAGGGACATGTCGGTGGCGTAGGCGATGACGCACTGGTTCATGGCCGGATCGTCCCCCACCTCGCCCCCCGCGCGGAACCAGACCCGCTGATAGGGTTCGGCCTTTTCCGGCTTCATCGGATTGACCGGGTCCACCCGGCGCATCTCGATGGCGAAGTCCCGGGCCACCAGTTCCTTCAGCTGCGGCGGCGTGTCCTCGGCGGCGGAGGCGGCGCGCTCGGCGTCGCTGGGCACGTCCTCCGGCGCCGGGGCGTCGGGCATGGGGGACTGGTGCTCATAGCCCGGCTCGTCCACCTGGAAGGAGGCGGCGAGGTTCAGGATCTGCTCCCCGTGCTGGATGGCGATCACCCGGCGAGTGGTGAAGCTGCGTCCCTCCCGCGACCGCTCCACCTCGTACAGCACCGGCGCCTTGGGGTCGCCGGGACGGATGAAATAGGCCTGCAGGGAATGGCAGCGCCGCCCCTCCACCGTGCGATAGGCGGCCATCAGGGCCTGGGCGATCACCTGCCCGCCATAGATGCGGTTGTGGTGGCGCTCGTCCTCCGGCGTCTGGCCGCGGAACAGGTTCTCCTCGATCTTCTCCAGGGTCAGGATGTCGATCAGGGTCTGGATCGCGCTCATGGGGGGCTCCGCGAGGGTGGTGGGGTGGATTACTCCGGGGCGGCGGAGGGGGCAAGCCGGGGGGGCGTCAGGGTCGGAGGGAGGTTCCCGGGTCAAGCCCGGGAATGACA
>CAINOV010000234.1 GCA_903851655.1 uncultured Caulobacterales bacterium
CCAGGCCGAGCCGCCGATCTCCCGGGCCACGGCGGCGGCGCCCTCGCCATTGCGGTCCACCACCGCCACGTGCCGGGCGCCGTCCCGGGCGAAGCGCCGGCACAGCGCCGCGCCGATCCCGTCGGCGCCGCCGGTCACCACGACCACCTTGTCCTTCACCTGCATCGCCGTCTCCCCGTTGGTCCCGTTATCGCCGGCTCAGTCATAGGCCAGCAGCATCTCGTCGATGGCGCGCTCGATGTCCCCCGCCGTGGCCGCGTGCGACAGGTGGGTGCAGAACGGCCGGTACTGCAGCAGGCAGCTGTCTCCCATGCCCCAGCTGCCTTCCGGCTCGGGACTCAGCCACACCACCCGCTTGGCCCGGTCGGCGATCTGCTGGAACAGGTCCAGCCGCGGATCGGCGTGGTTGGAGCGCCCGTCCCCGAGGATCAGCACGGTGGTGCGCCGGTCGATCACGTCTCCGAACTTCGTCTCCAGGTCCTCCAGCGCCACGCCGTAGTCGGTGCTGGCCGAGCCCACCTGCATGACGATGTGGTCCATGGCGGCGTTGAACTCCCGGGTCTGCAGGATGGGGCCTACATCCTCGAGGTGGTTGGAGAAGGCGAAGGTCTCGAGGTCCGCCACCTTTTCCCGCAGCATGAACAGGAACAGCAGCAGGAAGCGCACATACTGCGCCACGGAGCCGGACACGTCGCATACGGCCACGATCTTCGGCCGGTCCTTGCGCTTCGTCTTCCAGACCAGATCGAAGGGTACGCCGTCGTGGCCGGCATTGGCGCGGAGCGTCCGGCGCAGGTCCAGCTGGCCCCGGTTGCGGACCTTTCGCCGCCGGGCGTGCTTCACCGCGAGGCGTTTGGCCATGCGGGCGACCACGTGCCTCATCCGCTCCATGTCCGTGCGGGTGAGGGCGCCGATGGGTCGTTCGGCCACCATCTCGTTCATGAAGGCCTCGGTGGCGGCGCGGCCGAACAGCTCGAAGCGTTCGTCCACCACGGCCCGGGCCCGGCTCTGCAGGGCGGCGCGGGCGTCCATCATCCGCCGGGCCTCGGCCTCGGCCTGCGGCGTATGTTCGCCCAGCTTGCCGATCAGCCGTTGCTCCAGGGCCTTGACGCCCATCTGCTCCAGCATCCGGCGGGTGAAGTAGGAGGCCTGGGAGGCGAAGCGGATGCCGTCGGCGCCGGCCGCCTGCGCCGCCTTCTCCAGGGCCATGGCGGTCCGGCCGGGGTCCCGGGCCTCCGCCAGCTCCATGAAGGCTTCAGCGTCCGGCTCGCCGTCTCCGGACCCGCCGGAGGTCTCGTCGTCCGCGGCGTCCGTCGCGTCGCCGTCCGCCGGGGGCTCCGACCCGGCCTCGCGGTTGAAATAGAGGTCGAACAGGCGCCCGTGCAGGGCCTTTTCCTCCACCGACTTCGCCAGCACGGCGCCCAGCGCGGTCTTGACCAGGGCCCGGTCCTCATAGCCCACCACATCCAGGGTCCGCGCGGCGTCGATGGCCTCGGTGGTCGAGACCCCGGCGCCGGCGGCGCGCAGTGCGCGGATGTACTGGGTGAGCGTGCGCTCCATCAGACGGCGTCGACCACGTCCCGCAGGGCCGCGGCCACCAGCGCGTCGACCTTGGGCGCGATCTCGGCGATGTCGCTCTGGCGCTTCAGGATCACGTTCAGGGTGGAGCGCACCAGGGCGGGGTCGAGGCTGTCGGCGTGCAGCAGGATCAGGGTGCGGGCCCAGTCGATGGTCTCGCTGATCGAGGGCAGCTTGCGGATGTTCTCGTCCCGCACCCGCTGGATGAAGGCCACCAGCTGGGCCAGCAGCCGCTGCGACACCTCCGGAACCCGGGTGCGGACGATCCGCGCCTCCAGCTCCGCGGCGGGGAAATCGATGTGCAGGTGCAGGCAGCGGCGTTTCAGCGCGTCCCCCAACTCCCGGGTGTTGTTGGAGGTGAGGATCACCAGGGGCGGAACCTGGGCCGAGATGGTGCCGATCTCCGGCACGGTGACCTGATAGTCGGACAGGACCTCCAGCAGCAGGGCCTCGAACTCCTCGTCGGACTTGTCGATCTCGTCGATCAGCAGCACCGAGCCGGAGGTCTGCTCCATGGCCCGCAGCAGGGGGCGGGGCTCGAGGAATTCGCGGCTGAAGAACAGGTCCTGGAAGCCCGATAGCTTGGCCAGCGCGCTGTCCAGGGTGTCCGCCCCGTCGATCAGCAGGTGGATCTTTTCCTTGAGGATCTGGGTGTAGAGCAGCTGCTTGCCGTACTTCCACTCATACAGGGCCTTGGACTCGTCCAGCCCCTCGTAGCACTGCATCCGCAGCAGCGGGATGTCCATGGACAGGGCGAGCGAGCGGGCGAGGTCGGTCTTGCCGACCCCCGCCGGTCCTTCGATCAGCACCGGCTTGCGCAGGTGGTGGGCCAGGAAGACCGCGGTCGAGATCTCCGGCGTGGAGATGTAGCCCGCCCGGGCCAGATGCGCGGTCACCGCCTCGATCGAGGCCAGGCCCGCAGGCGTGGTCAGGGAGGGTGGCGTCATGGGCTGCGTCATCGTGTCTCGGTCCTGCGGCGGCTTCGACGGTCGACGCCGCCCGTAGGGATTATCGGCGGCAACCGGACGCCTCCGCAAGGCTTCCCCTGCGGAACGGCGATCAGCGGCCGGGCGGACGGACCACCAGGCGCGAGCCGCTGACCTCGATCACGTCCACCAGGGCGCCGGCCTCAGGATCGGGGGCGCCGGCGGCCATGTCGGCGGCCCACTCCGCGCCGTCCACGAACACCCGTCCGTGACCCGCCGAGAAGGACCCGGACACCCGTCCGGTGCGTCCGATCAGCCGGCCCGGCTTGTTGTTCAGGCTGTCGTCCGGCTGTCGGCGCCGCGCGCCCAGGACCCGCCGGCCGACATAGGTGGCGGCGATGGTCAGGGTCGAGAAGGCGAGGATCTGGCTCAGGTCGTCCAGATGCAGCAAAGGCGTGGCCAGCGCTGTCGCCCCCGCCGCGCCTGCGGGCCACAGCAGATAGCCCGACGTGGTCGCCAGCTCCGCCGCCAGCAGGACCGCGCCGAGGGCCAGCCACACCCAGACGGCGTGATCGGACAGAAGTCGCAGGGCGTCCGTCATGGGTGCGCTCCCTCAGCTCTTGCGGCCCGCGGGCGGCACGGCGGCGTCCGTGGCGTCCTTGGCCGTCTGCACCAGGGTTCCGATCCCCGCCAGGGAGCCCACCAGGGCGCCCATCTCCGCCGGGATGATCAGCGTCTTCTGGTTCGGCGACTCCGCCAGCTTGCCGAAGGCCTCCACATATTTCAGGGCCACGAAGTAGTTGATGGCGTTCACGTCGCCCTTGGCGATGGCTTCCGACACCGAGGCCGTGGCCTTGGCCTCGGCCTCGGCGGAGCGTTCGCGGGCCTCGGCGTCGCGGAAGGCGGCTTCCTTCCGGCCCTCGGCCTGGAGCACGGCGGACTGCTTGGCGCCCTCCGCCCGGGTGACGGCGGCCTGCTTTTCCCCGTCCGCCTCGGTGATCAGGGCGCGACGCTCCCGCTCTGCCTTCATCTGGCGGGTCATGGCGCTGGTGATGTCCGGCGGCGGGGTCAGGTCCTTGATCTCGATGCGGGTGGCCTTGACGCCCCAGGGCTCTGTCGCCAGGTCGATGGCGGTGAGCAGGCGGGAGTTGATGGACTCGCGCTGGGACAGGACGTCGTCCAGGTCCATGGACCCCACCACCGTGCGCAGGTTGGTCTGGGCCAACTGGCTGATGGCGAACATCAGGTTGTCCACGCGATAGACGGCGTTGGCGGCGTCGATGACCTGGATGAAGACGATGGCGTCGACGGTGATGGTCACATTGTCCTTGGTGATCACCTCCTGCCTGGCGACCTCCAGCACCTGCTCCATCATGTTGACCTTGCGCCCGACCGCCTCGACGAAGGGCGTCAGGATGGTCATGCCGGGCTTGAGGGTGCGGGTGTAGCGGCCGAAGCTCTCCACCGTGTATTCCCGGCCCTGCGGCACGATCTTGATGGAGCTGACCACCAGCACCAGAGCCAGCACCACAAACGCCAGGGCGAACAGACCCGCCATGATGACCTCCCCAAACCTTCGGACAGAATCTAATGCTCTGCGCGTGGCTTCGCCATGGGTCCCGGGTTCAACCCGAGGTCACACTTTCCCGTGATGTGCGACGCCCGCTCACCCGCCGGATGCGGCGGACAAGCGGGCGCGCCGGGTCCTAGTTGCGCCAGACGACGCCGGAGGTGGTGTCTTCCGCCGCGCCGCCTTCGTACTGGCGCAGCTCGTTGCGGCCCACCACCAGGTGGTGCACCTCGTCCGGGCCGTCGGCGATGCGAAGCGTGCGCTGGCTGGCGTACATCCGGGCAAGCGGCGTCCATTGCGAGACGCCGGTGGCGCCGTGCATCTGGATGGCCTGGTCGATGATCGTGCAGACCCGCTCGGGCACCAGGGCCTTGACCATGTGCACCCAGATCCGGGCCTCGCGGTTGCCCAGCACGTCCATGGCCTTGGCGGCCTTGAGGACCATCAGGCGCATGCTCTCGATCTCGATGCGGGCGCGGGAGATGATCTCGATATTGCCGCCCAGGTGGGCGATCTTGCGGCCGAAGGCTTCCCGCGACAGGCCGCGGGCGACCATCAGGTCCAGGGCCCGCTCGGCCTGGCCGATGGAGCGCATGCAGTGGTGGATCCGGCCGGGGCCCAGGCGCAGCTGTGAGATCTCGAAGCCGCGGCCCTCGCCCAGCAGCATGTTCTCCTTCGGCACCCGCACGTCGGTGAAGCGGATATGCATGTGACCGTGCGGCGCGTCATCCTCGCCGAACACGTGCATGGGGCCGAGCACCTTCACGCCCTTGGTGTCCATGGGCACCAGGATCTGGGACTGCTGCTTGTGCGCCGGGGCGTCGGGGCTGGTCTTGACCATGGTGATCATGATCTTGCACCGCGGGTCGCCGGCGCCGGAGATGTAGAACTTGTCGCCGTTCAGCACCCACTCGTCGCCCTCCAGCACCGCGGTCATGCCGACATTCTTGGCGTCGGACGAGGCGCGGTCCGGCTCGGTCATGGCGAAGGCGGAGCGGATCTCGCCAGCCAGCAGCGGCTTCAGCCAGCGCTCCTTCTGTTCCGGCGTGCCCACCCGCTCCAGCACTTCCATGTTGCCGGTGTCCGGGGCGGAGCAGTTCATGGTCTCCGACGCCAGCGGGTTCTTGCCCAGCTCCACCGCGATATAGGCGTAGTCCAGGTTCTTCAGGCCGACGCCCGTCTCGGCGTCGGGCAGGAAGAAGTTCCACAGGCCCTCGGCCTTGGCCTTGTCCTTGGCGGCCTCCAGCACTTCCAGCTGGCCCGGCGCATAGGACCAGCGGTCCGCGCGGCCTTCGCCCAGGCGATGGAATTCCTCGGACATGGGGTTCACCGTGTCCTTGATGAAGCGCTTCACATGCTCGAGCAGGGGCATGGCCTCGACGGACATGCGCAGGTCGTTCAGTTCGTCCGTCGGGTTCAGGCCGAAGGACGAGCCGGGGCGGGGGG
>CAINOV010000235.1 GCA_903851655.1 uncultured Caulobacterales bacterium
CATTCCCGCCCTTGAGGCGGGAACCTCCGTCAGTATGTGGCGCCACATCCGGATCAAGGTTCCCGGGTCTTCGCCCGGGAATGACAGCTGATTTATGGGTTTTGTATTTTCAACCGTCGTCATTCCCGCCCTTGAGGCGGGAACCTCGGTCCGGATGCCGCGCTCCCGGGAATGCCCCCCCTACCGCCCCCCGGCGCTCGGCGGGTCGCCCACCAGGCGCTCCATGGCGGCTTCGGCGGCGGCGGGGTCGCGGGCGGCGATGGCTTCGCCGGCGGCGCGGTGCAGGCGGATGTCGGTCATCTGCGCCTCGGGGCTCTGGCGCTCCATGGCGAAGATCCAGAAGCGGGTGGCGATGTTCTGCAAGGACACGATGAAGCGGGCCAGCATGGGATTGTGCGTCGCCCAGGCCACCGCCTTGTGGAAGTTGCGGTCCATCTCCAGCAGCGCCCGGTAGTCCCCCCGGGCCACGGCGTCCTCGGCCCCGTCGAAGGCGGCGCGGATGTCGGCGATGTCCTGCTCCGTGGCCGCCAGGGCCGCAAGCGCGCCGGAGCGACCCTCGAGCATCCGGCGGACCTCGAAGGCGTGTTCGATCTCCCGCAGGTCCAGGGGCGCCACCACCGTGCCCACCCGGGCCCGGCGCACCACCATGCCCTCCAGCGCCAGCCGGCCCAGGGCCTCCCGCAGTCCGGCCAGGCCCGCCCCATAGCGCAGGGCGAGGCGCTTTTCCTCCAGGGGCGTGGAGGGGGGCAGGGCGCCCAGGATGATGTCGGACAGGAGCTGCTCGTAGATGCGCGACTTCTGCAGCTCCGGCGCCCAGTCTCGGGTGTCGGTGGGGCGGAAGTCCGCGGCGCGGTCGTCGGTCAGGTCGTCAGGAGCCATGGCGGCAATCTAGCACGACCGGGGGCCTTAAGTCAGGCGTCCGTCGCCGGCGTCCAGATCGGGGTCGTGCAGGAATTCCGGCGCGGGGAAGTCGATGGCGTCCTCCACCACCTCCAGGATGCGCTCGGAGAAGACCTGGCCGCGGACGCTGATCCCGGCGCGCTCCACGCTCTTGGGGTCGCCGCTGATCAGGGGGTGCCAGGGCGCCAGGCCCCGGCCCTCGTACAGCCGGCGATAGGCGCAGGTGGTGGGCATCCAGGTGAGGTGCTCGATGGCCTGCGGCGTCAGCTTGATGCAGTCGGGGACGAAGGTCTGGCGGCTCTCATAGTCGGAACAGCGGCAGGCCTCGGCGTCGAACAGGCGGCAGGCGGCGCGGGTGGGGACCACCTCGCCGGTCTCCTCGTCCTCGAAGCGCACCACGCAGCAGCGGCCGCAGCCGTCGCACAGGCTCTCCCATTCCGCATCGGACATGGATTCGAGGGTCTTGGTTTCCCAGAAGGGCTTATCGCTCATGCAGAACGCCCGTAGAGTATTCCGTCGCCGAGCGCCACCGCCTTGGCGCCCGTCTTTCACAGAGCCCTGCGGACCGTGACCTACTGGACCCCCGATCCGCCCCCGCCGGGGCGCTCGCCCTCGATCCGCGCCGACCTCGCCCATGCGCGGATGGTCCGGCGGCGGACGATCGTGCGCGGCCTTGTGGTGGGGGCCATCGGCGGGACCCTGGCGGCGCTGCTGATCGGCCTGTGGATCTGGCGCATCGCCTTTGCCGAGCTGCCGCCGATCCCGGGCAAGCAGGCGCTCTGGTCCATGAACCGGCCGCCGGGGATCACCTTCCTCGACCGCAACGGCCAGGTGATCGGCCAGCGGGGCTTCCGCCACGGGGCGCCGGTGGGCCTGGGCGAGCTGCCGGCCTATGTCCCCAAGGCCTTCCTGGCGGCGGAGGACCGGCGCTTCTACCAGCATCACGGGGTCGACCTGGTGGGGATCGCCCGGGCGGCGCGGGCGGACCTGGCCGCGCACCGGGTGGTGCAGGGGGGCTCGACCCTCACCCAGCAGGTGGCGCGGGGCGTCTTCCTGTCCAGCGACCAGACCCTGACCCGCAAGCTGCAGGAGGCGGCGCTGGCCCTGCGGATCGAGACCCTGCTGAGCAAGGACGAGATCCTGACCCTCTATCTCAACCGCACCTATTTCGGCGGCGGGGCCTATGGGGTGGACGCCGCCAGCCGGGTCTGGTTCGGCAAGCCCGCGGTCCGTCTCAGCCTGTCGGAGGCGGCGCTGCTGGCCTCCCTGCCCAAGGCGCCCACCCGGCTGGATCCCGCCAACAACCTGACCCGGGCGCTCCGCCGCAGCCGCGTGGTGCTGGACCACATGGTCGCGGAGCACTGGATCAGCGACGCCCAGCGGCGGGACGCCCTGGCCCACCCGCCGGTCCTGGCGCCCGAGCCGGCGGGGGAGGGGGACTATGGCTATGTGTTCGACATGGCCGGCGCCGAGGCCCGCCAGCTGGCCAATGGCGCGGCGCCGGACCTGGTGGTGCGGCTGACCATCGACCCCCGCCTGCAGCACGAGGCCACCCGGGCCGTCCGCGAGGGGATCGCCGCCGCCCGCAGCCGCGGCGCCACCGAGGGCGCGCTGGTGGCGCTGGGCCCCGACGGGGACATGCTGGCCGTGGTGGGGGGGCTGGACCACCGGGACTCGGCCTTCAACCGGGCCACCCAGGCCAAGCGCCAGCCGGGCTCGTCCTTCAAGCCCATCGTCTATGCCGCAGCCTTCGCCGCCGGCATGATCCCCGAGGATGTCCGCCCGGACGCGCCGGTGAAATACGGGGACTACGCGCCGGAGAATTCGGACGGGATCTATCGGGGCAATATCAGCCTGACGGAGGCCATCGTCCGCTCGGTCAACACCGTGGCGGTGCGGGTGGCGCACGAGGTGGGGCCGGCCCGCATCGGCATCCTGGCCCGGCAGTTCGGCATTTCCGGCATTCCCCCCGACCCGGCCCTGCCCATTGCGCTGGGGGCCTATGAGGTGACCCTGGCGGAGCTGACCGGCGCCTATCAGGTGTTCCAGTCCGGCGGGCGCCAGACCCGGCCCTTCCTGATCCATCAGGTGGCCAACGCCCGGGGCGACATATTGTGGCGGCGCAATCCGGCCCTGCCGCCGGTGATCTATGACAACGGCCACGCCGCCCAGATGGTCAAGGTGCTGCGCCAGGTGATCGACAGTCCCTACGGCACCGGGCGCCGGGCGCGGCTGGACCGGCCGGCGGCGGGCAAGACCGGCACCAGCCAGAACAACCGGGACGCCTGGTTCGTGGGCTTCACCCCGGACCTGGTCTGCGGCGTGTGGGTGGGGGACGACCACGGCCAGCCGATGAAGGGCGTCACCGGCGGCGAGGTCCCGGCCCTGATCTGGCGCGACTTCATGCTGATCGCCCATCGGGGCCTGACGCCGCGCAACTTCTCCGAACAGGCGGGCGGCGATCCCCGGGACAGCTTCTACCAGAGCCTCGCCCGGGACTTCGAAGCCGCCCAGCAACCCGAACTCGCCCTGCCCGCCGCGCCGGACGCGGGGGACAAGGAGTGAGGGGGGGGCTTGTAATATAAGTTGTCATTCCCGGGCGAAGACCCGGGAACCTTGGTCCGGATAAAGCGCCACGTGCGGACGGAGGTTCCCGCCTCAAGGGCGGGAATGACGAC
>CAINOV010000236.1 GCA_903851655.1 uncultured Caulobacterales bacterium
CCATCGCCTCCACCGCCGCGCGGATCGAGGACCTGACCCAGCGCCTGGAGGGGTGAGGGTCCCGGGTCAGGTGCGGGAATGACAGCGGTTTTATATTTTCCTCATCGTCATTCTCGGCCTTGAGCCGAGAACCCCCGTCCGAATGTGGCGCTTTATCGTGACCGAGGTTCCCGGGTCTTCGCCCGGGAATGACAGCTGATTTGTATTTTCAACAGTCGTCATTCCCGCCCTTGAGGCGGGAACCCCCGTCCGGATGGGGCGCACCGCCCCCCCTACACCCCACACCGCAAACCGTGTAGAGCCTCCCTCATGACCTTCATGATCCAGGATACCCTCACCCGCGAGAAGCGCGCGTTCGAGCCCCGCGACCCGAACCGGGTGACGCTCTATGTCTGCGGCCCCACCGTGTGGAACTACGCCCATATCGGCAACGCCCGGCCCGCCGTGGTGTTCGACCTGGTGTTCCGCCTGCTGCGCCGGCTCTATGGCGCCAAGCATGTGGTCTATGCCCGCAACATCACCGACGTGGACGACAAGATCAACGCCGCGGCGATGGAGCAGGGCGTCGACATCTCGGTGATCACCGAGCGCTTCGCCACGATCTACAACCAGGACGTGGCGGCCCTGAACTGCCTGACGCCGACGCTTCAGCCCCGGGCCACGGCGCACATCCCCGAGATGCTGGCCATGATCGGCGCCCTGATCGAGCGCGGCCACGCCTATGCCGCCGAGGGGCACGTGCTGTTCGACACGACCAGCTTCCCCGACTATGGCCGCCTGTCCGGCCGGACGCTGGACGACATGGTCGCCGGCGCCCGGGTGGAGGTCGCCCCCTACAAGCGCAACCCCGCCGACTTCGTCCTGTGGAAGCCGTCGAAGGACGGCGAGCCCGCCTGGGACAGTCCCTGGGGCGCCGGGCGGCCCGGCTGGCATATCGAGTGCTCGGCCATGATCGAGGCGACGCTGGGCCTGCCCGTGGACCTGCACGGGGGCGGCCACGACCTGATCTTCCCGCACCACGAGAACGAGGTGGCCCAGGGGGTCTGCGCCCACGAGGACGGGGCCTTCGCCCGCTACTGGATGCACAACGGCTTCCTGACCCTGGACGCCGAGAAGATGTCCAAGAGCCTGGGCAATGTGAAGCTGATCCACGACCTGATCGAGGAGGTTCCGGGGGAGGCCCTGCGCTGGGCCCTGCTGTCGGCCCACTACCGGGCGCCCCTGGACTGGACCGGGGACCTGATCGCCCAGTCGAAGAAGTCCCTCGACCGGCTCTATGGGGTGCTGCAGCGGGCGGGGACACCGGACGCCTCTGACCCGTCGGAGGTTCCGCAGGGCGTGCTGGACGCCCTCCTCGACGACCTGGCCACCCCCCGGGCGCTCGCGGAGCTGTTCGCGCTGGCCAAGGCGGTGGAGACCGCGCCGAACAAGGGCGCCCGCGCCGTGGCCCGGGGCCAGCTGCTGGCGGCGGGCAAGCTGATGGGCTTCCTGCAGCAGGATCCGTTCCGCTGGTTCGAGGGGCAGGTGGACGACGCCACCCGCGCGGCCATCGAGGCCCTGATCACGGAGCGCGCCGCGGCCCGGGCCAACAAGGACTGGCCCGAGGCGGACCGCATCCGCGAGGCCCTGACGGCGCTGAACGTGGAGGTGCTGGACGCCGCCGGCGGTCAGGCCACCTGGCGGCTTCGCGGCGACTAGAGGCCGGGAAGCTTGAACCCTCCGGCCTCTTCTAGAGGCCGGGAAGCTTGAACCCTCCGGCCTCTTCTAGAGGCCGGGAAGCTTGAACATCGAGCCTTCCGGCGCGCGCTTGATCAGGATGGCCTTGTCGCCGATGGCGGCCTTGATGCGGGCCTCCTCGTCGCCGGGGTTCAGCGGGCTGGAGGCCTCGATGGCCGCTTCCCGGGCGCCGGCCTTGGCGATGGCGTCGGGGGCGGGCTTCTTCCAGAACATCACCTTGTCGGCGAAGCTCTTGTCCTTGTGCGCCACCTCGCCGAACTCGTCGTCCACGACGTAGCGGATCAGCGGGTCGGCCTTGCCGACGCCGGCCCGGGCGGTGAGCAGCTTCTCGCCTTCGGAGCGCTGGATCGCCGCCTGCTGGCCCAGCACGGCCTGGCGGGCGGCGCTTTCCGGCTGCAGCTCCTGCGGGCGGGGCTCGCCCGGCGTCGGCGGACGCAGGGCGTAGTCCGGCGGCAGGGTCAGGGGGGCCTTGGCCACCACCCGGAACTCGTCCGGCGTCACCTTGCCGAAGCCCAGGCTGTCGCCGCCGCCGCAGGAGGTGAGGGACAGGGCCGCCAGCGCCAGGGCGCCTGCGGCCAGGACCGGCCGGGTCTTGTTCAGGTCAAAAGGCATGGATGACACTCCTCGGCCGGGCCGACTGATCTCTTGCGGACACTGCTAGCTTATAAACCCGGTTAACGCCAAGCCAAACCCTTAGGCCGGGGCGTGGGCTTTTTTGGGGCGCCGCATCCTGACCAAGGTTCCCGGCTCAAGGCCGGGAATGACATATGAAATATGTAAAAAGCTGTCATTCCCGGCCTTGAGGCGGGAACCTCCCTGCGGATGGTGCGCTTTGTTCGGCACGAGGTTCCCGGGTCTTCGCCCGGGAATGACGAGCCTCAACGAATTATAGACAGCCATGTCGCCCTCGGCCTTTAGCCGGGAACCGCAAATCATAGATTTATCAAATAAATCAATGTCA
>CAINOV010000237.1 GCA_903851655.1 uncultured Caulobacterales bacterium
ACTGGATGCGGGCGCGTCTGAGCGTCTCTCCCGACGGGGTCTGGGAGGCTGCGCCCATGTCCGATCAGGACTCATCCCTGGTGAGCGTGTTCGCCGAAGCCGACGCGCTGCTGCGCCGGGCGGCCCGGGCCGACGCCGCACCGGCGGGAGAGATTGTCGAGGTCCTGCCGCTGGAACGGTCGGTCTGACGTCGAACCGGCACGGGACCTAGCCGTCCCGCAGCTTGCGGGTGAGGATCTCCACGTCCTGGGCGAGGCCCGGGTCCTCGAGCTTCAGGGCCTCGATCCGCCGCACCGCGTGCAGCACCGTGGTATGGTCGCGCCCGCCGAAGCGGCGGCCAATGTCCGGATAGGAGCGGGTGGTCAGCTGCTTGGCCAGATACATGGCGGTCTGCCGGGGCCGCGCCACGGAGCGGGTGCGCCGCTCTGACAGCAGGTCTTCCTTCTTCAGGCTGTAGTGTTCCGCCACGGCGCGCTGGATGTCGTCCACCGTCACGCGACGCTCGCCGCCGGGCTTGAGATGGGGCCGCAGGAAATTGGCGGCCTCGTCCAGGGTCAGGCTGGACAGACGGTCCCCGGCCCGCGCCACCAGGGTGTTCAGGCCCCCCTCCAGCTCGCGGATCGAATCCGGGAACCGGTCGGCCAGGAACTGCAGCACCTCCGGACGGGCCTTGCCCTCGACGCCCAGCGCCGCCGCCAGTTGCGGCAACTTGCTCTGGACGATCCCCAGCCGCAGGGGCTTGTCCGCCGGCTCGATGCCGCAGATCAGACCGGCGCTGAGGTGGGAGCGAAGGCGCGCGTCGATCTCGGCAATGGCCGAGGGCGGCCGGTCCGCCGAGAACACCACCCGCCGGCCCTCGCCCATCAGGGCGGCCAGGGTGTGGAACAGCTCCTCCTGCGAGGACTTCTTGCCGCCGATGAAGTGGACGTCGTCCACCAGCAGCAGGTCGGCGTTGCGCAGCTCGTCCTTGAAGGAGGCGCCGGTCCGCTCGAGCATGGCCTTGACGAAGGTCGACAGAAAGCGCTCCGCCGTCAGATAGACGATCCGGGCGTCCGGGCGCAGGCGCTGGGCCTCCCAGGCGATGGCGTTCAGCAGGTGCGTCTTGCCGAAGCCATAGGGCCCGTGGAACAGCACAGGATTGAAGCAGCCGTCGGACCAGCTGGCCACGCGCCGGGCCACGTTCAGGGCGAACTCGTTGGCCGGACCCGCGACGAAGGTGTCGAAGGTGTAGCGCTCCTGCAGCCCGGCGACGCGACCCTTGTCCGGCGCCGGCGGCGCGGCGGTCGGGGTCTGGATCGTAGTCTGGATCGGGGGCCGCGGGGCCGCAGCCGTCGGCGTGATGATGGCCGCGGCCGCTTCGCCCGGATTGGCGGCGGTGCGCACGGCCCCGGCGGGCTCGTCCTCGAACTCGAACTCGACCCGCGACTTCAGGGCGAGCGCGCGGCGTTCCGGATCGTGTTGGGCCCACAGCTCCCCCAGACGGCGCCAGGCGTTCCGGCGGATCCAGTCCCGCGCCAGGCCGGTGGGGGTGACGACGACGAGACGACCGCCGCGGCCCTGCCGCAGGTGCGCCTGCGCGATCCACGAGCCAAACGTATCGTCTCCCAATTCACCTTTCAGTGTCGCGCAAGCCTTCGACCATACGGACGCTGGCGCAATACTGTCAGTCGAATTGAACGACATGGCGCCAGCGATGGATGAACCGTCCAATTCCGCAAAACCTTTCTCGAAAACCGTCGCCATCATATGACCTTCAGTGTTGCGCGCAGCCCACGGCGTAAAACAGCCAACCCCTGAGCAATATTCTACTTAAACGCGAAATACGCCCGCGCGTTCAGCCAAACTCTAGGAAAAAAGCCCCACACTCGACGTCTGGCTAAACCATCGCCGTTTCGTCCGTATCAGGAGATAAGTTCGTGATGGGCTCAGAGTAGCTTCCGACCCCGCCGGGTCAACCGCATTGTTTGGCCTCTGGAGCGGATAAATCTGTTGACAGAGCCAACCACCCGTACGGCTTGAACTTTTACAATTAACCATTTTGGGACGCCTTTTTGGGGTGTTTAACAACCCTCCGGGTCCAATACAAAAGCCGCTGCGGCGAATGCCAGCAGCGGCTTGAAACTACTCAGAAATATAGGATTCAAGAACGCCAGGGCGCCCCTGGTTACGCCGTGGCGAGCTTCTTCAACTGGGCCGCCAGACGGGAAACTTTTCGTGATCCGGTATTGCGATGGACGACGCCCTTGGACACCGCCCGCATCAGCTCCGACTGGGCCTTCACGAAGGCTTCGCCAGCGACCGCCTTGTCGCCTGCGGCGACGGCTTCTTCGAACTTGCGCAGGAAGGTCCGGACACGGGAGCGACGCGCCTTGTTGACGGCGGTGCGACGCTCGATCTTGCGGATCGCCTTCTTGGCGCCGGGATTATTGGCCATTGGTTCTCACAACCCAGAAGATTTATCGCGAGGCGCCCGGATGGCGGCCCGCAGAAATCGGAAGAGCGCGGGTATACTGAAAGCCCGCCGGATCGTCAATCACACAAACGCGCCTGACGTCAGACAGCCGGCCGGACCCGCCGTTTCACCCCTCAGGCCGCGGGGATTTGCGCAGGCGCGCGGGAGGGGCCCTGGGCGGGCGCCGGAGCCGCGGGCGGCTGAAGCTGGCCCTGGGGACCTGGGCTGGGCGTCTGACCCGGCTGGGGGCCGTCAGAGGGCGTCTGCGGCTCTCCGTTGGGCCCGGCGACGGTGTTGCCGCTGAGCAGGTCCCCGATCGGGTCCGAATAGGCCCCGTCCGGCGCCGTCGGCCCGGCGGGGATCGCCTGCACCTTCAGATGCGGCAGGGCCTGCACCATGAAGCTGCGCCACAGGTCCGCCGGCGGCCCGCCGCCGGTCACCTTGCGCATCGGCGTGTTGTCGTCCTTGCCCACCCACACGGCGGTGACGAAGCCGCCGGTGAAGCCCACGAACCAGGCGTCCTTGTAGTCGCTGGTGGTGCCGGTCTTGCCGGCGATGTCATAGCCGCCGATCCGGGCCCGTCCGCCCGTGCCCGACGCCACCACCTGGCGCAGCATCCGGTTCATGTATCCGAGGGGCGGATTGCCGATGACGCTGACCCGGGCGTCGTTCTTGTGCTCGTACAGCACCTTGCCGTCGGTCGTGCGGATCCGCTCGATGCCGTAGGCGGTGGTCTGGTAGCCGCCATTGGAGAAGGCGGCGTAGGCCTGGGCCATCTCCACCGGACTGACCTCCACGGCGCCCAGGGCCATGGACGGATCGGTGCCGACAGGCGAGATGATCCCCAGCCGGTGGGCCACCCGGGCCACGTTGTCGCGGCCCACCTCATCCGCCAGCCGGGCGGCGACGGTGTTGATCGACTGGGCCAGCGCCGTCTCCAGGGTGATCTGGCCGAGATACTTCTTGGTGTAGTTCTGCGGCGTCCAGCCGTTGATGGTCACCGGTTCGTCCACCACCTGGACGTCCGGCGTGCGCCCCGCCTCCATCGCCGTCAGATAGACGAAGGGCTTCCAGGACGACCCCGCCTGACGCTTGGCGTCCGCCGCCCGGTTGAACTGGCTCTCGGCGTAGTTCACCCCGCCGACCATGGCCCGCACCCGTCCGGAGCCGTCCAGGGCCACCAGGGCCGCCTGCTGCACGCCGGCCTTCTGCTCCCGCGCCACCACCGTCTGGGCGACATTGGAGGCGATGGCGTCCAGGGGCAGGTCCAGGGTCGTCTCCACCACCAGGTCCTGCTGCGGCTGGCCCACCAGCTGGCGCACCTGCTGGTCCACCCAGTCGATGAAGTACTGGGCGTGCTGGCTGGACAGGGTCGGCGAGACATTCACCGGATTGCGGAACGCGTCGGCCCGCTGGGTCGGGGTGATGGCCCCGGTCTGGACCATCTTGTCCAGCACGATGGTCGCCCGCCGCGCCGCCCGCTCCCGGTCCGAGATCGGGCTGTAGTGGGTGGGCGACTTCAGCAGCCCGGCCAGGATCGCCACTTCGCCGACGCTGAGCTGGGAGGCGGGCTTGTTGAAGTACCGCTGGGAGGCCGCCTCGATGCCATAGGCGCCCGCGCCGAAATAGACGCGGTTCATGTAGAGGGCCAGGATCTCCTTCTTGGAGAACTTGTGCTCCAGCTCCACCGCCAGGATGACTTCCTGGATCTTGCGCTTCACCGTCTGGTCCGGCGTCAGGAACAGGTTCCGCGCCAGCTGCTGGGTGATGGTCGAGGCGCCCTCGGCGGCGTGGCCGCGGCGCAGGTCGGCGACGATGGCCCGCATGATGCCGATCAGGTCGAAGCCCATGTGGTGATAGAAGCGCCGGTCCTCGATGGCCACGAAGGCCGCCGGGACATAGGGCGGCATCTCGTCGATCTTCACCGGCGGCGCATACTGGCTGCCGCGGACCGTGATCAGGGCGCCGGACCGGTCGAGATAGTTGATCGAGGGCTGCCGCTGGATGGTGTAGAGCCGCGAGATGTCCGGCAGACCCTGAGAGAACACCAGCACCGTGGCGACCAGCGCGATCGCCGCCCACACCGCCAGGATCGCCAGCACGTAGACAACGCGCATCCAGGGTCCGCCCGCCTTGAACCGTCCGGCGCCGAGATTGCTCATTGAAACGCTCTCCGTCTACCCGGGGACGAGGCCCCCGGTCGCTCACGACACGGCCGCCGCCGGGAAGGTCCCCTGCCGGCAATAACCATGATTTCCGCCCGTCCGTCCCGCGTCGCCGCGCGCCGCACGCACGATGTGCGGCGATATCACATCAGCGTGATCGCGATAAGGGGCGCCAATGTGGCGAAAGGTCCCGGGGCCGGGTCGCCGGTCCCCTCATTCGTCCGGCATGATGATGTGCGGGGCCTCCGGGGGGCGCATCTCGAACAGGCCCACATCCAGCGCGCGCTGCGGACCGTCGGGGCGCAGGGGCTGATCTGCAAGGGCCTTCAGCTCCCGCGCCTCCATCTCGGCGGCGGTGGGGTCCCGGCGCAGCTTGCGCGCCGCCCGCTCCGGCGTGGGGCGAGCGTCGGGCCCCACCCGCCAGTACCGGATGTTCAGCCGCCAGGCGCTGTGCGCCACCGTCTCCGGGTCGGGCTGGGGCCAGCGGCGGCCGTCCTTGAACACGGGCCTGGCCGGGGTGATCCGCCGCGGCCGCCCGGACTTGCCCGGGCCGGGCGGCGCCACCGGCAGGATCGACCACCAGTGCTCGGGCGTTCCGGCCAGCCGTTCGGCGTAGAGGGCGCGCACCGCGTCCTCCGAGGCCGCCGACGGTCCGACCCAGGCAGTGACGAAGCTGACCTCGTCCCCGCCGCACAGGGCCCGCGCCTCATGCTCGCGCATGGCGAAACCCACCGGCGAATGCACGGCGGCGTCGGGGTTCGGCGCGACGGGAAAGCGAAGGGTCATGGCCTCCTACATAGGCGATGGCGGCGCGTCGGTCATGGCCGAAATCGCCTGGCGTCGCCTTGCCGCCGCGGATCGCGTCTGGCACGTCCGCCGGATGAGCCCCGCGATCCAGCTATCCCTCGCCCTTGCCTGTGCGACCGCGGCCGCCCTGTGCGGCTGGCGAGGCGCGCGGGCGCCGGATCCGCTGCGCGGACCGCGGCTCATCCCCTGGCGGTTCCTGATGGTGCTGGCGGGCGCGGGCGCCGTGCTGCTGCTGGTGTCCGTCCTGCGCGGCGCCCTGCCAGATCAGTAGCCCCCCAGCTTCGCATAGCGGTCCCGGTGATAGCTGGAGGAGCCGTACAGGGCCTCCGCCACCCGGGCGCGCTTCATGTAGAGGCCGGCGTCGTGGGCGTCGGTCATGCCGATGCCCCCGTGCATCTGCACCATCTCGATGGAGGCCAAGTGCAGGGTGTCGTTGGCCTTGGCCTTGGCCAGGGACACCAGCGCCGGAGCGTCCTTCGACCCGGCGTCCAGGGCGTCCAGGGCCGCGTCGACGCAGGAGCGGGTCAGCTCCAGCTCGGTGAACAGCTTGGCCGCCCGGTGCTGCAGGGCCTGGAACGAGCCGATCAGCTGACCGAACTGGGTGCGGGTCTTCAGATAGTCGACGATGATCTCGAAGGCCTGATGGGCCGTGCCGAGCATCTCCGCCGCCAGCAGGGCCGCGGCCCGGTCCAGGGTGGCGGTCAGCACGTCCCAGCCGGCGCCCGTCTCGCCCAGCAGCTCCGCCGGGGTCGCGGCGAAGGCGAGGTCTGCATGGGCCCGATTGTCGATGGCGTGGAGGGGCGTCGCCGCAAGGCCGGCGGCGCCCTTCTCCACCAGGAACAGGCGGATCCCCGCCGTGTCGCCGGGGGCCCCGGACAGGCGGGCGGCGACCACGATCAGGTCCGCGCCGGCGGCGTCGGGAACGAACCGCTTGGTCCCCGTCAGGCTGTAGCCCGTGGCGGTCTGTTCGGCCTTGAGGGCGACCGAAGCCGGATGGTGGTGCGGACCCTCGTCCACCGCAAGGGCCGCCGTGATCTCCCCCGCCGCGATCCTGGTCAGCCAGGTCTCCTTCTGCGCCTGGGACCCGCCCAGCAGCAGGGCCGAGGCCGCCGCCGCGGTGGCGTGCAGGGGCGAGGCGGCCAGGGTGCGGCCGGTCTCCTCCAGCACCAGGCCCAGCGAGCGATAGCCGAACTCCGAGCCGCCGAAGGCTTCCGGCACGATCACGCCGGTCCAGCCCATCTCCGCCATGTCCTTCCATGCGGCGGGATCATAGCCGGTCTTCCAGCCGCCGGTGTCCCGCAGCCTGCGCAGGGCGGTGACCGGGGCCTTGTCCGCCACCCACCCCCGGGCGGCGTCGCGCAGCATCGTCTGTTCTTCGTTGAGGCTCGCCATGGTCGCGCTCCGGTCCCTTACTGGTGATCCATGAGGCCAAGCACCCGCTTGGCCACCACGTTCAGGTTGATCTCGGAGGTGCCGCCCTCGATGGAATTGCCCTTGGACCGCAGCCAGGCCCGGGTCTCGCGGATATTGGACCGGTCGAAGCCCTCCCCGTCCCAGCCCAGGCCTTCGGCGCCCATGGCCTCCAGCATCAGCTCGTGCTTGTGCTGGTTCAGGGTCGCCGCGGCGTATTTCAGGATCGAGGCCGCCGGCCCCAGCCCCTTGCCGGACTTGGCCTCGGCCTCCACCCGGCGGACGGTCAGCGCGAACGCCTTGGCGTCCATCTTGTGCGCAGCGATGCGGGCGCGCAGGTCGCCGTCGGCGATCCGGCCGTTGTCCGAGCCCACATGAGCCAGGGCCACATCCTCGATCTCCAGACCCGCCGCACCGCCGAAGCCGCCGGCGGAGATGTTCTGGCGCTCGAACTGCAGCAGGCGCTTGGCGATGTCCCAGCCGCCGTTCAGCTTGCCCACCAGCTGGTCCTTGGGGACCTTCACGTCGGTGAAGAAGGTCTCGCAGAACGGGCTCTCGCCGCTGATCAGCTTGATCGGCCGGGCCTCGACGCCCGGCGTGCTCATGTCGAACAGCACGAAGGAGATGCCCTCGTGCTTCTTCGTCGTGTCGGTGCGGACGAGGCAGAAGATCCAGTCCGCCTGGTCGGCATAGGAGGTCCAGACCTTCTGGCCGTTGATCAGGAAGTGGTCGCCCTTGTCCTCGCAGCGGGTCTGCAGGCCCGCCAGGTCAGACCCCGCGCCCGGCTCGGAATAGCCCTGGCACCAGCGGATCTCGCCGCGGACGATCTTCGGAAGGTGGGTCTTCTTCTGGTCCTCGTTGGCGTATTCCAGCAGCACCGGGCCGAGCATCCAGACGCCGAAGGAGAACAGAGGCGGCCGCGCCTTGATCCGGGCCATCTCCTGCTCCAGCACCCGGGCTTCCCCCGCCGACAGGCCGCCGCCGCCGTATTCCTTGGGCCACATGGGCGCGGTCCAGCCCTTTTCGGCCATGCGGTCGAGCCAGAGCTTGCTGTCGGGATTGGCCCACTTGAACTTGGCGCCGCCCCAGGGGGTTTCCTCCGCCGTCATCGGCGTGCGCATGGAGGCGGGGCAGTTGGCCTCCAGCCACTCACGGGTCTCGGTGCGGAATACGTCCAGCTCGGCGCCGAAATCGGCCATCTCAGCCTTCTCCCTCGTTTCTTGATGATCTGTGATCAGTCTAGCGGCTCGGGCGCATTTGTGGAGAGGGAATTGCCGGTCCCCCGCGCCGCCTCAGGCGCCCGCCGCCGCCGGCTTGGGGAACGGCCCGGCCCGGCTCAGGGCCGAGGGCGCCGGCTTGCCCAGGGCCTCCCCCACCCAGTGGGCGGCGGCGATCAGGGCGTCCAGGTCAAGGCCCGTGTCATGGCCCGCCCGGCTCAGCATGTAGACCAGATCCTCCGTGGCGATGTTGCCCGTGGCGTTGGGGGCGAAAGGACAGCCGCCGATCCCGCCGCAACTGGCGTCCAGCACGTCCACCCCGGCCTCCACCCCGGCATAGGCGTTGGCCAGGCCGGTGCGGCGGGTGTCGTGGAAATGCAGCCGCAGCCGGGCGTCCGGCGCCACGGCCCGCGCGGCCTCCACCCGCCGCCGGACCGTCCAGGGGTCGGCCACGCCGATGGTGTCGGCCAGGGCGATCTCGCCCACGCCGGTCTTGGCCATGTCCCGGACGATGGCGGTGAGGCGGGCCTCCGGCACCTCCCCGTCGAAGGGGCAGCCGAACGCCACCGACACCGTGGCCGAGACCGGCGGCCCCTCCGTCCGGCTGCGGTCCATGATCCGGGCCAGGGTCTCGATCTGCGCATCGGTTCCGGCGCCCTGGTTGCGGATTCCGAAGCCGTCCGAGGCGCAGACCACCACATTGGCCTCGTCGCAGCCGGCGGCCACGCACCGCTCCCAGCCCCGCTCGTTCAGCACCAGGCCGATCCGCCGGGCGCCGCGGGCGGGCGCCGGCAGCCGGGCCATGATCTCCTCGGCGCCCGCCATCTGCGGCACCCGGGCGGGATTGACGAAGGACACGGCCTCGATCCGGCGCGCGCCCGCCGCCTCGAGCAGGCCGATGAAATGGACCCGGTCCTCCACCGACAGGACGCGCTTCTCGTTCTGCAGTCCGTCCCGCGGACCGACCTCGACGATTTCGATATGGCGGGCCATGGGTGTCTCCTTGCAGGTGCGGCGGACGGCGCCCCGGCTAGGGCGCGGCCGGCGGCGCGCGCCACAGGGTCAGCGTCACCGGCTTGCCGCTGGAATAGTTCAGGCCGGACACCTGGTCCACCGCCTGGGCGGCCACGTGGCGCTGGGCGAGCAGCCGGCGGAAGGCCGCATCCTCCCGCTGCTCCACCAGGGCCGGCTGCCCCTCCGCCAGGCCGTCCACGGCGTCGGAGGCGTCGGCGAGATCGGTGGCGGTGCCCAGCTGGAACACCAGCGAAGGCTCGGCGAAGCCCGCCACCACCACTGGCCCCTGGGTGACGCCGTTGCGGGGGTCGAGGTGGTTGCGCGCCACCATCCGCGCCGCCAGCCGGGAGGGCCACAGGGGCGACAGGGCGGGCAGAATGGCGCCGGACATCAGCATGTGGAAGGCGACGCCGAACACCAGGGCGCTGGCCAGGGCCGGAACCGTCCGCTCATCCTCCGCGCCGGCGGTGAACACGGCGAAGGCGCCCATGGCCCCGCTCATCAGGGCCAGGGCCGCGGTCAGCGCCGCCACGGCGCCCAGGGGTCCGCCGCCCCCCAGCTTGTGCGTCGCCAGCATGACGATGCCGGCGAAGGCGAACCCGCTCAGCAGCGACAGGGCGGCGCCCACCCCGCGGGTGATCTTGCCCAGGGGTTGCTCGAGGGACGCCACGGCCAGCCAGGCCAGGGGCGCATAGAGGGGCAAGGTGTAGTGGATCAGCTTAGTGGGGGTCGCCTCGAACACCAGCCAGGACGGAACCAGCCAGCAGCCGGCGAAGCGCACCAGCGCCTCGTCCCGGCGACGCCACAGCGTGACGAGGGCGCCCGGCAGCAGGGCCACGGCGGGGAAGAACAGCAGCAGCGTGGTCAGGACATGGGTTCCCGGCGGCGCGGCGTGCCCCTCGTGTCCGCCGCGGAGCTTGGGCGCCAGGTCGCCGCCGACGGCGGAGCCCCAGAACTTGCCGTCTGTGGCCACGGTGATCGCCACGGCCCAGGGCCCGACGATCAGCAGCACGATCCCCAGCCCCCAGACCCAGCCCAGCTTGCGCGCCCAGCGCAGGTCCCGGTCGAGGCCCCAGAGGGACAGGAGCGTCAGGGCCGCGATCATCGGACCGATCGGCCCCTTGTCCAGCAGGGCCACGCCCTGGCCGACCCAGAACAGGGCCTTCAGGCTCCGGCTGAGCGGCTCTCCGCGGCGCGCCGACAGGTAGAGCCGGGCCAGCGCCGCCATGGACAGGGTGACCGACCCGCACAGGACGGCGTCGGTCTTGGCGATGAAGGCCTCGGACGACAGCAGCACCGTCGCCCCCAGCACGGCGCCGGCGAGCGCGCTGCGCCGCGCCCCCAGCACGCCGGCCGCGCCCCAGGCGCAGGCGGCGGCGGCGATCATGCCGCCGAGCAGGGACGGCAGGCGATAGGGCTGGATGGCGCGGGCCTCCACCCGGGACAGCAGGGCGACGCTGGCGACCTGGAGCCAGTGAATGCCCACCGGCTTCTTGTCCCGGGGCGCGTCCTGGTAGCGGATGTTCACATAGTCGCCGGTCTCGAGCATCTGGGCGCTGGCCTGGGCGAACCGGGACTCGTCCCGGTCCAGAGGCGGCAGGGCCAGCAGGCCCGGCAGGGCGCTGATCAGCACCACCAGCGCCGCCAGCAGCGGTCCGCGCCAGCCGCGGGTCAGGGCGTCGGCCAGGGGCTCTCCCATCAAGGTCAGGCCCGGCGCGGCGCCGGGCGTGATCCGTGGGGCGGTCTTGGTGTCGGTCCGGGTCATGCGTCGCTCTTAGCACGACGGACGCGGTTGAACATGGGCCACAGGGCGACCGCCGCGACGGGGGCCGCAGTGTTCGCCAAGGGACCAAAAACGGTCTAGAACGCCCGCCGAACACACACTTCCGCCCGGCCCATCCGCCGCCGGCGGCCAATCCTGGGGTTCCATGCCGGACAGCTCGCAACCGCTCATCTCGATCGTGGTGCCCGTTTTCAACGAGGAGGGCGCCTGCGCCGACCTGGCCCGGGAGATCGCAGCCGCCTTCTCCGGCGCGTCGCACGAGATCATTTTCGTGGACGACGCCAGCCGGGACGGCACCCGCGCCGCCCTGGTCGCGCTGAAAGCCGAGATCGCCACCCTCCGGGTGGTCGCGCACGGGGCCAACGCCGGCCAGAGCCGTGCGGTGCGAACGGGCGTGCTGGCGGCGACCGGCGACATCGTCGTGACCCTGGACGGAGACGGGCAGAATGATCCGGCCGATGCGCCCGGACTGGCCCGGCGCCTCGTCGACGGACCGCCGGAACTCGCCCTGGTGGGAGGCGAACGGGTCAAGCGCCAGGACACGGCGGCCAAGCGCATCGCGTCACGCCTCGCCAACGGGATCCGCAAGCGCCTGCTGCGCGACCAGTCCGACGACACCGGTTGCGGACTGAAGGCCTTCCGTCGCGAGGCGTTCCTGCGGCTACCCTATTTCGACCACATGCACCGGTACCTGCCGGCGCTGATGATCCGGGAGGGCTACCGGGTCGCCTTTGCGCCGGTCGGACACCGTCCGCGGACCACCGGTGCGTCGAAATACACGAATCTCCAGCGGCTGTGGGCCGCCCTGTCCGACCTGACCGGCGTCATGTGGCTGAACCGCCGCGCCCGCCCTCCGGGTCCGCTCAGCGAGCTCTGATCCGACCCCCGACCGGGGAGGCGGGCGGGCGGTCGCGCGGGCCGCATCGCCGGGCGAAGCCGTCCGTATGCAGACCATCGCCCGTGCGTCGCGCCTGTTATGAACGGGAACGATGGATCCGGGGCGCCGACCCGCCGAATTTCGCATTGTCCGTGGTCACGGAAATGTGTCATCTTCCGCCGATCGCGCGTTAACCAGTTCGCTGGGCGTGACGGAACGGAAGCCCAAATTCTGCGTTGTGTGGCCTGTATGACACTGCAGAGCGCGAACGGGCTTGTTATACATCAACTCCTGGCTTTGGGCGCTGCGCCTGAGCGTAAGGGCAAAGAGGGCTCTTTTGATGAAAACACACC
>CAINOV010000238.1 GCA_903851655.1 uncultured Caulobacterales bacterium
GACGGCTTCCACCTCGGCGCGGGCGGTGCGCAGGCGATCCAGCTCGGCCTCCAGCTGTTCGATGCGATAGCGCTGGTCCGCCGCCTCGTCCGCCGTCAGCAGGGCCGCCATCAGGAACAGGCGCAGCTCCCCCACCTGGCCCACGGCGTCGGCGACCTCGCGCACCTGGCCGTCGAAATGCCGCGCCAGGGCGGCCACGTGGCTCTCCTGCCCGTCCTCGCAGCCGACGCTGTAGGTGCGCCCGTTGACCTCGACCGTCACGGTGGCCATGGCCTAGTCCTCCGCCTCAAGATGATCCGCCAGCTCGCCGGCCAGTTCCGCGGCCAGCGCCGCGCGCACCTCCGCCGCCGCCCGGCCCAGCGCCGCGGAGGCTTCCGCCGCCACCTGCTCCAGGGCCCGCTCCCGCGCCCGGGCCGCGTCCAGATCCGCCGCCAGCCGCGCCCGGTCCGAGGCGAAGGCGTCGGTCTCCCCCGCCCGGGCCACCCGCTCCGCCAGCCGCGCCTCCAGCCGGTTGATGGCCAGCTCCAGCCGGCGGGTCGCGTCGCCGAGCGCCGTGTCGGACGCAGCGGTGGTCGCGCCGCCCGCCAGGTTCAGCTCCGGTTCCAGGTCCGTCATGCTCGTCTCATCCCTGCGGTCGCCTTCCCCTGTTCTTACAATGCTCCGCCGGGATGTCACCCAAACTTCGCATTCCGCAGTCCCGCCGGCCCCCGTGGAGAGTCCGGTGCGACCGGAGGGACACTTAACCCCCGCGGTCAGACTCGGTAACCGGATTTGACCGCGCCGGGGGTTGACTTCCCGGCGTCGCGGCTCTCAAACCGCGCCACATGAACCGGACCCGGCCCCCCGTCGCGCGGCCAGGCGTCCCTGATCTTGCCGGGAGTTTTCTGACATGGCCCTTCGCGTCGCCATCAACGGTTTTGGCCGGATCGGCCGTCTTGTCCTGCGCTCCATCGTCGAGCACGGCCGCACGGACATCGAGGTGGTGGCCATCAACGATCTGGGCCCCATCGAGACCAACGCCCACCTGCTGCGCTACGACTCCACCCACGGCCGCTTCCCCGGCGCGGTGACGGTCAGCGGCGACACGATCGACGTGGGCTTCGGCCCGATCAAGGTCACCGCCGAGCGGGACCCGTCGAAGCTGCCCCACGCGGAGCTGGGCGTGGACATCGCCTTCGAGTGCACGGGCATCTTCACCACCCGGGACAAGGCCGCCGCCCACCTGGCCGCCGGCGCCAAGCGGGTGCTGGTGTCCGCCCCCTGCGACAACGCCGACCAGACCATCGTCTACGGGGTGAACCACGGGGTGCTGACCGCCGCGGACACGGTGGTGTCCAATGCGTCCTGCACCACCAACTGCCTCGCCCCCGTGGCCAAGGTGCTGCAGGACCTGTGCGGCATCGAGCGCGGCTACATGACCACCATCCACTCCTACACCAATGACCAGCCGTCCCTGGACCAGATGCACAAGGACCTGTACCGGGCCCGCGCCGCGGCCCTGTCCATGATCCCCACTTCCACCGGCGCGGCCAAGGCCGTGGGCCTGGTGCTGCCGGAGCTGAAGGGCAAGCTGGACGGCTCGTCCGTGCGGGTGCCCACGGCCAATGTCTCGGTGGTGGACCTGAAGATCGTCCCCACCCGCAAGGTCACCGTGGCGGAGATCAACGACGCCGTCACCGCCGCTGCGAACGGGGCGATGAAGGGCGTGCTGGCCGTCACCGACGAGCCGCTGGTCTCCACTGACTTCAACCACCAGCCGGCCTCCTCCACCGTGGCCCTGCCCCAGACCCAGGTGATCGAGGGCCAGCTGGCCCGGATCCTGACCTGGTACGACAACGAGTGGGGCTTCTCCACGCGGATGGCCGACACCGCGCTGGCCATGGCGCGGTTCTTGTAGGCCGCGTCTCCCATGACCCAGTTTCGCACCCTTGATGACCTCGGCGATCTGTCGGGGAAGACCGCCCTGGTCCGCGTGGACTTCAACACGCCCATGGAAGCGGGGGTCATCACCGACGACACCCGCCTGCGGGTGGCCGTGCCGACGATCCGCGACCTGACCGCCAGGGGCGCCCGGGTGGCCCTGCTGGCCCATTTCGACCGCCCCAAGGGCAGGCCGGTTCCGTCCATGAGCCTGCGGGTCGTGGTCCCCCGGCTGGCGGAGCTGCTGGGCGCCCCGGTAGCCTTTGCGGAGGAGTGCGCCGGCCCCGCCGCCGCGGCGGCCATTGCCGCCCTGCCCGCCGGCGGCGTGGTGCTGCTGGAGAATGTCCGCTTCCACAAGGGGGAGGAGGCCAATGACCCGGCCTTCGCCGCGGCCCTGGCCGCGCTGGGCGACCTCTATGTGAACGACGCCTTTTCCGCCGCCCACCGGGCCCACGCCTCCACCGAGGGGGTGGCCCGCGACCTGCCCGCCTATGCCGGCCGGTCCATGCAGCGGGAGCTGGAGCATCTGCAGGCCGCCCTGGGTTCGCCGAAACGCCCGGTGATGGGCGTGGTCGGCGGCTCCAAGGTCTCCACCAAGCTCGACCTGCTGCAGAACCTGGTGGGCAAGCTGGACCAGCTGGCCATCGGCGGCGGGATGGCCAACACCTTCCTCTACGCCCAGGGCCATGACGTGGGGGCGTCCCTCTGCGAGAAGGACATGGCCGACACCGCCCGCGCCATCATCGCCGAGGCGGCGAAGCAGGGCTGCGAGCTGCTGCTGCCCGTGGACCTGGTCTGCGCCGAGGATCTGAAGCCCGGCGCCGTGACCCATGTGCGGACGCTGGGCGAGGTGGCCGCCACGGACAAGATCTTCGACGCCGGTCCCGCCTCCGTCGCCCGGCTGGTCGCCGCGGTGGACAAGGCCGCCACCGTCGTCTGGAACGGCCCCCTGGGGGTGTTCGAGGTCCCGCCCTTCGACGCGGCCACGGTCGCCGTGGCGCGGCATGCGGCGGCCCGGGCCAAGTCTGGCCAGCTGGTGGCCGTCGCCGGCGGCGGCGACACGGTGGCGGCCCTGCACGCCGCGGGCGTGGCGGACGACTTCACCTTCGTCTCCACGGCGGGGGGCGCCTTCCTGGAATGGATGGAAGGCAAGGTCCTGCCGGGGGTCGAGGCCCTCAAGGGTCTGATCCCCGCGGCCTGACGCCGACGCAAGGGGTGAGGGGCGCCGGCGCCTGCGATCACGTCCGTGTCACGCCCCGATGACACAGGAGCCCTGCTCGCGCCAAACGCCGCTTGCCGGCCCAGATCTGCTCAGGCGCTGTCGCTCTCGCCACGCCCCCTCCGGTGTCGGTCAAACCACATCTCAAGTCTTCGGATGACGGCGTCGAGCATGACGACGCCGACGGCCCCCGCGAGCGCCGCCCAGCACAGCCAGGCCTGCGCCTCGGTGATGAAATGGAAGACGCTCAAGGTGCTGTACGAAGCGAACAACACAGCCAACGCAATGCGCGTTTTCCGACGCATGTGGCGACCCTTTCGTTGAAAAGCGGCCGAGAAACATGCGACCCAGGGCTCACAGCGGCGCGAGCCGCCCGGCGGGCCGCCTAAAGCGAAGGCGCGAAGGTTTGGAGGTACATGTAATTTTTCAACCCACCGGCCCGTGAGATGGCGGAAAATATGGCGTCAGACAGCGTCTGAGTGACCTGATTGGCGACAGGCGGAGTTGTAATGGCGGCGCCGACCGCGGTGGCCGCCCAACCGAGGCCCGGCGCCTGGCTGAGGATGGAGAGTCCGAGGTCGGCGCCCCAGATGCCCCATTGGGCCACCGCATTGGCGTAGGCATTGGCCTCCGCGATCTGCGACATGTTCAGCGGAGCGGTCACGGTCACAGGATCGACCATGACGTTGGCGTCGTACCACGACGAAAATCCGCCGTTGAAGCCGCTAAATCC
>CAINOV010000239.1 GCA_903851655.1 uncultured Caulobacterales bacterium
CCTGCGTCGACAAGACAGGCAAGGTCCTCGAATGCGCCGTCATCTACCCCCCCCAACCTTGCATCGCCCGGGCAAAATCAAACCCACGGTGGCGGGACTTGTCCAGCGAAGACTTTGGCGGTTGCGAGCTGAGGGGCGACCCTGCGTCCGGATGTGGCGCTTTATCCGGATCAAGGTTCACGGGTCTTCGCCCGGGAATGACATGTTATAAAACAATAAAATAAAACCATGTCATTCCCGCCCTTGAGGCGGGAACCTCCATCAAGGCGTGGCGCTATAACCGGATCAAGGTTCCCGGGTCTTCGCCCGGGAATGACGGCTGGTTTTGTATTTTAATCGGCCGTCATTCCCGGCCTCGAGCCGGGAACCTCCGTCAGGACAACCCGCCCCTAGCTGTAGATCTCGAACAGGCCGGCGCCGCCCTGGCCGCCGCCGATGCACATGGTCACCACGCCCCACTTGGCGCCGCGGCGACGGCCTTCCTGCAGGATGTGGCCGGCGCAGCGGGCGCCGGTCATCCCGAACGGGTGGCCGATGGCGATGGAGCCGCCGTTCACATTGTACTTGGCCGGATCGATGCCCAGACGGTCGCGGCTGTAGAGGCACTGGGAGGCGAAGGCCTCGTTCAGCTCCCACAGGTCGATGTCGTCCACCGTCAGGCCCTGGCGCTTCAGCAGCTTCGGCACGGCGAACACCGGGCCGATGCCCATCTCGTCCGGCTCGCAGCCCGCCACGGCCCAGGACACGAAGCGGCCCAGGGGCTCCAGCCCGCGGCGTTCGGCCTCCTTGGCCTCCATCAGCACCACGGCGGCGGCGCCGTCGGACAGCTGGCTGGCGTTGCCGGCGGTGACGAACTTGCCCTCGCCCTTTACCGGCTGCAGGCCGGCGAGGCCGGCGAGCGTGGTGTCGGGGCGGTTGCACTCGTCGCGGTCCACCGTGTAGTCGACCACGGACTCTTCCTTGGTCTCCTTGTTGACGACCTTCATCTTCGTCGACATCGGCACGATCTCGTCGGCGAACTTGCCCGCCTGCTGGGCGGCGGCCATGCGGCGCTGGGACTCCAGGGAATATTCGTCCTGGTATTCCCGGCTGACGCCATAGCGGGCCGCCACGATGTCGGCGGTGTCGATCATGGCCATGAAGATGTCCGGCGCGTGCTTGAACAGCTCGGGATCCACCGACTCCTTCGGCACGCCGCCGCCGGGGATGGAGATGCTCTCCACCCCGCCGGCCACGACGCAGTCGGCGCCGTCGCCGCGAATGTGGTTGGCGGCCATGGCGATGGTCTGCAGCCCCGACGAGCAGAAGCGGTTGACGCTCACGCCCGCGGTGGTCTTGGGCATGCCGGCCAGCAGGGCGGCCAGGCGGGCGATGTTCGGGGCCGCGTGGGCGTTGTTGCCCAGGAAGCAGTCCTCGACGAAGTCCGCCTCGACGCCGGACTTGGCCACGGCGTGCTTGATGGCGTGGGCGGCCATGGACATGGGCGGGGTGATGTTGAACCCGCCGCGGCCGGACTTGGCCAGGCCGGTGCGGGCGTAGGATACGATGACAGCTTCGCGCATTCTTGTGGGTCTCCCTATGGTGCGGGAGTTATGGCGCGGCCGCGGCGGGATTGTAAATCACCCCGGGGGCAAGAATTCCGGACGGGCGCGCGCCGGACCGCGCCGTCCGGGGGATCGTCGGACAGCGCGGTCTCACGAGGCGAACGGGAGGGCCGGCCGATGGGGGATGTCCGGCCTCGTCCGCATGGCGCCCTGTCAGCGGGGCGCCATCGCCCTGACCCCCACTGTAAAGGTGACGGCGGCGTCATCTTTGATCTGGATCATGTTTACGGACATTTTCCGCGGTCAGGGTGGCGGTCGGGCGCAGTCCGGCGCCGGGACAGGACGCCAGGGTGGCCCAGCTGCGAGACGACCCGTCGCCCGAAGACGATGCGGACCAGGCCTTCCTGGCGGAGGTCCGCGCCTTTCTCGACCGTGCCCTGACGCCGGACCTGCGCCGGGCGGGACGCGAGACCACCGGCGTGCATTCCGAGATCGGCGCCGCGCGGCTCTGGCACCGGCGGTTGTTCGCAAGGGGCTGGATCGCGCCGGCCTGGCCGGTGGCGCACGGGGGCGCGGGGTGGAGCGCCCGTCAGCGGTTCCTGTTCGACCGGGAGTGCGCCCGCAACGACGCCCCGGTCCTGTCGGGCAGCGGCGTCCGGGCGCTGGGCCCGCTGCTGATCGAGCAGGGGACAGCCGCCCAGCGGGCCCGCTACCTGCCCGCCATCCTGTCTGGCGCCGACCTGTGGTGCCAGGGCTTTTCCGAGCCGGGGGCGGGGTCGGACCTGGCGGCCCTGTCCACCCGCGCCGTGCGGGACGGGGAGGTCTATCGGGTCACCGGAACCAAGATCTGGACCACGGGGGCGCACCATTCCAACCGCATGTTCGCCCTCGTCCGCACCCGCGACACCGGGCGACGGCAGGAGGGCCTGACCTTCCTGCTGATCCACATGGACAGCCCGGGCCTGACCGTGACGCCGATCCCGGGCCTGGCGGGGGACCATGAGTTCAACCACGTCTTCCTCGACGATGTGCCCGTGCCCGTGGCCCACCGGGTGGGGGCGGAGGATGACGGCTGGACCATGGCCAAGCGGCTGATGGCGCTGGCCCGCTCCAACAACACGCCCCCGGCCCTTGTGCGGCGGGTGCTGCTGCGCACGGCGCGGGACATGGCGGCGATGCGCGACCGGCTGGAGCCGTCCCTGTTCCACCGGCTGGCGGAGCTGCAGGTCGCGCTGGACGCCTATGAGGCGCTGGAGCTGCGCACCCTGCCCACGGGCCGCGCCGATGCGGCGGATCCGGCGACGCCCTCCATGATCAAGCTGATCGGCACCGAGCTGCACCAGCAGGTGGCGGAACTGGCCCTGGAGGCGGAGGGTCCCGCCGCCGCGGCGTCCCTGGCGGCGCTGGCTCTGGGCCTGGCCGAGCTGGATCACGGCGCCCGGGTCACCGCCAAGCACATCTGCGTGCGGGCCGCGACAATCTATTCCGGGACCAGCGAGACCCAGCGCAACCTGATCGCCGGGCGCCTGCTGCGGGGCTGACCGCAGTCTAGAATGCTTTTTCTAAAGCCACGGCCTATCCCCTGCGCAACGACCGGGCGTCCTCCCCCTGTTCCGGTCGGCTGATTGAAGGAACAGACCCATGGCCACCGCCAAGAAGACCACCAAGACCGCCGCCACGACCCCCGCCGCCCACGACCCCGACATCGCCCGCAAGATCTGGCTGGCCGGCGTCGGCGCCTATGGCCGCATGTACGCCGAGACCCAGGGCGCGGTGGAAAAGCTCGCCACCGGCGCCAACGAAGCCTTTGACCAGCTGGTGGCCAAGGGCGAGGAAGTCGAGGACAAGGTCCGCGACACCATCGCCAAGACCCCGCAGGGCGAGCGCGTCGTGTCCCTGGTGGAACAGGCCCGCAGTTTCCGCGAAGAGCGGGTGGCGGCGCTGGAAGCCCGCATCGGCAAGGTCCGCAAGTCGGTCACCGAGACCCTGGCCCCGCTGAACATCGGCGCCCTGGCCCAGGCGGTGGAAAAGCTCTCCGCCCAGGTGGAGACCCTGACCGCCGAGGTCCAGACCCTGAAGGCGGACAAGCCCGCCGCGCCCAAGGCGGTCGCCGCCAAGGCTCCCAAGGCGGCCAAGGTCTCCGACGAGGCCTGAGCCTCAAGGCTCGCCCGCCGGTCCTGACCCGATCAGGCCGGCGGGCAGCAGCATGATCTGGGCCGCCGCCCGCGCCACGCGCGCCCGCGGCGGCCCGGCGTCTCCTTCCAGCTCCAGCAACAGGGCGTGATAGCCCACCGCCGTGGTCATCAGCCGGGCCACCCCGTCCAGCACCTCCGGCGTGGCGGTGATGGCGCGGTTGCGGGCCAGCTCGCCCAGCAGGGCCCGCAGCGTGTCCCGCTGGCGCACCAGGATGTGGCGCAGGTCGGCGGCGATGTCTGCATGGGCGCCGGCCAGGGCCTGGGCTTCGCGATAGAGAAAGCGGGCGTCCCACGCCTCCTCCAGCAGGATGTGGACATAGGTCCACAGGGTCTCGAGCGTCGCCGCCTCCCCCCGGCAGCTGTCCCGGGCGGCGCCGAGCACCAGGTCGCACTCGTCGCGATAAGTGCGGGCCAGCGCGGCTGCGATCTCGGCCTTGCCCTTGAAGTGGTAATAGAGGTGGCCGGGGCTGATCCCCAGGGCCGCGGCCACGTCCACCGCCGACAGGGCGCCGAACCCCTCGGCGTTGAAGAGGTCCAGCGCGGTTTCCAGGATCCGGCTCTTGGTGCTCACGTCTGGGCGCTCATGGCGGCGGGCTCGGGCGGCGGGCTCGGTTGACAGCTTCCCGGAACATACGAGGATGCAGGAATAAGGCGAGCGCCGCATGCGACCCGCCAGACATAAGTGCAAGGGAAGCGACGCATGGCCAAGGCCCCCAGTGATCTCGGCGCCGGCGCGGCGGAAAACGTGGTGGCCATGAACCCCATGGTCGGCCTGGCGCGGGAGGATCTGATCGGCGCGGTGGGGGTGATGCTGCGCGAGACTGCCGGCCGACCGGTCAAGACCCTGAAGCACATGAAGAAATTCTCGGGCGAGGTGGTGAAGATCGTCACCAACCAGTCCCAGCTGGCGCCCGATCCCAAGGACAAGCGCTTCCTCGATCCCGCCTTTCGCATGAACCCGTTCTACAAGGCCGGCATGCAGTATTACCTGGCCGTGCGCGAGGGCGTGGCGGAGTGGATGGACGACCTGGACTTCGACGAGGCGGAGCGGGCCCGGGCGAGCTTCGTCACCGGCATGATCCTGGACAGCCTCGCCCCCACCAATTCCCTGGTCGGCAACCCCTCGGCCCTGAAAAAGGCCTTCGAGACCGGGGGCGGGTCGCTGATCCGCGGCCTCCAGCACGCCTATGAGGACATCACCAAGAACGACGGCATTGTCAGCCAGGTGGACAAGCGCCCCTTCAAGGTCGGCGAGAACCTGGCCACCTCGCCGGGGGCGGTGGTGTTCCGCAACGAGATCATGGAGCTGATCCAGTATGCTCCGACCACGGACCAGGTCTGGCCGGTTCCGCTGCTGATCATCCCGCCCCAGATCAACAAGGCCTATGTGAACGATCTGTCGCCGGAGAAGAGCATCATCCGGCACCTGACCACCAACGGCGTCCAGCCCTTCATGGTCAGCTGGCGCAATCCGACGGCGGAGCATCGGGACTGGGGCCTCGGCGCCTATGTGGACGCCCTGATCGAGGCGATCGGCGTGGTCTGCGAGATCTCCAAGTCCAAGACCGTGAACATCTCCGGCGCCTGCTCCGGCGGGATCACCGCGGCGACGCTGCTCAGCAAGCTGGCGGCGGCGGGGGATGCGCGGATCGCCTCGGCCACCCTGATGGTCTGCGTCCTCGACCCCCAGCCGGACGACAGCGAGACCGGCGCCCTGGTGTCGAAGCACGGGATCGAGATGGCGCGGCGCCGCTCCGCCAAGGCCGGCGTGCTGGACGGCGCGTCCCTGTCCAGGACCTTCGCCTGGCTGCGGCCCAACGACCTGGTCTGGAACTACGTGATCAACAACTACCTGCACGGGGAGGATCCCCCCGCCTTCGACGTGCTGTTCTGGAACAACGACTCCACCAACCTGACGGCGCAGCTGCATTCGGACTATCTGGATGTCTACGACACCCAGCCCTTCCGCAATCCGGGCCAGACCGAGCTGGCGGGGCATCTGGTCGACCTGACCCAGGTGACCCAGGACCTGTTCGTGGTGGCCGGCGTCACCGACCACATCACGCCCTGGAAGGCCTGCTACCGCACCACCCAGCTGGTGGGCTCGCCCAATGTGGAGTTCATCCTGTCCCAGGCCGGGCACATCCAGTCCCTGCTGAACCCGCCGGGCAATCCCAAGGCCAAGTTCTTCCGCAGCGAGACCCGTCCCGCCGCCAGCGTCGACGAATGGCTCGCCACCCAGGCCAAGGAGCAGGCCGGATCCTGGTGGCCGCTCTGGGCCCAATGGTTGCAGGACCGGTCGGGCAAGCCGAAGGCGGCGCCCAGGTCGCTGGGCTCGAAAGCCTATCCGCCAGGGGATCCCGCCCCTGGCCTCTATGTGTTTGACTGACGCGTCCGCGTCGCCGTTTGGCCGGCCGCCCCTGCGACCTGGCTTGTAAAGGAAGTTCCCGTGTCCGCAGCCGCCGCCGAACGCCCGCCCCACGGGTCCGACTCCCCCGCCGATCCTGCCGCCGATCCCCATGCGCCGCATATCGAGATGATGCGGGTGGGGGGACGGATGCTGCGGGTGGCGGTGTTCTACGCCCGCGATCGCCAGGGCGCGGCGCCCCGGCGGCCGATCCTGTTCTTCAACGGCATCGGCGCCAATATCGAGATCATGGCGCCGCTGGCCCAGTGGCTGCCGGACCAGGACATCATCACCTTCGACATGCCCGGCGTCGGCGGGTCCCCCGACCCGAGGTTCCCCTACCGGCCCTGGACCATGGCGCTCCGCGCCACGCGGCTGCTGGACAAGCTGGGCTATCGCGGCAAGGTCGACGTGATGGGCGTGTCCTGGGGCGGGGGGCTGGCCCAGCAGTTCGCCTTCCAGCACCCGGACCGCACGGGCAAGCTGGTGCTCTGCGCCACCGCCGCCGGCGTGCTGATGGCGCCGGGGGACCCGCGGGTGCTGGTGAAGATGGCCGATCCCCGCCGCTATGTGGACCCGTCCTACATGCAGGCCAATTTCCACGCCCTCTATGGCGACGCACACGCGGCGGACGGGCATGTCTCGCGCCTGCGCCCGCCCAGCCAGAAGGGCTATCTGTTCCAGCTGGGCGCCATGCTCGGCTGGACCAGCGCGTTCTACCTGCCTTTCCTCAAGGCCCGCACCCTGGTCCTGATGGGCGAGCAGGACCGCATCGTTCCGATGATCAACGGCAAGCTGCTGGCCCGGCTGATCCCCCACGCCACCCTGAAGACGGTGCCCGGGGGGCACCTGTTCCTGGTCTCGCGACCGGCGGAAACCTTCCCCATCATCGAGGATTTCCTGGGCGGAGACGACGCGCCCGCTTCGCCCCTCTAGGGCGGGACCTGGCCGGGCGGCGCGGCGTGGAACAGGCAGATGCGGTGGTGGTGGGCGCGGGCGCGGTCGGGCTGGCGATCGCCCGGGCGCTGGCCCTGTCCGGGCGGGAGGTGCTGGTGCTGGAGCAGGCCGCCCGCCTCGGGACCGGCGTCAGCGCCCGCAGTTCCGAAGTCATCCATGGCGGCCTCTATTATCCCCCCGGTTCGCTGAAGGCGGCGTTGTGCATCGCCGGGCGGCGCCGGCTCTACCCCTTTCTCGAGGCCCGCGGCGTAGGCTTCCGGCGCTGCGGCAAGCTGGTGGTGGCGGCGGATGCGGAGGAGCTTGACGCCCTCGACTCCCTCCAGGCGCTGGCCGAGGCCAATGGGGTGGAGGGGCTGGCCCGCCTGTCCCGCCGCCAGGCCCTGGCGCTGGAGCCGGCCCTGGCCTGCGAAGGGGCGCTGTTGTCCCCGGAAACCGGCGTCTTCGACAGCCACGGCTACATGCTTTCCCTGCTGGGGGAGGCGCAGGCCCACGGCGCGCAGCTGGTCTGCGGCGTCACCGTCGCCAGCCTGTCGCCGCTGGGGGGCGGCTGGCGGGTGGAGGCCGTGACCAATGCGGACGGGGCGCGGATCGCCCTCGCCGCGCGGACGGTGATCAACGCCGCGGGCCTGGGCGCCCAAACCCTGGCCGCCGCGACGGAGGGCCTGGACCCGGCCCGGGTTCCGAGGCTGCACCTGGCCCGGGGCGCCTATTTCAGCGTCTCCGGCCGCGCGCCGTTCCAGCGGCTGATCTATCCGGTCCCGGTCCCGGGTGGGCTGGGGGTGCACCTGACCCTGGATCTGGCCGGGCAGGCGCGGTTTGGCCCGGACGTGGCCTGGATCGACGCACTGGACTACACGGTCGACCCCGCCCGCGGCCCCGCCTTCGCCGACGCCGTGCGGCGCTACTGGCCGGCCCTGGACCCGGACCGGCTCGCCCCGGCCTATGCCGGCGTGCGGCCCAAGCTGTCGGGACCGGGAGAACCCGCGGCGGATTTCCGCGTCAGCGGTCCGGCCGACCATGGGCTTGCGGGGCTTGTGAACCTGTTCGGCATTGAAAGCCCGGGCCTGACCGCGTCGCTGGCCCTGGCCGATCACGCCCTGGGCGAACTGGACGCCGCCTGACGTCGTCGCGCCGGAGATGATTGCGTCGGCCGTTGCAGACGCTAGGGTTGGAGGGCGTCAATCCGGAGCTCGCCATGCGTTCTACGACCTTCTCCGCCGTCCTGTTCGCCGCCGCCCTCGCCGCCGGGCTGAGCCCGGGCGCCGCGGCGCGGGCGGGCGCGCCGCCCACCCCGCTGGAACGGGCCCGTGCGGTGCTGAAGGCGGTTCCGGTGATCGACGGGCACAATGACCTGCCCTGGTCCCTGCGGGTCAAGTTTGCGGGCAAGACCAACGCCATCGATCTGCGCTCCGAGGCGGCCGCCCGCGCGGCGGGGCTGGACACGGACCTCGCCCGGCTGAAGCGCGGCGGCGTCGGCGGCCAGTTCTGGTCCCTGTGGGTGCCGGGGGAGCTGAAGGGTGCGGCGGCGACCGTGGCGGTGGAGAAGCAGATGGACCTGGTCCGTCGCCTCGCGGCCCGCTATCCCGACGACCTGGCCCTGGCCTTCAGCGCCGACGAGGTGGTCAAGGCCGAGGCGTCCGGCCGGGTCGCCTCGCTGATGGGGGTCGAGGGCGGGGAGGGGATCGACGACAGCCTGGAGGTGCTGCGCCAGCTCTATCGCCTGGGCGCGCGGTACATGACCCTCACCCATTTCGGCGACACCGACTGGGCCGACAGCTCCAATGGCGAGCCGATTCACAATGGCCTGACCCCCTTCGGCAAGGCGGTGGTGAAGGAGATGAACCGCCTGGGGATGATGGTGGACCTGAGCCACGTCTCGGCCAAGACCATGTCCGACGCCCTGGACTTGGCCGAGGCGCCGGTGATCTTCAGCCACTCCTCCGCCCGGGCGCTGGCGGACCACCCGCGCAACGTCCCCGACGCCATCCTCAAGCGCGTCGCCCAGAACGGCGGCGTGGTGATGGTCAATTTCGTGCCCTTCTATGTGAGCGAGGCGGTGCGCCACTGGTCCGCCGACCTGCAGGCCGAGGAAACCCGGCAGAAGACCCTGCACACGGGCGATCCGGCGGCGGCCAAGGCGGCGGTGGACGCCTGGCGCGCGGCCCATCCCCGGCCGGCGGTGGGGATCAAGGACGTGGCCGACCATGTGGAGCATGTGCGGGCCGTGGCCGGGATCGACCATGTGGGCATCGGCGCCGATTTCGGCGACACGGACGGTCTGGTGATCGATGGGGTGACCGGCGTCGATTCCTATGTGGACCTGATCGCCGAGCTGGCCGGCCGCGGCTGGACCGATGCGGAGCTGAAGAAGCTCACCGGCCAGAACATCCTGCGGGTGATGCGCGCGGTGGAGCAGGTGGCCCTGCGCCAGGCCATCCGCACCCCGCCGGAGGACCAGATCTCCGATCTCGACGGCAAGTAGCCGCGCGGGTCGCCAGACGGTGCGGCGGATCCGCGTCCATTGCAGAACCTGCAACGGTCTGATCTAGTCCCATCAGGCAGATCGGGGGATCAGGTCATGGCTGAGATGACGGCGGGGCGTTTCACGCTGCAGCAGGGGTCGGATCGCAACTTCTTCCTGATCATACTCTGCGCCATCTGGGGCGGCGTGATTGCGGGCTTCGTCCCGGACAGCCTGGACCATTTCACCGGTCAGCACGTCGCCTATGCCTGGATCGTGCATGTGCACGCGGTCAGCTATGTGGCCTGGCTGGCGCTTTTGACCACCCAGATGTCCCTGATCCGCTCGGACCGGGTCGCGCTGCACATGCGGCTGGGCGTTCTGGCGCTGGTCATGATCCCCTGGATGACGATCATCGGCCCCTGGACCTTTCTGGTCATGGGGAATCTGGAGTACGGCACGCCGGACGGCGACGCGCCCTTCCTGATCCTGCCGGTGCTGAGCGTGGTGACGTTCGCCATCATCGCCGGCGCGGGCCTGGCGCTGCGGGCGAACGCCGCGGCGCACAAGCGGCTGATGCTGATCGCCACCATTGTCCTGTCCGACGCAGGTTTTTCCCGCTGGATCGGTCCGTATCTGGGGCCGTTCATGGGCAAGGTCTTCGGTCGGGGGTTCGTCTCGTTCTTCGTTCCCCACTTCATCGGGGCGTGCCTCCTGATGGGGGCGATCCTGGTCCATGACCTGGTCTCGCGGCGACGGGTGCAGCCCGCCGTGGCGGCGGCGGTGGCCCTGGCGGTCAGCCTGCAGGTGGTCACGACCATCGTCTACCATCTGCCCGCCTGGCAGCCGATCGCGGTCCGCCTGCTGGGCCATTGACCCGGGGCGCCGAGTCCGGAGACATGTCGTCCCGGACCACATGACCGCGGGAGGCGCCCATGACCCTGACTCTCTATGGCGACCGCGTGTCCGGCAACTGCCTGAAGGTGAAGTGGGTCGCCGACCGGCTTGAGCTTCCCTATCGTTGGGTGGATGTGGACGTGGTCAAGGGCGAAGCCAGGGCGCCGGCCTTCCTGCGGGTCAATCCGGCGGGGCAGGTGCCGGCGGTGGTGCTGGCCGACGGCCGGGGCCTGGCCCAGTCCAACGCCATCCTGCTGCACCTGGCCGAGGGATC
>CAINOV010000240.1 GCA_903851655.1 uncultured Caulobacterales bacterium
GGGGCGCCGGGATGGGGGACCCCCGCCAGCAGCACGTCGGGCGGATCGGCCGCCACCCGCTCCAGCGCCAGGTCGCCGAAGCCCTTCAGGCCGTAGACCGCGGCCATGTTGCGAAAGCCGGTCCGGCGCAGCATGTCGTCCATCAGCGTGCCGGTCCCGGCCACGAAACCGGCGTTCTGGAACACCAGCGCTCGCGGCCCGGCCGCACCCTGCGCCGGGGGCGCCGCCCGGTCCAGGGCCGCGGTGACCCGCGCCACCAGGGACGCGCCCCGGGCGTCCTGCCCCGCCGCCGCCGCCACGGTCCGCACCTGCTGCAGGCTGTCGGCGACGGTGAGCTGGGGCGAGACCTCCAGCAGGCGCACGCCCGCGCGGCGCAGGCTCTGCAGGGTGGGCGGCGCGGTGTAGCGGCTGACCACCACCAGGTCCGGCCGCAGCGCCAGCAGGGCCTCGGCATTGTCGGCGACGGAGGGATAGGGCGCCGCGCCGGCGGCCACAGTGGACACGTCCGGCTCGTGCGCCAGGCGGCTCAGGCCCGCGATCTGGTCCGGATCGGCGACCCGCAGCAGGATGGCGTCGACGCAGGGAAACAGGGACACGATCCGCTGCGGGCGGCGGGGTCCCGCCCGGGCCGGCGCAGCGACCGACGCCGCCAGCGCCGCTGCGCCAAGCTGCGCCAGTCGCCGTCGGGAGAGGCTTTCCGGACTCATTCCCGCTCGCCCCTCCCCCGCCCGTGCGTCAATACCGGGCCCGCGCGCCCACATAGGCCGCGCGGCCCACGGAGCCGTACTGATAGGCGGTCTCGTAGGCCCGGTCGAACAGGTTCTCGATACGGGCGTAGAGGCTGATCCCGCCCTTCAGCGGCAGCTCTCCGCGCAGGTCGGCCAGGGCGTAGGCCTTCAGCCGGGTGGTGTTGGCCACATCGTCGAAGCTGCGCCCGGAATAGCGCACCGCCGCCGACACCGTGGCGCCCCCGTCGAAGGTCCAGCTGGCCTCGGCATAGGCCGTGTCCCGGGGCCGCCGGGGCAGGGCCTTGCCATCAGCGGCGCCGGGGCTGGCGTTCCGGGCGTCGGTGAAGGTGTAGCTGGCGCTGAGGCGCAGCTCCGACCGGGGTCGCGCGGCGAGGGACACCTCCGCCCCGTCGGTGCGGGTGCGGTCGAGATTGGCGTAGTAGCCGAAAGGCCGCGTGGCGCAGACCGGCGTCACCGCGGAAAAGCAGTCGAAAAAGCCGATCTGGTTCTTCACCTGCCGCGCGAACAGGCTGACACCGCCCTCCAGCGCCCCGTTCCACCAGCGGCGGCTAACGCCGGCGTCGACGCCATCGGCCGTTTCCGGCCTGAGCCCCGTGAAGCCGTAGTCGCCATAGAGCTGGTAGAGGGTGGGCGCCTTGAAGCCCTGGCCGAAGCTGGCCCGGACCTGGGTCACGCCGTCGTCCGGCGTCCAGGCGGCCCCGGCGCTGGTGGTCACGTGATCGCCGAAGCGGTCGTGATGATCCTCCCGCACCCCGGCGGACAGGGTGAGCCCCGGCGCCACCCCCAGCCGGCCGCTGACGAAGGCGCTGTCCAGCACCGCATGGGCCCGCAGCGGCGCCGGGTTCGGGTCATAGCTGGCCGGCGACGCGGTGCGGATCGTGGTCCGCTCCGATTCCAGTCCTGCGACCGCCACCGCGTCCGGGGCGAGGGTCCATTCCCCCTGCCAGGCGGCCTTCTGGCTGGTCCCGCGGGCGTAGAAGGTCTTGTCCGGCGTCTGGGTGGGGTCGTAATTGTCCCGGTCCAGCCGCATGTCCTGCAGGGTGAAGCGGTTGATCAGCGCCCCGCCCAGGCCGGTCAGCTTCAACCCCGCCGAGCCGGCGGTCTGCCGGGTCTCGCCATATTCGGCCGTGTCGGCAAACACGTAGAGCGGCGGCGGAAAGCCGTCGAAGGCGGTCTTGGTCGCCACATGGGACAGGCGCAGGTCCAGGCTCGCCCAGTCGGTGAGGCGCACCCCCAGCTGGCCGAACCCGCTGGCGTTGAGGGCCCCGTCCCGCTCCTGCCCGCCCAGCCGGCTGTCGAAGGCCGAGACGCCGGAGGTCTGGTAATACCCCCCGCCGATCCGCCAGGTGATCCGGTCCGCGGCCCCCGCCGCCGTGGCGCGCAGATAGCGGGTGTCGAGGCTGCCGCCCTCCGCCGAGGCCTGGCCGCTCAACGCCGTGGTCGGCGCCGCGGTGGTGATGCTGATCACCCCGCCGATGGCGTCCGCCCCCCACAGGGTGGAGGACGGGCCGCGCAGCACCTCGATCCGGTCGATGGCGCCCACGAGAAGGTTGGAGAAGTCATAGCCGCCGCCCGGGGAGGCCGGGTCGTTCAGCCGCACCCCGTCCAGCACCACGACGGTCTGCTCGCTCTCCGCGCCGCGGATATGGACGGTGGTGGTCTGGCCCGGCCCGCCGTTGCGCACGACGCTGACGCCGGGGGTCTCGGCCAGCACGTCGGCCACGGTCACCGTCTGGCGCAGCTGCAGTTCGGCGGCGTCGATCACCGTCACCGAGGCGGCCACCTGGTCGGCCGGCGCAGGCGTGCGATAGGCGCTGACAATGACCGGCGAGACGAGGTCGCCGGTCTCTGCGGCGGCGCGCAGGGGAAGGGCGGCCAGCGCAAGGGCGCCGGCGGCGGGAATCAGGGAAAGGGTCTTCAAGGGGTTCGTCCTCTGGAACAGCGACACGGGTTGAGGACGGTCCCGCACGACGGCGCTGCGACGCAGCCTGCGCGTCCGGATCGGACCCGCAGACCAACGACGACACCGCCGCCGGACGAAACCGTCCGGTTCTGGGCGTCGCCACGCCGGAATTCTCCCGTTTCGCTCGGCGCACCCCGGCCGATCGAAGGGCGACCGTGTCAGGCAGGTCTCCTGGCTCGCGGGTCAACGCCTGGCCGTCGCCTTCCCAGATCCGAAGACCCAGTGGCGTCGTGACGGCAGGCTCGCCGCTTACAGTTGCGGGGGCAGCCCAGGTCTTGCACCTGAGTTCCCTTGGGTATCCTCATCGCTGAGGAACCTGACACGGATGAAGGTTAGACCGGCGCCGGACAGGTGGTCAAGGGCGCGGGGGGTGGCGCCGGACGGAGGTTCCCGCCTCAAGGGCGGGAATGACGACTGAAAATTATATGAAAAC
>CAINOV010000241.1 GCA_903851655.1 uncultured Caulobacterales bacterium
AAGGAAGACCTGCTGTCAGAGCGGCGCACCCGCTCCGTGGCGCGGCCCCGGCAGACCGCCATGTATCTGGCCAAGCAGCTGACCACCCGCTCCTATCCGGACATTGGCCGCCGCTTCGGCGGGCGCGACCACACCACGGTGCTGCACGCGGTGCGGCGGATCGAGGCCCTGAAGCTTGAGGACCCGGGCCTCGCCCAGGACGTGGAGATCCTCACCCGCAAGCTGCGGGACGGCTAGGTCCGGCGCCGGTTCGACGTCAGACCGACCGTTCCAGCGGCAGGACCTCGACAATCTCTCCCGCCGGTGCGGCGTCGGCCCGGGCCGCCCGGCGCAGCAGCGCATCGGCTTCGGCGAACACGCTCACCAGGGATGAGTCCTGATCGGACATGGGCGCAGCCTCCCAGACCCCGTCGGGAGAGACGCTCAGACGCGCCCGCATCCAGTGCTCCCGCGGGCCATTGGCCGGCAACGGCGTCGTCAGCCGGGCCGCCCGCATCCGGGGGCCGGGCGCGAGGCCGCTCAGGGCCTCCAGCATCGGCCGCAGAAACAGCTCCGCACAGACCAGGGCCGAGGCGGGGTTGCCGGGCAGGCCCAGCACCCGCCGTCCGTCCGCCAGAACGCCGAACCAGGTCGGCTTGCCGGGACGCACCGCCACGCTGGCGACGGCCAGCTCCAGGCCCAGGGTCATCAGCGCCGGCTTGACCAGGTCGTGGTCGCCGACAGAGGCGCCGCCGATGGTCAGCAGCAGGTCCGCGTCCACGTTCCTCAGGCTGTCGGCGATCCGCAACGCGTCATCTCCGGCGGACTCCAGCATCACCGGCTCTCCGCCCCACAGGCGGACCAGGGCGGCGACGGAGGACGTGCCGGAATTGAAGATCTGGTCGGGTCCGGGGACGCCGCCGGGGGCGACCAGTTCCTCGCCCGTGGAGAGGATCGCCACCCGGGGCCGCCGACGCACGATCAGCTCGCCGGGGCCCGCCGCGGCCGCCAGGCCGATCCGCCAGGGATCCAGCCGGACGCCCGCCGGCAGCAGGACCGCGCCGGACGGGAAGTCGGCGCCGCGGGGGCGGACATAGGGACCGCTCTGGTCCCGGGGGGCGATGCGCACCGCCTCGCCCTGGCGCTCGGCGTTTTCCTGCGGCACGACGAAGGCGGTTCCGGCGGGGGCCGGCGCGCCGGTGAAGATGCGCACCGCCTGGCCGTCGGTCAGCGGGTGCGGATAGCCGCGACCGGCGGCGCTCTCGCCGACCACCGTGAGACGGACGGACTGGTCGTCCCGCAGGCCGGTGGCGGTCACCGCGTAGCCGTCCATGGCCGCCGCGTCGAACGGCGGTTGATCGCGGGAGGCCGTGACCGGCGCCGCCAGGGCGCGTCCGAGGGCCTCAGGGCCGGTGGCGACGGCTTCCGTCGCCAGGGGCGAGCAGGCGGCCAGCATCGCCGCCCGTGCGGCCTCCACGGTCATCAGGCGGATATCGCTCATGCGGGGGAGGCCGCCCAGTCGCCGGACTTGCCCCCGGTCTTGGTGAGCAGCCGCACATCCTCGATCACCATCCCCTTCTCCGCCGCCTTCAGCATGTCGTAGAGGGTCAGGCAGGCGACCGAGACGGCGGTCAGCGCCTCCATCTCCACGCCCGTGGGTCC
>CAINOV010000242.1 GCA_903851655.1 uncultured Caulobacterales bacterium
CCCTGCCGGACATCGAGGCGCAGCTGGCGCCCAACAACTACATGTACTCGCACTCCATCACCTACACCCTGGACAACTACACCAATACGGGCATCCAGACGACGCTCGCGGTGACCAAGCAGTTCATGCTGCAGGCCGGGGTCAGCGTCGGGACCGAAGCCCCGCCGTGGCACGTGGGCTCCAAGCTCACCAACCTGTTCCCGAACACCCCGGCGGACCTGGTCATCGCCAACAACTACCTCACGGCCAACGGTTATGCGCCGGTCACCAACGCCAACCCCCTCTATCCCGGCGCGACCTACAAGAAGGATCCCGGCGCCATGCCGTCCTTCACCCTCTGCGCGCGGTACCAGAGCCAGAGCGGCGCGGACGACCTGAACCTTTGCGCCAATGCGATCAACAAGGGCACCTACGGCTACAACAACCTGCAGTGGTACGGCGTGACCTATTACCACGCCTTCGACAAGCACTGGCACATCTCCGCCGAGCTCTATGACGAGCACCAGGAAGGCGTGTCGAACATCAACAATCCGCTGGTCTCTGGCGTGATCATCCCCAATGGCGGCGCGCCCTTCTCGCCGCAGAACATTCCGTTCAACGCCCCGGCGGGCGCCCAGTGCAAGAGCGCTGCGGTCTATCGCTGCCGTGCGACGGCGGTCGGCTTCGTCGACTACCTGAACTGGTCGCCGAACCCGCTGAACAACGTCTCCCTGCGCACGGAATGGTATGATGACGAGCAGGGCCAGCGGACCGGCTACGCCGCCGTCTATCACGAGGTCGGACTGGGCTGGCAGCACTGGCTGTCGCCGCAGATCGAGATGCGGCCCGAGGTGGTTTACTACCACGCCACCAAGACCGCCTTCAACAACGCCAGCCAGGCCCAGACCCAGGTGGGCACGCCGCGCAAGGACCAGACGGTCTTCTCCGGCGATCTGATCATGCACTTCTGATCCGGCCGGGCGGCCGCGATGTGTCAACTGTGAAACATCTTCGCAGGTGACGGGTTGCGGCCGCCCGTCTAGGGGACGCCGTGTCACACAACTGAGTGAGCATTCGGGTAGGACGGATTGACGTGAGCATGCCATCGGCCGTTTCAGACCCGTCGCGCGCCCTGCGCCGACGGCTCGCGCTTCTCGCCCTGGCGCCGGTCGTGCTGCTGGCCGGCTGCGAGGCCAAGGCCCCGACGCCGACCGAGGCCAAGCCCCCGCCCGGCGTCCTGCAGCTGACGCAGGAGCAGTTCGCCGGCGTCAAGTTCGCCACGGTCTCGTCCCAGCCCTTCGACGGGTCGGTGGAGACGGACGGCAAGATCGCCACGGATGACGACGTCACCACCCAGGTCTTCTCCCCGGTCTCGGGCCGCGTCACCCAGGTGTTCGTAAAGGCCGGCGACCACGTGCGCGCCGGCGCCCCGCTGATGGCGGTGGAGGCCAGCGAGGCGGCGCAGGGCGCCAGCGACCTGGCCACCGCCCTCGGCGCCGCCAACGCCGCCAGGGTCCAGCTGCGCCAGGCCACGGACACCCAGGCGCGGCAGGCCATATTGTTCAAGGAAAACGGCATTTCCCGCCGGGACCTGCAGCAGGCGGACAGCGATCTGGCCGCGGCCCAGGGGGCGGCCCGCACCGCCGACGCCGCGCTGGAGCTGGCGCGGGGCAAGCTGCGGATCCTGGGCCACTCCGACGCCGAGATCCGCGCCCTGGAAGAGCGCGGCGCCCCCGGGGCCGGCTATGTGGTCCGCGCGCCCATCGCAGGCGTGGTCCTGCAGCGCCAGGTGGGCGTCGGCCAGTACCTGAACAGCGCCGCCAACGGCGCGTCGAACCCGGTGTTCGTCATTTCCGACCTGTCGAAGGTCTGGCTGGCGGCCAATCTGCGGGAAGGCGACGCCGCCGCGGCTTCGGTCGGCCAGACGCTGCACGTGAAGGTGCCGGCGCTGCCGGACGCCGACCTGTCCGGACGGGTGGTGTTTGTCGCCCCGACGGTGGATCCGGCGACCCGCCGCTTCGCCGTGCGGGCGGTGATCGACAATCCCGGCGAGCGGCTGAAGCCGGAGATGCTGGCCTCGTTCCGCCTGGTGACGGCGTCGGCCGCCGCCCCCTCTGCGGCGGTTCCCGAGGCCGCCGTGATCTATGAGGCCGCCACGGCCCGGGTGTGGGTGCTGGGCGCCGACCGCAGGGTGGCGCTGCGGCCGGTCACCACCGGCCGGGCGTCCGGCGGGCTGGTCGAGATCACGTCGGGCCTCAAGCCCGGAGAGCAGGTGCTGACCCAGGGCGCCCTGTTCATCGACCGCGCCGCGCAGAGCGACTGACCCATGGACCAGTTCGTCTCCTTCGCGCTGCGTTATCGCGGCATGGTGCTGGTCCTGCTCGGCGTGCTGTGCGCCGCGGGCGTCTACGCCTTTCTCCAGCTCAATATCGAGGCCTATCCCGATCCGGTGCCGCCGGCGGTGGAGATCGTCACCCAGTCCAGCGGCCAGTCCGCCGAGGAGATCGAGCGCTACATCACCATCCCCATCGAAGTGCAGATGGCGGGCATTCCCCATGTGAAGAGCATCCGGACGATCTCCCTGTTCGGCCTGTCCGACGTCAAGGTCCAGTTCACCTATGACTTCAGCTTCGACGAGGCGGAGCAGCGGGTCATCAACCGCCTGTCCCAGCTGCCGCCTCTCCCCAACGGCGCAGCGCCGCAGCTGTCGCCGGAAAGCCCCATCGGCGAGATCTTCCGCTACCGGGTGACCGGGCCCCCGGGCTATTCGGTGATGGACCTCAAGACCCTGCAGGACTGGGTGCTGCAGCGCCGGTTCAAGGGCGTGCCGGGGGTTATCGACGTGGCGGGCTGGGGCGGCAAGACCAAGACCTTCGACGTGGAGGTCGATCGCCGCAAGCTGGCCGCCTATGGGGTCAGTCTGCCTCAGCTGTTGCAGGCGCTGAACAACGCCAATGTCAATGTGGGCGGCCAGACGATCAATTTCGGCTCCCAGGCGGCCATCGTCCGCGGCGTCGGCCTGATCCACAATGTGGACCAGATCGGCCAGACCCTGGTCACCACCGTCAACGGCTCGCCGGTGCTGGTGAACGATATCGGCAAGGTCAAGATCGGAAACCTGCCGCGGCTTGGCATCGCCGGTCAGGATGCAGACAATGACGTGGTCGAGGGCGTGGTCCTGATGCACCGCGGCGAGAAGAGCATGCCGACCATCAAGGCCGTGGAGGCGGAGGTGGAGCGGATCAACACCACCGGCATCCTGCCGCCCGGGGTGAAGATCCAGAAGATCTATGACCGCAGCGACCTGATCAACGTCACCACGACCACGGTGCTGCACAACATGGTCATGGGGATCGTGCTGATCTTCGCTGTCCAGTGGCTGTTCCTGGGCAATCTGCGCAGCGCGCTGATCGTGTCGGTCACCATCCCCTTCGCCCTGTTCTTTGCCATACTGATCATGACCGTGCGCGGCGAGAGCGCCAACCTGCTGTCCGTGGGCGCCATCGACTTCGGCCTGGTGGTGGATGCGACCGTGATCATGGTGGAGAGCATCTATCGCCATCTCAGCGAGGCCGGCGACGTGCCCGACCTGCCCCGGCGGCGGCTGCGCAACAAGCTGGCGACCCTGGCCGACGCCTCGTCCAGCGTGAACAAGGCGATCTTCTTCTCCGCGGCGATCATCATCGTCAGCTTCCTGCCCCTGTTCACCCTGACCGGCGTCGAGGGGCACATCTTCGGGCCCATGGCCAAGACCTACGCCTACGCCATCGTCGGCGGCCTGATCGCCACCTTCACCGTGACGCCCGCCTTGTCGGCCTTCCTGCTGCCGGACCGGGTGGAGGAAAAGGACACGCCGCTGGTGGCCTTCCTGCACCGGATCTATACGCCGGCCTTGCGCTGGACGCTCGCCCATCGCCGGCCGACCCTGGCCGCCATCGGCGTGGTGCTGGTGGTGACGGTGCTGGCATCGCGCACCCTGGGGCTCGAATTCCTGCCCCACCTGGAGGAGGGCAATTTCTGGATCCGCGCGACCCTGCCGCCGTCCAGCTCGCTGGAGGAGGGCGACAGCTATGTCAACGAGATCCGGGCGGTGATGAAGAAGTATCCGGAGGTCCAGACGGTCATTTCCCAGCACGGCCGCCCCGACGACGGCACCGACGCCTCGGGCTTCTTCAACGCCGAGTTCTTCGTGCCCCTGAAGCCTTTCGACACCTGGCCGGCGGGGATGGACAAGGCCAAGCTGACCCGCCTGCTGTCGGACGAGCTGACCGCCAAGTTCCCGGGGATCGACTTCAACTTCTCCCAGAACATCGAGGACAATGTGGAGGAGGCGGCCTCCGGGGTGAAGGGCGAGAACTCCGTCAAGCTGTTCGGCGGGGACCTGCACACCCTCGAGGCCACCGCCAACAGGATCAAGACGGTGATGGCGAAGATTCCGGGCATCACCGATCTCGAGGTGCTGCAGTCCCTGGGCCAGCCGACGGTGAAGATCGAGGTCGACCGGGCCCGGGCGGCGCGCTACGGCCTGGCGCCCGGCGACGTGAACGCCGCGGTCCAGACCGCCATCGGCGGCCAGCAGGCGGGATCGCTGTACGAGGAAGGCAGCGACCGCAACTTCCCGATCATGGTCCGCCTGGCGCCGGAGGACCGCAACAATATCGACGCCATCCGCCGCATCACCGTGGCCGCGACCAATTCCGGCGGCGGGGTGATCCAGGTCCCCCTGCAGGATGTGGCCGACGTCCGGCTGGTGTCCGGCGCCGCCTTTGTCTACCGCGAGGCCCAGAGCCGCTACATCCCCATCAAGTTCAGCGTGCGCGGCCGCGACCTGGGCGGCGCCGTGCTTGAGGCGCAGCAGAAGGTCGCTCGCGAGGTCGCCCTGCCCGGCGGCTACCACACCGAATGGGTGGGCGAGCTGGGCGCGCTGCAGGACGCGCTCGGCCGGCTGGAGGTTGTGGTGCCGATCAGCCTCGGTCTCATCGGCCTGTTGCTGTTCATCAACTTCGCCTCGATGGTCGACACCCTGCTGGCGGCCAGCGTCCTGCCCATGGCCATGGTCGGCGGCATCTTCGCCCTGGTCCTGACCCACACGCCCCTGAGCATTTCCGCCGCCATCGGCTTCATCGGCCTGTTCGGCATTTCGGTGATGAACGGCATCATCGTCATCGGCTCCTTCAAGTCCCACCTGTCCCGCGGACTGGCGCGGCGGGACGCGATCCTGGCGGCGTGTGAGACCCAGCTGCGGCCCGTGGCCATGACCTGCACCGCGGCCTGCGTCGGCCTTCTGCCGGCGGCCCTGTCCTCGGGTATCGGCTCCCAGGTGCAGAAGCCCCTGGCCCTGGTGGTGGTGGGCGGGATCAGCCTGGCGCCGGTGCTGATGCTGCTGGTCCTGCCCGTGCTGATCGATCTGACCGGCGACGACGGGGGCCGCTTCGCCCGCCGCCGGGCCGCGCTCCGGAGGAGCCGCTCATGACCCGCGCGATCCTGACCGGCGGACGGCCGGCCCTTTCGGCGATGCTGGCGGCCCTGGCGGTGAGCGGCTGCGCCGTCGGACCGAACTTCCATGCGCCCGGGGCCCCCGACGGGACCTATCTGGCGCCCCAGGGGGAGACGCCGCCCCCCTCGGACCAGCGTCTGGTGCAGGGGATGGCCGTGCCGGCGCGCTGGTGGTCCCTGTTCCAGTCCCCGGACATGGACCGGATCGTGCAGCAGGCTCTGCGCTCCAATCCGGATCTCGAGGCGGCGCGAAGAAACCTCGCCGCGGC
>CAINOV010000243.1 GCA_903851655.1 uncultured Caulobacterales bacterium
CCACGCCGTCAATATCGCCCGGACCGTACGGATCGCCGCCGAGCCGCCGCAGGATCGCGGAGCCCACGGACTTGTAGCCGCCCAGCTCCACATAGATGTGGCTGTCGATCCAGGCATAGGCGTTGAGCCCGATGACATTGGTCGCCAGTCCGCCCGCCAGCAGCGGGGCCGCCGCCGGCGACGGGGCGAGGGCGGAGCTGGTGTAGGGATAGCCCCAGCCCGGCAGGGTGTTCCACACGTCCTGAGAGGTGGGATTGTTGTTCACTGACAGACCGAACAGGACATTGTGCGTCCCCATGTCCATGGTGGTCACGGCGCGCAGGTCCGCATTGTCCCAGGAATAGGTCTTGCCGATCCCGTCATAGGTGGACTGGATGAAGCCGCCGAAATGGTTGTCGATCCCGCCGGCGACGAAGATGCTGACCTGGTCCAGCCCCAGATTGTCATTGCGCTTGAAGCCGTCGGCCGGCGGGGACGCCTGGGCCTGCTGGGTCTGGACAAAGCTCTCGATGGCCATGATCGACACCGGGACCGTGTAGCCGGCGCTGGCCCGGGCCGTGTAGCCGTGCAGCTTGAAGTCCCGGCCAAAGGCGGTCAGCTGCGGGCCGAAGCCGCCCACGTGGCACGCCTGGCAGGCCTGGCCGGTCTGCATGGCGAAGGCGGGCACAGCCTGGGCCGGCGCGCCGCCGAGGAGCAGGGCCCCGATCGCGGCGGCGGCCGAGGCGAGGCCCGGCAGCAGCGGGGCGCCCGAACGCGCCAGCCTCTCGATCCACCGTTTCATCATCATCCTCCCGTAACCCGGTCTGTCCGGGCTCGCGGAAGGTGTCCCGCCATCGGCCGGCGGACACGTTGATGCGGATCAAGAAAGGCGCGCCCGCAAGGCTGTTTTAGGACGATGGTCGCGCAGGGCGTCCATCATGCCACACCCCCCGGCGAAGCGACGTCTCAGCCCTTCGGCGGAGCAGTCTCCTTAAAGGCGGCGCGCTGGGAGAATTCCGCAAACCACGCGGTCAGCCGCGGGCGGCCGGCGCGCCAGTCGATCTGCGGCAGCCGGAAGTCGAGATAGCCGAAGGCCGCCGCCACGGCGATGGCGCCCAGATCCAGGGCGAAGTCGCCCGCCGCCAGCTCCACCTCGAGGGCGCCCGCGGCGTTGTGCAGGGCGTCGGTCCAGCGGCCAAGCCACTCGGCCGAGCGCTGCTCCGCGGGCCGGCGATGCTCCATGACCAGGTTGAAGGCGGCGTCGGCGACCCCGTCCCCCAGGGCCTGACGGCGCAGCGCCGTCCAGCGGCCGGCCCCCTGCGCCGGCAGCAGCTGCGGCCCCGCGCCCAGCTGGTCCAGATATTCGCAGATCACCGGGCTGTCATAGAGCGCCTCGCCGGAGTCCAGGACCAGGGCGGGGATCTTGCCCAGGGGATTGACGCTGCGCACGGCCGCGGCCTCGGCCTCGCTCCCCATCGGCGCGCCGGGGGCCAGGGTCACGGCGTCGCTGAGCCCCTTTTCGATCAGGACCATGCGGACCTTGCGGACATAGGGCGAGGTGGGCGAGCTCAACAGGCGCATCGGCGGCTCCGGCGGGAGGGCGCGCGCCCGGTCGGCGCGCGGGGAGAGCGTGGGTATAGTCCGCCGCGTCCGTCTGCGGAAGCGTCGGACGCGGACGGGGCTCAGCCCGGCGCCCGGCAGACGGAGCGCCGCCCGGTGATCTCGCACCGGCGCACCACCCCGCCCTGGACGTCATGCACGGTGGCCGCCCAGCGGTCGGTCCCGCGGCGCTCCAGGGTCATCCAGCCGAACTGGCCGTTCCAGACGCTGAACTGGTCCAGCACCGCGCCGGCCGCCGGCGTCGCGTCCGCCGGCGGATGCTCGGGGATGTTCGGGACATCCTCCAGCGTGCCGGAAAAGCCGGTGACGAACTGGGTCGGCTGCGGCGTGGCGAAGCTGAGCTGTTCCCAGATGTGGATGTGGCCGGACAGCAGGACCTGGACCGTGTCTGGAAACAGGTTCGGGTTGCGGGCGGCGAACACCGACTGGGGCCCCAGATTGCCCGGCCGCAGGCGACTGACGCCGTCCGTCTTCTGCGCGCCGAAGCCCAGGATCGGCTTGTGGTTGGCGACGAAGCTGTAACGCGCCGTCTGCGACAGGGCGGTCATGGCGTCCCAGGTCTCCGTCGCCTGCCGGGCGCGGAGGGATCCGGCGGCCAGGGGCTTCTCCCCCGCGGCGGTGAGGTCGAGGACGATCACCTGGGCGCCGCCGCCCAGGGGCACGGCGTAGGGCGCGCTGTAGTCCGCCGACTCGTCCAGCCCGGGGTCCAGGCAGTCGCGGCCCGGGGTCAGCGGGCGGGGGTCGAGCAACCGGAACCAGCCCAGCCCGGCCCGGGCGCAGTCCTCGTGATTGCCGCGCACCACCACCCAGGGAGCGGCCTGCAGCAGGGGCGCGGCCGGGGTGAACAGATCGGCGCTCCAGGCGTCCCAGCCCTGGCCCCACGGAGAGCCAGCGCAGCCGGCGCGACCTTCCGGACACGGGGATTCCCGATAGAGATAGTCCCCCACATGCACCACCAGATCGGGTTTCCAGGCCGCGGCCCGGCGAGCGATCTCGGCGAAGGGATAGGCCGCCGGATCGTTGCAGTCCTGCACCGCCCGCTCGGCCTGCTTCAGCCGGCAACCCGTATCGCCGATCACCACGATCCGGTCGATCCGGGCCGGGGGCAACGGCAGATCCACCCCGTCGATCCGCGCACGGAGGCTGTCCGCCGGCAGCACCGCCTCGCAGACCCGGACCGGGTACAGGGCCGGCTTGCCGGGGGTCCCGGCCTCGCCGATCCCGCGCGCCGGCAGGACGCCCGGGGCCGCCCTCTGGGTCATCGGCAGGGTGACCGGCCGCCGGTCCGCCCCCACGGCGTCCACGGCGGGACAGGCGTCGGCCTCGGTGACCACGCGGGCGATGCGCGCGCCCTTCTCCCCCAGCACCAC
>CAINOV010000244.1 GCA_903851655.1 uncultured Caulobacterales bacterium
ACTCGCCCTGCCCGCCGCCCCGGACGGGGGGGACAAGGAGTGAGGGGGGCGATCATAATATAAGTTGTCATTCCCGGGCGAAGACCCGGGAACCCCGGTCAGGATTTGGCGCCACACCCGGTGGGGGGTTCCCGCCTCAAGGGCTGGAATGACGACTGATTTTGATTTTATGTATTTTTAAATAGCTGTCATTCCCGGGCGAAGACCCGGGAACCTTGTGCAGGACCAGGCGCCAAGTCCGGATCAAGGTTCCCGCCTCAAGTGCGGGAATGACGACTGCTTTTGATTTTATGTATTTTTAAATAGCTGTCATTCCCGGGCTTGACCCGGGAACCCCGGTCAGGACGACCTCACATCCCCAGCACGTCCTGCATGTCGAACAGCCCCGGCGCGCGGCCGGCCGCCCAAAGGGCGGCGGCGACGGCGCCGCGGGCGAACAGGCCGCGGTCGCGGGCGGAGTGGGACAGGGTCAGCACCTCCTCGTCCGAGGCGAAGACCACGCTGTGCTCGCCGATGATCCCGCCGGCGCGCATCACCGAAAAGCCGATGTCGCCCGTCCGCCGGGGGCCGGTGATCCCGTCCCGGGCCGCCGTCTTCACCGCCGCCAGGTCCGCGCCCCGTCCCGCCGCCGCCGCCGCGCCCAGCATCAGGGCGGTGCCGGAGGGGGCGTCGAGCTTGCGCCGGTGGTGGGCCTCGAACACCTCGATGTCATAGTCGGCGGCGGACAGCCGCGCCGCCGCCTGGCGCACCAGGCCGGTGAGGATGTTCACGCCCAGGGAGAAGTTGCCGGACAGCACCACCGGAACCCGCGCCGCCGCCGCGGCGATGGCGGCGTGGTGCGCGTCGGACAGGCCGGTGGAGCCGATCACCAGGGCCACGCTCCCCCCCGTGACGTCGGCGCGGGCGGCGACGGCGGTCGCAAGGGCGGCGGAGGCCTCCCCGCTGGTGAAGTCGATGATCACGTCGCACAGCGCCAGGGCCTCGGCCTGGGACACCAGGCCCTCGCCGACGGCGCCCGGCCGGTCGAAGCGGGCCGCCACGGCGTCCCCGGCCACGGAAGCCACGGCCTGACCCATGCGGCCAAGCGCGCCGGCGACGCCGATCCGGGGGGGGGAGCCGGCCGTCACCGCCGGCCTATTGCGGCAGGCGCGCGGTCAGCAGCACCCGCTCCTCGGTGATCTCCGCCGCACAGGTCCCGCCGGCGGCGGCGACCAGGGCGTGCAGGTAATAGGCCTGGACCCAGTGGCCGCCCAGGCCTTCGGACAGGGGCAGGCCCTTCAGGCCGTCCACCACCTCGGGCCGCAGCCGGGCCCGGGGACCGCGGGCGTCCAGGGTCAGGCGGATGTCGGTTCCGTCCAGCTCCGCCAGGGCGAGCGCGATCCCGCCGGTGGGCAGGGCCGAGGCGGCGATCTGGGCCATGTTCAGGATGGCCCGGGCGGCGGGCTTGGGCAGGGTGGGCAGGCCGACCCGCCACTCCAGCGACGGGCGCACATGGGCGAACACCCCCTCGGTCAGGACGCGCAGAGCCTCGGAGTCAAAGGTCTCGGCGGTGGCCGAGGCGCCGAACGCCACCCGGGCGAAGGCCAGCATGTCCCCCAGCTTGCGGGCGCTGGCGCCGATCAGGTTCAGGGCGTCGTCGCGCATGTCCTGGGCGGTGGGGTCGCCCAGCAGGTCCACGCCGGACATGATGGCGCTGGCCGGGCTGATGAAGTCGTGACACAGGCGCGCGGCCAGATGGGCGGCCAGCTCCGTCACCGGGGGCGCCGTGGGGGCGGCGGTCGCGGGGGTGGCCGCAGAGGGGGCTCGGGGGGCGGCGTCGAGGGCGGCGGACCAGTCGCCCAGCGGCGCGGTGGAGGCTTCGGTCATGGTCTCATTTCACGGACTGAGCGGGTGGGGCCAGGGGGGCGGAACAGAAGACGGACCGTGACCCGATTTGCCGCATCCCGGAAGGGGGCGCGCCGCGACAGGTCGCCGCCCGCCGGATGCGGGCCGCCGGTCGTCCGGAGCATCGAATTGCGGCGCTTAACACTCCGTTTACGACAGCCGACATCCGCGTGCGGATTGCGGCCGGGGCGCGCGGCCGGGGATTGCCTCTGGGCGGAAAAGCAGTAGCGTCGTCCCGACCCCATTCGGAGACGACCATGATCCGGTTCCTGACCGCGTCGGCCTGCGCCGGCGCCCTGGCCTTCGCCGCCGCGGGGGCGGCGCTCGCCGACCCGCCGGCCGCTCCGGCGTCCAATGCCGCGGCGCCGGTCAAGGAGGCTACGCCGCCGGCCGGCGCGGCGACGCCCAGCAACCGGGACAACGAGATCGTCTGTGTCCGGGAAGACCAGACCGGCAGCCGCGTGGCCGCCCGCAAGGTCTGCATGACCCGCGCCCAGCGGGCGCAGCGGGCCAAAGAGGCCCAGCAGCTGCTGGACGACACCCGCGGCCGGCTGGGGTCTGCGCCGCAGTAGCGGCCCCGGGGCTCAGACCCCCCAGGCCTCAGACCAGAGGCTTCAGGCGTTCAGCAGGTTCCGGGCCTTGGCCTGGGTCAGCATGCTCTTCTGCAGCTTCTCGAAGGCGCGGACCTCGATCTGGCGGACGCGCTCGCGGCTGACGCCGTATTCGCTGGCCAGGTCCTCCAGGGTGGTGGGATTGTCCTTCAGCCGCCGCTCGGTGAGGATGTGCCGCTCCCGGTCGGTGAGGGCCTTCATGGCCTCGCCCATCAGGTCCATGCGCACCGTGTACTCTTCCGAGTTGGCGACGGTGGTCTCCTGGCTTTCCGCCGTGTCGTCGGCCAGCCAGTCCTGCCACTCGCTCTCGCCGTCCACCCGCATGGGGGCGTTCAGGGAGCTGTCCGGGCCGGACAGGCGCCGGTTCATGGAGATCACCTCGTCATTGGTGACCCCCAGCTTGGTGGCGATGTAGTCCACCTGTTCGTGGCGCAGGTCCCCGTCCTCGAAGGCGCTGATCTCGCTCTTGGCCTTGCGCAGGTTGAAGAACAGCTTCTTCTGCGCCGCCGTGGTGCCCATCTTCACCAGGCTCCAGCTGCGCAGGATGTATTCCTGGATGGAGGCCCGGATCCACCACATGGCGTAGGTGGCCAGGCGGAAGCCCTTGTCCGGCTCGAACTTCTTCACCGCCTGCATCAGGCCGACATTGCCCTCGGAGATCACCTCGCCGATGGGCAGGCCATAGCCGCGATAGCCCATGGCGATCTTGGCCACCAGCCGCAGGTGCGAGGTCACCAGCCGGTGCGCGGCCTCGGTGTCCTGGTGTTCCCGCCAGCTCTTGGCCAGCATGAACTCCTCGTCCTTGGTCAGCATCGGAAACTTGCGGATTTCCGTGAGGTAGCGGGAGAGCCCCCCCTCGGGGGACATCACGACGAGTGCGTTCGTAGCCATTCTTCAGATCCCCTTGGACCCGTCTCCCGCCAACGGCGGGACCCCCGGATCCGTCTGTGTTCTGGACAGGCCAGTCTGGTGTACTGAGGCGTCGCCCGGCCGGATCATCCGCCGGCGGACCGGACGGGCGTGGGGGGTCGGTGGGAGTGCGGCGTCGCTGACAGGCATGCCCTACACACGTTTACGTGCGGTATGTGGGAAAGGTTGCACCGGGATTAAGACCTTTCCGTGAAAAGCCGTGAAAAATTTCCCACCGCGGGGGTGGGAGATTGGGTTGCGTCCTTGGCCGCTGCCTCCGCCGCCTGCTCCCCCCACACACACCTTCGTCGTTCCCGGGCGGCGCCTTGTCCCGAACAAGGTTCCCGCCTCAAGGGCGGGAATGACAGTTTTAAATAAAATCATATATTTAGCTGTCATTCCCGGGCGAAGACCCGGGAACCTCGATCCGGATTTAGCTCCACCTCCGGACGGAGGTTCCCGCCTTAAGGGCGGGAATGACAGCTCGTCTTATGTTTTAAAATCCATGTCATTCCCGGGCGAAGACCCGGGACCCTTGATCCGGATTTAGCTCCACCTCCGGACGGAGTTTCCCGCCTCAAGGGCGGGAATGACGTTGATTTATAGATATTTTTAGCCGTCATTCCCGGGCGAAGACCCGGGAACCTTGATCCGGATTTAGCTCCACCTCCGGATGGAGGTTCCCGCCTCAAGGGCGGGAATGACAGCTCGTCTTATGTTTTAAGATACATGTCATTAC
>CAINOV010000245.1 GCA_903851655.1 uncultured Caulobacterales bacterium
AGCGACGCCTGAGGCCAAGCCCGCCCCCGCGCCCGTCCTGCCCCCCGCCCCGGCCCCGGCGCGCGCCGAGGCGCCACGGGCTGCGCCGGCCCCGCCGACGGCCCCTGTGCGCGAGGCGCAGAAGGAGCCTGAGAAGGAGAAGGAGAAGGACAGGGACAAGGCGAAGGAGCCGCCCCGCGAGGTCCGTCAGGCCGAAGCGCCCAGGCCCGCGCCGCCGCCTGCGCCGTCGAGCCCGGCCCCTGCCGCCGCCGCTGCCGCCCGGTCGGCCCCTGCGCCGGACTTCAGACTGCCGCCCGGATATGGCCGCCAGACCGAGGAGGCGGGCGGCGGGCTGAAGGGGGTGCTGCGGGCTACGGTCGGCTGCGCGCACGAGGACTTCGTCCACTTGACGGCGGCGGAGCGGGACCACTGCCTCAGCGCCTTCGCCCGGGATGCGGGCCACGGCCTGGCGGTAGACGCCGTCCCCGCCGACAAGCGCGCCGCCTATGACGTGGAGGCCGCCGCCAACGCCCGGCGCCGGGCGAACAAGACCGGCCCCCTCGTCGCCCCGGTGGTGGCCTGCGACGGTCCCGGGAGCAATCTGGGCGGGGGATGCCTGCCGGCGGACTCCCACGTCACGGTGAAGCCCCAATAAAACGAAAACGGCCCGGGAGTCGCCTCCCGGGCCGATCTTCAGATCGCAGGACGACCGTCGCCTATTCGGCGGAGGCGGTCTCCTCGGCCAGCTCGATCTCCGCGGCGAGGTCCGCCGGGAAGCTCTCGATGGCCTGTTCGCGGGCCTGGGCCAGCAGGGCGTCGCGCTTGGCGGCGACCTTCTGCATGGACCGCAGCTGGGCGCCCGTGCCCGCCGGGATCAGACGTCCGACGATCACGTTCTCCTTCAGCCCCTCAAGCGTGTCGAACTTTCCATGGACCGAGGCGTCGGTGAGGACGCGAGTGGTCTCCTGGAACGACGCCGCGGAGATGAAGCTGCGGGTCTGCAGGCTGGCCTTGGTGATGCCCAGCAGGACCGGCTGGAAGATGCCGGGACGTCCGCCCCGGGCCTCGGCCTTGCGGTTCTCGAGCTCGGCGTCCGGCTTGTCGATATGGTCGCCACGGATCAGGCCCGTGTCGCCCGGCTCGATCACTTCCACCTTCTGCAGCATCTGCCGGACAATCACCTCGATGTGCTTGTCGTTGATCGGCACGCCCTGCAGGCGATAGACCTCCTGGATCTCGTTCACCAGGTACTCGGCCAGGGCCTCGATGCCCTGGACCCGCAGGATGTCGTGCGGATCGGGGTTGCCGTCGATGATGTATTCGCCCTTGGTGATGAAGTCGCCATCGTGCACCGCGATGTGCTTGCCCTTGGGGATCAGGAACTCCACCGCTTCGCCATCATCCTCCGGGGTGATCTTGATGCGGCGCTTGTTCTTGTAGTCCTTGCCGAACTCCACACGTCCCGACATTTCCGCGATGATCGCGCAGTCCTTCGGCCGGCGGGCCTCGAACAGCTCGGCCACGCGGGGCAGACCGCCGGTGATGTCCCGGGTCTTGGCGCCTTCGGTGGGCAGACGGGCGAGCACGTCGCCCGGCTTCACCTCGTCCCCGTCGCCGACGGAGAGAATGGCCCCCACCGGCAGCAGGTAGCGGGCGTCGCCGCCATTGGCCAGCTTGCGATAGGCGCCGTCCAGGGTGACGGCCGTGGCCGGACGCAGGTCCGAGCCCCGCGGGCTGGCGCGCCAGTCGGCGACGATGCGGTTGGCGATGCCGGTGGCTTCGTCCACTTCCTCCCGGGCCGACAGGCCGTCGATCAGGTCCTCGAGGCGGACCTTGCCGCCCACTTCGGTGATGATCGGGGTGGTGTACGGGTCCCATTCCGCGAGGCGGGCGCCGCGCTTCACCGGGGCGCCGTCCTTGACCTTGATCCGCGAGCCATAGGGCAGCTTGTAGGATTCCCGGTCCTTGCCGTCGACCTGCACGATGATCTGCATGTTCCGGGTCATGGCGATCAGGTCGCCGTCCTCGAGGGTCACAGTCGAGGTCGTGGCGAACTTCACCACGCCGTCATTGCTGGACTCGAAGAAGGACTGTTCCGCCACCTGGGCGGTGCCGCCGATGTGGAAGGTCCGCATGGTCAGCTGGGTGCCCGGCTCGCCGATGGACTGGGCGGCGATGACGCCCACAGCCTCGCCGATATTGACCCGGGTGCCCCGGGCCAGATCCCGTCCGTAGCAGGCGCCGCAGATGCCCACCGGGGCCTCGCAGACCAGCACGGAGCGGATCTTCACCGCCGACACGCCGGCCTTCTCGACGATTTCCACCATGGGCTCGTCCAGATAGGTGTCGGCCGGCACGATGACCTCGCCCGTCGTCGGGTGCTTGATGTCCTCCGCCGCGGTGCGGCCGAGGATCCGCGCGCCCAGGGTGACGAGCACGTCGCCGCCCTCGACCACGGCCCGCAGGGTGATGCCCCGGGTCGTGCCGCAGTCCTCTTCGGTGACGATGCAGTCCTGCGCCACGTCCACCAGACGGCGGGTCAGGTAACCCGAGTTGGCGGTCTTCAGCGCGGTGTCAGCCAGACCCTTCCGGGCGCCGTGGGTCGAGTTGAAGTACTCGAGCACGGTCAGGCCTTCCTTGAAGTTCGAGATGATCGGCGTCTCGATGATCTCGCCGGACGGCTTGGCCATCAGGCCGCGCATGCCGCCCAGCTGCTTCATCTGCGCCTGGGAGCCCCGGGCGCCGGAGTGGGCCATCATGTAGATGGAGTTGATCTCCTTCTCGCGGCCGTCCGGATCCTTCTTCTTGGTGGAGATCTCCAGCATCATCTCATCGGCGACCCGGTCCGTGGCCTTGGCCCAGGCGTCGACGACCTTGTTGTACTTCTCGCCCTTGGTGATCAGGCCGTCGGAGTACTGCTGCTCGTATTCTTCCGCGAGGGTCCGGGTCTCGTTGACGATGGCGACCTTGCGCTCCGGAATGATGATGTCGTCCTTGCCGAAGGAGATGCCCGCCTTGGCCGCCTCGCGGAAGCCCAGGCCCATGATCTGGTCGGCGAAGATCACCGTCGCCTTCTGACCGCAGTGGCGATAGACGATGTCGATCAGGTTGCCGATTTCCTTCTTGGTCAGCGGCTTTTCCACCAGGCGGTGGCCGATCATCGGATTGTGCGGCAGGAGGGCCGCGATCTTCATCCGGCCCGGCGTGGTGTCGATCACCTTGGGGATCACCCGGCCTTCCGCATCGCTCTCCGCGAAGCGGGCCTTGATCTTGGAGTGCAGGGTCACGACGCCGGCGTCCAGCGCCGCGTCGATCTCGCCCAGGTTCGCCAGCAGCTTGCCTTCGCCCGGCTCCCCGTCCTTGGCCAGGGACAGGTAGTAGAGGCCGAGCACGATGTCCTGCGAGGGCACGATGATCGGCTTGCCGTTGGCGGGCGAGAGGATGTTGTTGGTGGACATCATCAGCACGCGGGCTTCCAGCTGGGCCTCGAGGCTCAGGGGCACGTGGACGGCCATCTGGTCGCCGTCGAAGTCGGCGTTGAAGGCCGCGCAGACCAGCGGGTGCAGCTGGATGGCCTTGCCCTCGATCAGCTTGGGCTCGAACGCCTGGATGCCCAGACGGTGCAGGGTCGGCGCGCGGTTCAGCAGCACCGGATGCTCGCGGATCACTTCCTCGAGCACGTCCCAGACCTGCGGCTGCTCACGCTCCACCATGCGCTTGGACTGCTTGACAGTGCCCGACAGGCCCTTGGCGTCCAGACGCGCGTAGATGAACGGCTTGAACAGCTCCAGCGCCATCTTCTTCGGCAGGCCGCACTCATGCAGCTTCAGCTCGGGACCGACCACGATCACCGAACGGCCGGAATAGTCGACGCGCTTGCCCAGCAGGTTCTGGCGGAACCGCCCCTGCTTGCCC
>CAINOV010000246.1 GCA_903851655.1 uncultured Caulobacterales bacterium
ATCACTACGATCTGTCCCCCCGGGAGGTGCAGCGCGCCGTGCTGGCGGCCCAGATCGCAGCGGCGCGGGAGACCGGTCTGCCGCTGGTCCTGCACACGCGGGATGCCGACGCTGATACCGCCCAGATGCTGGAGGAGGCGCACGCGGCCGGTGCGTTCCGCATTCTGATGCACTGCTACACCAGCGGCGCGGACCTCGCCCGTCGGGCGGCTGCGCTCGGGGCGTGGTTCTCGGTCTCCGGGATCGCCACCTTCAAGGCCGCGGACGAGGTGAGGGCGGTGATCCGCGACATGCCCGCCGACCGGATCATCGTCGAGACCGACTGCCCCTATCTGGCCCCCGTTCCCCTGCGGGGTCGGCGCAACGAGCCGGCCTATCTGCCGCACATCCTGGCGCGCCTGGCGGAGATCCGGGGCTGGACCCTGGCGGAGGCCGAGCAGCGGACGGAAGATGCATTCTTCTCGCTTTTCTCAGCTATACCAAGGCCATGAGTGATTATCTTGAAGTGACGCTCCTGGGGTCAGGCTCGTCCGGCGGCGTGCCGAGGGCCGATGGCGACTGGGGCCGCTGCGACCCGTCGGAACCGCTGAACCGCCGCAGTCGCTGCAGTCTGGCCGTGCGCCGCGTCACGGCGGCCGCGACCGATCCCGCCCATCAGACCACGATCGTCGTGGATCTGTCGCCGGATTTCCGGACCCAGGCGGTACGGAGCGGTCTGAAGCGGATCGACCACGGGCTGTTCAGCCATGACCACGCCGACCAGACCCACGGGATCGACGATATCCGGGCCTTCGCCTATCGCCAGCGCGGGCGGATCCCGTGCCGCGCGGATGCAGCGACGCAGGAGACGCTGCTGCAGCGTTTCCGCTATGTGTTCGAGGGCGAAAAGGGCTATCCGCCCATCGCCACCCTGACGCCCGTGCCGCCGTTCGCCGAGGCCTTCATGCTGGAGGGGCCGTCGGGGGCGATTCCGGTCGTGGCCTATGATCAGGATCACGGGGACGTCCGTGCTGTCGGCTATAGGTTCGGCGACGTCGCGTATTCCTCGGATGTGGTCGGCTTGCCGGATGAGTCGATGGCGGCGTTGCAGGGTCTGGACGTGTTCATCGTGGACGCGCTGCGTTACGCGCCGCATCCGTCGCATGCGCATCTCGATCTGGCCCTGCAGTGGATCACGGCGCTGAAGCCGCGGCGGGCCATTCTCACCAATCTCCACATCGACATGGACTACGCCACCTTGCGCGCCGAGCTGCCGCCGGGCGTGGAGCCCGCGCATGACGACCTGAGGTTCCGATCCGCGATCCGCCCGGATTGAGCAACCAATATTGCCGATAATATTCCTTAGGCGCAATTGGCCCGTGACGATGGGCTCCTCTGCGCGCGCCTGTGCGCTTCAGCGGATCTGCAGCGCCGTCAGGCTCCCCTCCGGCGACGGCGCCAGCAGCGCCTCGGACGGCACGCGCGGATCGAGCCAGGCCGACCATTGGTGCGGCTCGAGAATGGCGATCTGCCGGTGATGCAGTCGCGCCACGTCCGGGCCCGGCGCCAGGGTCAGCAAGGTGAAACTGTCCGGGACATCCCCATCCCGGGGTCGCCAGAGAGCTGCGATGCAGAACCAGGGCTGACCGGTCCGCGTGAACTTCCATTTGGATTTCGGCGATCGGGTCCCGGTGAACTCGAAGAACCAGGACGCCGGCGCAAGGCATCGGCCGTGGACGAAGCGCCGTCCCTCGGAGCGGAAATTGATGATCGGCCCGGCCTTGGCGTGCGGCGGTCGGAAGCCCCACCGCAGTCGCACGAGTTCCAGCTTTGTTCCGTCGGTGGACATCCTCACCACAGGGGCCGTATCCGTGGGCCAGATGGAGTCCTGCGGCGCCAGATTGGGCGCGCCCTCCGGCGCCGTCAGCCTGAGGCCCTGCTCTCCGAAGCCGTCGAGATAGTCGGTCCAGGACACCGACACGCCGTAGTTGTTGCACATGGAGGACCCTCCCGTCCGGGGACACGCGCCGAACACACGGGGAACGATTACGACAAATTCACTGGACCCGCAGCCCGCCCTTGGCCACTGTTTGACTGTGCCTGCGACCCCTCGAGGCGATGGGATCGGGCCTGACCCACGGACGGCGCATGTCGAAACTCACCCTGACGGTTGTTCTGGTCGCAGCGACGGCTGTCGGCCTTGGCGGATGTCAGCGACAGAAGCGCGCCGACGTGGTGATCGGCGGTCACCGCCTTGAGGTCGGCGAAAAGCTTGTCTGCCCGGAGCATCAGGGCCGGCTGGATCGGGTCTCGCAGTCGTCGGACGGGCAGGCCTGCGGCTATTCGGGCCCGGACGGGTCGGAGATCACCCTGTCGCGGCTGCCGGTGTCCGGACGCTCCCCGTCGGACGCCCTCAAGGACGTTCAGCGGGATCTGGCGTCGCTGGTGCCAACGCCGCCGACCCTGGGTCAGATGGGAAAATCCCCTGACGGCGGCGAGACGACGAAGGAGACCGTTCACGTCGAAGGGACCGACGGACATGACACTCCGGACCATACGCGGATCGACCTCCCCGGACTGCACATCCATACCGACGGTGACAACGCCAGCGTCAAGCTTCCCGGCGTCACCATCAACGCCCAGGGGGACAACGCCCATATCTCCACCGGCATCGGCGAGTTGAAGAATGCGACGATCGACGCCGCCGACGGCGCCGTCCGGATCACATCCGACATGACCGATGCGGGCAATGTGGACGAGACGTGGGTCGTCGCCACCGACGCCCCGGGCGCGGCCGGCTGGCGCAGCGTGGGCTATGTGGCCCGCGGACCGGTGTCCGGGCCGCTGGTGGTCGCGCGGATGCGATCGCGCGCGGAGCATCACCACGATCATGCCGGCGGATGGGAGCTGGATGACGTCCGCCGGCTGGTCGGCCTCAGCCTGAAATAGGACGGCGCAGGAACCAGGCGCCGGAGTCAGGCTCGGGAGTCAGGCTCGGGAGTCAGGCCTGGAAGTCAGGCGGCCTCCGTGCGAACCGGTGCGACCTCCGTGACGCGGTAGGTCAGCACCTCGCCCTGCCCGTCCGAGATGCTGACATAGCCCCCGAGCACGAAGCGATGATGGCGCAGGCGATAGACCGCCTCGTCCGGCGCTTCCTCGGCGTCGGCGCCATAGTGGATCGCCCATCCGCTCCCCCGCCGGACCAGGCGGCCGACCCGGTCGTCCGCATCCGGCTGGAACCGCCAGACGCGGCACTGCGCGGCGGAGCGGGCGAGCGCGGCCTCGTCCAGATGGCCGTCGTCCGTCAAGGGCGCATTGATCGTGTAGCCATCGTGCGGGTCCGCGTCCGGGTGATCGGCGCCGGGGTTTCGGGCGAGGCGAAGAATGATGCTGGACAGGGCCATCGGTTGCTTCCATTCCTGATTTACCCGCATCACCCTGCGCCGTTCCGCGGGCGCGACCTTGCGTCAGCGCAAATCCGGCCCGGCCCGGGCTGTGGGGAAATTGCCCGCTGACCCGCGCCGCGCTGGTCGGCCTTGTCGAGCCTTGACCGTGACCAGAGCCCCGCGCCGAAAGACCGAACCCGCCGCCCCTCCCCGCGCCTGGCAACGCATGCTGTCCGGCCGCCGGCTCGATCTTCTCGATCCGTCCCCGTTCGACGTCGAGATCGAGGACATCGCCCACGGTCTGGCCCGGGTGGCCCGGTGGAATGGGCAGACCGTCGGCGCGCACGGCTTTTCCGTCGCCCAGCACAGCGAACTGGTGGAGGACCTGCTGGCCAAGCTCAGCCCCGGAATCGGCGCCCGGTGGCGGATGCTGGCGCTGCTGCACGACGCGCCGGAATATGTGATCGGGGACATGATCTCGCCGTTCAAGGCGGCGCTGGGCCTGGACTATCGCCAGTTCGAGGCCCGTCTGGAAGCGGCGATCCATATCCGGTTCGGCCTGCCCGTCCACCCGCCGGCGGACATCCGCGCCCTGATCAAGCAGGCCGACCGGATCAGCGCCTATTTCGAGGCCGTTCAACTGGCGGGTTTCTCGCACCGGGAAGCCTCTGACCTGTTCGGCGACCCACCCGCCGGCGTGGCGGTCGTGCTCACGCCGCTGGCCCCCGGCGAGGCCCAGGCGCGATATCTGCAGCGGTTCGAGACCCTGTCCTCGGCCATTGGCCTCGACGCCGCCGGCATAGCGTTTTCCAGCGAATGAGGGCCGAACGGGTGCGGGACTCCACGGGTCAGGTGATCATCGGGCTGTCCACCGTCGTGGTCGCCATCCGCGACCATGAGGCGGTGATCCTGACCGTACGTCCCGACGACCTGCGCACCCACCGCGCCGCAGCGGCGCCCGGCCTGCCGTCCGGGCCGTTCGATCCGGACCATGACCGCACCTTCGAGCTTGCCCTGCGCAACTTCGTGACCGCCCAGGCCGGGATCGAGCTGGGATATGTGGAGCAGATCTACACCTTCGGCGACAAGGGGCGGGACGCGCCCCTGGCGGATCTGGGCGGTCGCGGCGAGGATGCAGGTCGCATCGTGTCGGTGGGGTATCTCGCCCTGACGCCGGGCACGGCGGATCTGCCCGAAGCCACGGGCGCGGGCGCCCTCTGGTCGCCCTGGACCCGGTTCTTTCCCTGGGAGGATTGGCGCGAGGGTCGACCCGCGGTGATCGACGAGGTGATCGCGCCGGCGCTCCAGGAATGGGCCGAGGCCTCGGACCCGGCCACGGCCGAGGCCCGACGCTCCCGCACCCAGGGGCTGTTCGCCCTGGACGGCGCCCGATGGAACGAGGAGCGGGTGCTGGAGCGCTACGAGTTGCTCTACGAGGCGGGGTTGGCCGCGGAGGCGGCCCGGGACCGCAGCCGCGCCGGCGGCGCCGATGCGCCCGAGCCCGAGGGTTTCCATCCCGCCCTGGGCCAGCCGATGATCTCGGACCATCGCCGCATCCTGGCCACCGGGCTCGGGCGCTTGCGGGGCAAGCTGAAATATCGGCCCGTGATCTTCGAACTGATGGGCCAGACCTTCACCCTGTCCTCCCTCCAGCGCACGGTGGAGGCCGTCAGCGGCGTAGGCCTCCACAAGCAGAACTTCCGCCGGATGGTGGAGCGGACCGATCTGGTGGAGGGCCTGTCCGTCTTCGACGCGGAGACCGGCGGCCGGCCGGCGGAGCTGTTCCGCTTCAGGCGGGAGCTTCTGTCGACGCGTCAGGCGATCGGACTGGCCCTGCCGATGCTGCGGGAGAGCTGACCGCGGCCGCTTGCCGGGCTTCCCAGCGCGCGCGGAGGCCCCGGGCGGTGTCGCCCTCCCCGTCCGGCCGCCAGCCCGGCGGTCCGAAGACGACCATCAGCGCCTCCCGGGGCGAACGCGCCCGGGCCAGGTCCGCGGCGATGGCGCTCCATTCATGAAAAACCGCGCGCAGAATATTGAAATCGCCGAGATTTTTTACAATGCCATAACGACAGGGTTCGTCCTCCCGTTCGGCCTCGAAGGTGCCGAACATCCGGTCCCAGATGATCAGTATCCCCGCGTAGTTGCGATCGAGATAGCGCGGGTTCCGCGCGTGGTGCACCCGGTGATGTGACGGCGTGTTCAGCACGTATTCGAGGGGCGCCGGCAACCGCCGGACCGCCTCCGTATGGATCCAGAACTGGTAGACCAGGCTGACGCCCTTCTGGACAAAAATCATGGCGGGCGGGAATCCCATGAAGGTCAGGGGCAGCCACAGGAGCCACGAGCCGTTCAGTCCCCCGGTCCAGGTCTGCCGCAGCGCCGTCGACAGGTTGTAGTGCTGCGAGGAATGGTGGTTCACATGCGCCGCCCACCAGAACCGCCGCTCGTGGCTCAGCCGGTGGAACGCGTAATAGGTGAGGTCCTCCAGCAGGAAGAGGGCCAGCCAGGTGAAGACCACGTGCCACCCCCGCACCGGCAGGTCGATGAGGCGGTGTCGCCAGACCCACAGGGTCGCCGCGCCCACGATCCCTGCGAACAGAACCCCGGCCACGGTGGACCCGAGTCCCAGGATCAGCGAATTCGCCGTGTCGCGGGCCTCGTAGCGGACCGGGGCGCGTCCGAGCCGGCCCAGCGCGATCTCCAGCAGGATCAGCAGGACGAATCCCGGCACCGCCAGGGTGACCACGTCGAATGGCGCGTGTTCCAGATCCTGCATGATCTCAGCTCCTGACCGGCGGCCAGGGGGCGTCGCCCGGCCAGGCGACCTGCGCCGTCCCGCCGGCGGGGCCGCCGAACCGAAGCCGCACGCCCTCCCCGGTCCGGGGCGCCGCGGCCAGCTGGCCCCAGTTCAGGTCCCGGGTGACGTAGCCGTCGCCGAGGCGATAGGCGATCAGGGCCGCATCCCCCGCCCGGGCGATGCCGACGGCCCCGTCCGACGACAGCCAGACCGCGTCCGGCCGACGCTCCGGGAACTCCACCGCCAGCACCTGGCGGAATCCGGCGTCGTCCAGGGGCGGCGCCGGACGCGGAATGCGCGCGAGGGCGGCCACGGCCACCATCACGCCGACAAGGACGGCCGAAACCGCCAGCTGGACCAGGAACGCCGTCGACATGGACCGAGCCTTGGCGTCGGACGTCCGCCGCGTCAAGCCATGCTGTTGCGTCAAGACAGGCGCGCGAAACATGCTATCTGTGCGCTTCGACAGTAGAATACGCCCGCAAGCCGGCCCGTTCCAGAGGCCGGAAGCCGCGGGTGAACGAGGGATGAAGTCATCTTGGCGCACGCAGTCATTTCGGCCACCGGTCTCTACACGCCTCCGAATTCGGTTTCCAACGAAGAGCTGGTGGCGACATTCAACACCTATGTGGAACGCTTCAACGCCGCCCACGCCGAGGAGATCGCGTCCGGCGCGGTCGAGGCGCTGGCCCCGTCCTCCCCGGAGTTCATCACCAAGGCGTCGGGCATCAAGTCCCGCTTCGTGGTGGACAAGTCGGGCATCGTCGATCCGGAGATCATGCGGCCGGTGATCCCGGAACGCAGCAATGAGGAGCTGTCGGTGCTGGCCGAAATGGCGGTGCTGGCGGCCCGGGACGCCATCGCCCGCTGGGGCCGCCCCGCCAGCGACATCGGCGCGGTGATCTGCGCCGCCTCGAACATGCAGCGCCCCTACCCCGCCATGGCCATCGAGGTCCAGAACGCCCTGGGAATTCCGGGTTTCGCCTTCGACATGAACGTGGCCTGCTCGTCGGCCACTTTCGGCATCAAGACCGCGGCTGACTTCGTCACGTCCGGCTCGGTCGGCGCGGTGCTGATGGTCAATCCGGAAATCTGTTCCGGCCACCTGAACTTCCGCGACCGGGACAGCCACTTCATCTTCGGCGACGTGGCCACCGCCGTGATCGTCGAGCGGGACGACACCGCCGCCGGGGGCTGGGACATATTGGGCGCGCGGCTCAAGACCGAATTCTCCAACAACATCCGCAACAACTTCGGGTTCCTGAACCGCGGCGACCCCGAGGGGCGCGACAAGCCCGACAAGCTGTTCGTGCAGAATGGCCGCAAGGTGTTCCGCGACGTGGTGCCGATGGTGTCGGACATGATCATCGACCACGCCGGCGAGCTGGGGCTGGATCCCCACACCCTGAAGCGCATGTGGCTGCACCAGGCCAACATCAACATGAACGACATGATCGGGCGCAAGGTGCTGGGCCGCGACCCCACCCCCGAGGAGAACGTGATCATCCTGGACGCCTACGCCAACACCTCGTCGGCGGGATCGATCATCGCCTTCCATCGCCACAATGACGATTTCGTGGCCGGGGAGACCGGACTGATCTGCTCGTTCGGGGCGGGCTATTCCGCCGGCACGGTGTTCGTCCGCCGGCGCTGACCGCTTCAGCCCAGCCGGGCGCGCAGACGGGCCGCCGCCGTTCGCTCCACCGCGAAGGGGCTGACGCCCGGGACGATGGCGGGCGGCGTTCCCAGCGCGGCCAAGCCCTCCCGCCCAAACTTCATCCGCAGCGTCGTCTCGATCCAGTGGGCCGCCTGGCGGTCGCGGCGCAGGGCCTGATCCTCCGGCGCCGTGGTCACCGCGTCGGCCAGGCCCTCGAGCCCGGTTCGGTCCGGGGCGGAGACCAGCAGGACCGGCGGCGCGGGGCCGGAGCGGACCGACAGGGACAGGGCGCCCTTCAGATCCGCCACCGCCCGGCGGGCCATCTCGCCCATGTCGGCCTTGCAGACCACGGCGATGTCGGGGATCTCCACCACGCCGGCCTTCATGAACTGCAGGCTGTCGCCGGAGCCGGGCTGGGCGCAGAACACCACCACATCCGCCAGGTCGGCGATCTCCGTCTCGCTCTGGCCCACGCCCACCGTCTCGATCAGCACCACGTCGAACAGGGCGCGGAACAACACCGTCATCGGCATGGCCAGCTCGGCCAGCCCGCCCAACTGGTCCCGCGCGGCCAGGGAGCGGATATAGACCCCGGCGTCCGCCGGATCGGCGCTGATCCGCGCCCGGTCGCCCAGCAGCGCGCCGCCGGACCTGCGGCTGGACGGATCGATGGCCAGGACGCCCACGGTCAGGCCCCGGGCGCGGAGCTCGCACAGCAGGGCGCTCACCAGGGTGGACTTGCCCACGCCGGGCGGACCGGTGAAGCCGATGGCGACCCCGGTCTGGGACAGCCATGCGGCGTCCAGCAGGGCCTGTGCGTCCGGCGCGTCCGGCGAGACCTCGATCCGAGCCAGGGCGTCGGCCAGCAGACGCTTGCCCCCCGCCTCGCCCCGGGTCCGGAGATCGTCGAGGGTCACCGAGCGCACGCCAGCGGTCTGACGGGTCAGAACAGGAAGGCGGACGCCGCCGCCAGCACGCCCAGGCCGCCGGCGCCCAGCGCCGCATACCACGGCCAGTTCCGCCGGGTGATGATGGCGACGGTGGAGACGGCAATGGAGATCTGCAGCAGGGCGGCGGCCAGAGTCAGCTTGGGATGGCGCGCCTCATGGGCGTCCGCACTCGCGCGGGCCTCATCACGTTCCTTTTCCAGCTCCTTGGCCTTGTTGGTGATTTCCTTCTGGTCCTCACCTTCCTGCCTGGCTTTCTCCGCGGCCTTTTCCGCCCCTGGTCCGCCATTGGCGGCGGCCATTTCGTCCAGACGCTTCTTGATGCCCTTGGCCTGATAATAGGCCCACTGGTCGCTGGCCAGGCCCTGGTGCAGCGTCGCCTTGTTGGACTCAAGGATGGCGCCCGCGGTCTCGAGGGATTCCACGGATCCGACGATGGCGGTGATCACGGCCAGCAGGGCGATGCTGATCGACACCCGGGTGATCAGGGGGTCATGGGCCTCCGCCGCGTGTTCGGCGTGTTCGGCGTGCTCACGGAATTCCAGCGGGTTCTCGGACATGTGGGGTCTCCTGGGCCTAGCGGCTGAGCAGCGCGGCCTGGGCCGCGGCCAGGCGCGCAATGGGCACACGGTACGGAGAGCAGGAGACATAGTCGAGGCCGACCGTCTCGCAGAACTGGATGGAGGCCGGATCGCCCCCATGCTCGCCGCAGATGCCGAGCTTCACGTCCGGCCGCACCGATCGCCCGCGCTCCACCGCGATCCGGATCAGGTCGCCCACGCCGTCCTGGTCCAGGGTGACGAACGGGTCCTTCTCGTAGATTCCCTTCTGGATGTAGTAGTCCAGGAACCGGCCGGAATCGTCCCGGCTGATGCCGAAGGTGGTCTGGGTCAGGTCGTTGGTGCCGAAGGAGAAGAACTCCGCATTCTCGGCCAGGTGATCGGCGCGGATGGCCGCCCGGGGCAGCTCGATCATCGTTCCCACGTGATAGGCGATGGTGACGCCCTTTTCCGCCATCACCCGCTTGGCCGTGGCGTCGGTCAGGTCGCGGAGATACTTCATCTCCTCCCGCTTGCCCACCAGGGGATGCATGATCTCCGGCTCCGGCGGGGCGCCGGCGGCGGCCACCTCGATGGCGGCCTCAAAGATCGCCCGGACCTGCATCTCGTAGATTTCCGGGAAGGCCACGCCCAGCCGGCAGCCCCGCCAGCCCAGCATCGGATTGCTTTCCGCGAGTTCCTTGGCCCGGCGGATCAGCTTGTCCGCGTCCAGGTTGTTGGACACGGCCAGGGCGCGCAGCTCGTCCTCCGTATGCGGCAGGAACTCGTGCAGCGGCGGGTCGAGCAGGCGGATGGTCACCGGCAGTCCGGCCATGATCCCGAACAGCTCGACGAAGTCGCTGCGCTGGTAGGGCAGGATCTTGGCCAGCGCGGCGCGGCGGCCGGCCTCGTCGTCCGCCAGGATCATCTCCCGCACGGCGGCGATGCGGCTTTCGTCGAAGAACATGTGTTCGGTGCGGCACAGGCCGATCCCTTCCGCGCCGAACTCCCGGGCGGTGCGCGCGTCCAGCGGCGTCTCGGCGTTGGCGCGGACCTTCATGCGACGGATCTCGTCGGCCCAGCCCATGAGCTTGGCGAAGTCCCCGGACAGCTCCGGCCGGACCATGTCCACCGCGCCTTCCAGCACCTCGCCCGCCCCGCCGTCGATGGTGATGACGTCGCCGGCGGCGAAGCTGCGGCCCCGGGCGCGGAACAGGCCGGCGGCCTCGTCGATCTGGATCTCCCCGGCGCCGGAGACGCAGGCGCGGCCCATGCCCCGGGCGACCACGGCGGCGTGGCTGGTCATGCCCCCCCGCGCCGTGACCACGCCGGAGGCGGCGTGCATGCCGTGGATGTCCTCGGGGCTGGTTTCCTCCCGCACCAGGATCACCGCCTCGCCCAGACCCGCCAGACGCTCCGCCTCGTCGGCGCTGAAGACGATCCGGCCGGTGGCCGCGCCGGGCGAGGCCGGCAGGCCCGCCGCGATCACATGGCGCTGGGCCTTGGGGTCGATGGTCGGGTGCAGCAGCTGGTCGAGGGAGGACGGATCCACCCGCAGGATTGCCTCCTCCCGGCTGATCACGCCCTCCTCCACCATGCCCGTGGCGACCTTCAGCGCCGCCTTGGCGGTGCGTTTGCCGTTGCGGGTCTGGAGCATGTAGAGCTTGCCCCGCTCCACCGTGAACTCGATGTCCTGCATGTCGCGGTAGTGGCGTTCCAGCCGCTCCACCACGGACTTGAACTCGGCGAACACCTCCGGCATCGCCTCCTCCATGGAGGGGTTGCGCTCGCCCATTTCCTCCCGCGCGGCGCGGGTCAGGGCCTGAGGCGTGCGGATGCCGGCGACCACGTCCTCGCCTTGCGCATTGAACAGGAACTCGCCGTAGAGCCGCGCCTCGCCGGTGGACGGGTTGCGGGTGAAGGCCACCCCCGTCGCCGAGGTCTCGCCCATGTTGCCGAACACCATGGACTGCACATTGACCGCCGTGCCCCAGCTTTCCGGGATGTCGTGCATGCGGCGGTAGAACTTGGCGCGATCGTTCATCCAGCTGGCGAAGACGGCGCCGATGGCGCCCCACAGCTGGGCGTGAGCGTCCTGGGGAAACGGCGTCCCCAGGGTGTCCTGCACCACGCGCTTGTAGTCGGCCACCACCCGCTCCCAGTCCTCGGCGGAGAGGCCGGTGTCCACGTGGACGTCGAGGCGATCCTTGTGATCGTCGAGGATCTCCTCGAACAGGTGATGATCGAGGTCGAGGACGACGTTCGAGTACATCTGGATGAAGCGGCGATAGCTGTCGAAGGCGAACCGACGATCCCCGGACAGGGCCGCCAGACCTTCCACCGTCTGGTCGTTCAGGCCGAGGTTGAGGACCGTGTCCATCATGCCCGGCATGGACGCCCGGGCGCCGGACCGCACCGAGACCAGCAGCGGATTGGCCGGATCGCCGAAGGACTTGCCGGTGGTGGCCTCCACCCGCGCCAGACCGGCGACCACCTGGGCCTCCAGGTCCGCGGGATAGGTGCGCCCTTCGGCATAGTAGTGGACGCAGGCCTCGGTGCTGATGGTGAAGCCTGGCGGCACCGGCAGGCCCAGCGCGCTCATCTCCGCCAGGTTGGCGCCCTTCCCCCCCAGCAGGTTCTTCATCGAGGCGTCGCCGTCGGCGGAGCCTCCGCCGAAACCATAGACCCAGCGGGTGGGGTTTGAGCTCATCTGAACACTCCAGGACGGGCAGCGGAACGATCGGGGCGCGCGCGCAGGGCGCTCAGCCGCCGATCAGGGAGAAGTCGGCGACGATGTAGAAGGTGTCACGGATTTGATTCAACAGTTTCAAGCGATTATCGCGGATATCTGAGTCGGGGTCATTGACCAGGACCTGCTCGAAGAAGGCGTCGATCGGCCCACGAAGGTCGCCGAGGGTGCTCATGGCCGGACCGAACTGTTCATTGCGGACGGCCGCCTCCACCAAGGGCGCCACGTGAACGAGACTGCGGATCAACTCCGCTTCCGCTACGGGCGCGCCGGGCAGGACCGTGACCGGACCGTCCGGCAGCGGTCCCTTGCGCGCCTCGGCCTTGAGGATGCTGGCGGCGCGATTATAGCCCGCCAGAACGGCGCCGATGTCCTGATCGCGGAAATAGTCCGTCAGGGCGTCGATGCGCGCCACCACCCGGACAAGGTCGTCATCGCCCAGGACGAACACGGCGTCCACCAGGTCATGGCGCCGGCCCTCGTCCCGCAGCATCACCTTCAGCCGGTCTGCGAAGAAGGCGGTCAGGTCGTCCTGGACCGCCGCCGGGAACAGGCTGCGAAGCTCCACCCGCACCCGGTTGGTGAGGATCAGCCGGATCACCCCGAGCGCGGCGCGGCGCAGCGCGAACGGGTCCCGGGATCCGGTGGGCTTTTCGTCGATGGAAAAGAAGCCGGTCAGGGTGTCGATCTTGTCCGCCAGCGCCACCGCAACCGTCACAGGGGCGTCCGGAACCGTGTCCGCGGGTCCCTGGGGCTTGTAATGGTCGCGGATCGCGTCCGCCACGGCGTCAGGCTCCGTCCCCCGGGCGTAGTAGCCGCCCATGATCCCCTGGAGTTCCGGGAATTCCCCCACCATGCCCGTGCCCAGGTCCGCCTTGGCGAGGCGGGCGGCGCGGGCGGCCAGGTCCGGGTCGGCGCCGACCAGCGGGGCGATCCGGCGCGCCAGGGCCTCGATCCGCTCCACCCGCTGGTACAGGGTCCCGAGTTTCGCGTGGAAGGTGACGCCCTTCAGTTTCTCCAGCCGGTCGTCCAGGGACACCTTGCGGTCCTCGGTCCAGAAGAAGCGGGCGTCGCTGAGCCGTCCCGCCAGCACCTTGGAATTGCCCGCGAGGATCAGCTTGCCGCCGTCGGTCGGCGCGATATTGGCCACCGTCACGAAGTGCGGCGCCAGGCCCGGCTGGCCGGGCGCGCGGACCGCGAAATACTTCTGATGGGTGCGCATGGAGGTGCGGATCACCTCCGGCGGCAGGCTGAGAAACGCGGGGTCCATGTCCCCCAGCATCGGCGTCGGCCATTCGGCGAGGCCGGACACCTCGTCCAGCAGGCCGTCGTCCTCCACCAGTTCGAGGCCGCGGGCGGCGCAGACGGCGCGGGCGCCGTCGAGGATGCGCCGCATTCGGTCCGCCGCATCCAGCACCACGTGCCGCGCCGCCAGCTTGCGCCGGTAATCGGCGAAGTCCGTGACCTGGAACGGGGCCGGATCACCCATGAACCTGTGGCCCTCGGTCACGTCGCCGGAGATCAGCCCGTCGATCTCGAACGGCACGATCCGACCGTCGAGAAGGCAGACGATCCGTTGCAGCGGCCGCACCCAACGAAGGGTCCCGGCGCCCCAGCGCATGGACTTGGGCCAGGGAAATCCGCGGACGATCTTGTCGACTGATTCCGCAATGATTTCAGCGGTCTGTCGGCCTTTTCTCTCGATGACCGCGAATAGTACGCCGTCCCGTTCCACCAGCTGGTCCCGGGTGAGGCCCGTGGAGCGGAGAAAGCCGGCCAGGGCCTGCTCCGGCGCGTTGGCCTTGGGACCCTTGCGCTCTTCCAGCCGGTCGGCCTGGGACAGGGGCAGACCATCCGCCACCAGGGTCAGGCGTCGGGGCCCGGCATAGGTCTCAAGCCGATCCAAGGCGACGCCCTGCTCCTGCAGCTGGGCGCGCATCAGCCGGGCGAGGTCGTCGGCCGCCTGACGCTGCATGCGGGCCGGGATTTCCTCGGAAAACAGCTCCAGCAGGAGTTCAGCCACCGGCGCGCTCCCCCTGTTCGGCCTCGACCCACTTCTGGGCGCACATCTTGGCCAGGTCGCGGATCCGGCCGATATAGTTCTGCCGTTCGGCGACGGCGATGGCGCCGCGGGCGTCCATCAGGTTGAACAGGTGGCTGGCCTTCAGCACATGGTCATAGGCCGGAAGCACCACCGGCTGGCCCTGGGGCCCCGTATGCGCGAGAATCCGCGGGACCTGGCGCTCCATGTCCTCGAACTGGCGTTTCAGCGTCTCGACGTCCGCAATCTCGAAATTATAGGTCGAACCCTGGCGCTCGTTCTCCAGGAAGACCTCGCCATAGGTGACGCCGGCCTTGTTGAACTTCAGGTCGAAGATCGAATCGACCCCCTGCACATACATGGCCAGACGCTCGAGCCCGTAGGTCAGCTCCCCCGCCACTAGGTCCACGTCCAGTCCCCCCACCTGCTGGAAGTAGGTGTACTGGCTGACCTCCATCCCGTCGCACCAGACTTCCCAACCCAGACCCCAGGCGCCGACGGTGGGGTTTTCCCAGTCGTCCTCGACGAAGCGCACGTCATGGAGGGTCGGGTCCAGGCCGATGGCCCGCAGGGACCCGAGATAGAGGGCCTGCATGTCGATCGGGTTCGGCTTCAGGATCACCTGATACTGGTAATAGTGCTGCAGGCGATTGGGATTTTCCCCGTAACGCCCGTCGCCCGGGCGGCGCGACGGCTGCACATAGGCCGCGCGCCAGGGCTTCTTGCCCAGCGCCCGCAGCACCGTCGCCGGATGCAGGGTGCCCGCCCCCACCTCGACGTCGTGAGGCTGCAGGATCACGCAGCCCTGCTCGCTCCAGTAGGCGTGCAGGGTCAGGATCAGATCCTGGAAAGACAGGGGTTCGGCTGTGGTCATCAGGCCCAGAGTCAGAGGTCGTAATCCGAGGTCGTGCGGCGTACGGGAGGGTGGTTGGAAACGCGGGCGGACCATAGGGCGCAGGCTTGTGCGGATCAAGTTGTCCCACGCCATAAAGGCCCGCCTCTGCAGGCGGGCCTCGGATGGGTCAAGGTCGCGGTGAGCGGGCCGGCGTCGCCGCCGGCCCGGGTGGCTTCGCCCTAGAACAGCACGCCGACTTCCAGCATGCCGCGGATCTGGGACTTGGACATGCCGTCCGTGCCGAAGGCGGAGCCAGTGGAGGTCTTGGACGCCTGGACGTAGGACGCCTCGCCCCGGACATAGTAGATCTTCCACTGATAGGTCGGGGTCACGGTGAAGGACACCGCGTTGCTCTTCGGGCCGTAGAGCAGGTTGGCGCCCGTGGTCGAGTTGGCGCTGGTGGAGATGTACTCCAGCCGGGCCGGGATGCTGAGGCCCGCAAGGCTGGTGTCGCCGAGCTTGGCCGTCGCCGGGAAGGTGTAGTTGACGAACACCGCAGCCCCCGTGGTGGAGGCGGACGACGTGCCCAGCCGGCTCAGCGACGGCACCGTCGTGTACTGGATATAGGGCATGATGGTCCACGGACCGTCGGTATGGGTGTAGATCAGGTTATAGACCTGGGAGTTGTTGAAGAGAGGCGACGTCGCCGAGTTGGACACATAGGTCTTGCGCGTGTTGCCGCCGGCGGCGAAGGCCAGGGTGTTGGAGCTGTTGATGGTATAGGTCGCAAGGCCGGACACCCAGCTGAACACGTTGGAGTAGAACCCGTCGCTCCAGGCCACGCTCAGCGCCAGGGGGCCGGCGGTGTAGTTCACCTGAACGCCGCGATTGACCAGGTTCTCCTGGTTCCACAGGAGTCCCCGTTCGATCTGGCTGTTCTCGAAGGTAAAGTTGTATTCGGCGCCCAGCAGGGTCGGCAGCTTGCCCACCTCCACCGAAAGGGCGGAGTTCGGAACGATCTTCACGTAGGCGATGGGCACATCACCGAAGTTGTTCTTCGTCGCCGTGGTCGCCTTGGTGTAGGGCACGCCCACCGTGGGGAAGGAATAGGTTCCCGCGTCGATGAAGAACTGGAACAGCCCGTCTGTCTTCTCGATCAGCACCTGGGCGTTGGTGGTGTCGCCCACGCCGGAATGATCCCCGGTGGCGTGATGGTCCTGGGCGAAGGCCAGGCCCGACACGGCGCCGTTGATGGTGATGTCGCCGAAGGCGCCGGACTTTACCACGTAGGGCGTCGGGTTGATGACGATCGGCCCGTCCATGCCAAGGGAGAAGGTCGGCGCCGCCGGAGCCGCGGGGGCGGCCGGCGCGGCGGCGGGCGCCGGGGCGTCATCGGCGAAAGCCTGATGGGCGAACAGGGCGGCGCTGGCGGCCGCCATCAGCAAAAGGCGCATATCTCGATCATCCCCTATTGATGGTCAGGTGGGCGGCAGACCGCCACCGGTCCGCAGTCCCACAGGTCCGCGTCCGCGCCGAACCTAAAGTGAACAATTCTGGTCATAAGCGAATTCTGATGCCGAAACCACGCTCAATTACGCTGCCTTTCTCGACCGAATGGTGATTTTTTGGGCAATTTCGGGCCGGTCACCCGTAAATTCCGGTTCCGCTTAGGCCGCGAACTGCTCAGACGATAGCCAATGAGGGTCCGGTGACGCCCTTCCGGGGTCGTCGAACGGCTCCCGCTACGGGAGAAACGCTCGAACGGGGAGCAGAGCATGAAATTGGTGATCGCAGTGGTTAAGCCCTTCCGGCTGGACGCGGTGCGCGAAGCACTCACGGCGGCCGGGGTCGAGGGCATGACCATATCCGAGGTGAAGGGCTTCGGCCGGCAAAAGGGACAGACGGAAGTCTACCGGGGCGCTGAATACCAGGTGAGTTTCGTACCCAAGATCAAGATCGAGGTCGTGGTGCCCGCGACCCTGGCGGACAAGGTGGTCCAGACCATCAGCGGCGCTGCGGCGACCGGCAAGATCGGCGACGGGAAGATCTTCGTCATCGATATCGAACAGGCGGTGCGGATCCGCACCGGCGAAACCGGCGCTGCGGCGCTTTGATTTGAACCTTCAGATTGGGGATAGGTTGATGACATCGAGTAAGTGGGGCCGCGGACTGGCGGCCATGACCTTGGCGGGGCTCCTGCTCGCCGGTCCTCTGGCGCTGGGACAGGCCAGCGCGCAAACCGCCAACACGACGGCTCCGGCCAGCGCGTTGGCGGCCACAGCCGAACCGGCGTTGAAGCCGAACCAGCCCACCCACAGCAGGCTCGCGCCGATCA
>CAINOV010000247.1 GCA_903851655.1 uncultured Caulobacterales bacterium
ACCTTCACCTCCCGCTCCATCTGCTTGATGGCGTTCACCGCCCCGCCCAGGCTCTCGCCCTTGCCCAGATTGAAGCTGATGGTCACCGCCGGGAACTGGCCCACATGGGTCACCACCAGGGGCGCCGGCTGCTCCACCAGCTTGGCGAAGGCCGACAGCGGCGCCTGGCCGCCGGAGCCCGTGGGCAGATAGAGGCTGGACAGCGCCTCGGGGCCGGTCTGGAACTCCGGCGCCACTTCCAGGATCACCCGGTACTGGTTGGACTGGGTGAAGATGGTGGAGACGATCCGCTGGCCGTAGGCGTTGTACAGGGCGTTGTCGATGGCCGACATGGACACCCCCAGCCGCCCGGCGGTGTCCCGGTCCACCACGATGGACATGGCCAGGCCCTGGCTCTGCACGTCGGAGGTGACGTCGGCCACCTTGGAGCTGGTCTTCAGCCGGTCCACCACCGCCGCGCTCCAGGTCTGCAGCAGGGCGGGGTCGGAGCCTTCCAGCACGAACTGGTACTGGGTCTTGGACACTTCGGAATCGATGGCCAGGTCCTGCACCGGCTGCATGTAGACCGTGGCGCCGGGGACCCGGACCTCCTGGTTCAGGCGGCGGATGATCTCGCTGGCCGAGCCGGACCGCTGGTTCAGCGGCTTGAGCTGGATCAGCACCCGGCCGTCATTGACGCTGTTGTTCTGCGCGTCCACGCCGGTGAAGGCGGACACGTTCTCCACCGCCGGGTCCTTCATCAGGGCGTCGGCGACCTCCGCCTGGATGGCGGCCATCTTGGGGTAGGAGACGCTCTGGTCGGCCTCCACCACCCCCTGGATCTCGCCCACGTCCTGCACGGGGAACAGGCCCTTGGGGATCACCACATAGAGCACCGCCGTCAGCAGGAAGGTGGCGACGGCCACGGTCAGGGTGATGCGCTGGTGCGACAGCACCCAGCCCAGGCCCAGGTCATAGCGGGCGATCACCCAGTCCAGGGCCTTCTGCGACCGGTCGGAGAAGCCGCCGGGGCGGGCGGCCTTGGGCTGCTTCAGCCACAGGCCGCACAGGGACGGCACCAGGGTCAGGGAGACGATGGCGGAGATGACGATGGTCACCGCCAGCGTCACCGCGAACTCCCGGAACAGCCGGCCCACCACGTCGGCCATGAACAGCAGCGGGATCAGCACCGCCAGCAGGGACACGGTCAGGGAGATGATGGTGAAGCCGATCTCGCCGGCCCCACGGAAGGCGGCGGGCTTGCTCTCCTCCCCCTCCTCCACATAGCGGCTGATGTTCTCGATCATGACGATGGCGTCGTCGACCACGAAGCCGGCCGCCACGGTCAGCGCCATCAGGCTGAGATTGTTCAGGCTGAAATGCAGCAGGTACATCACGCCGAAGGCGCCCACCAGGGACAGCGGCACGGCCACGCCGGCGATGAAGGTGGCGGCGATGTTGCGCAGGAACACGAAGATCACCAGCACCACCAGGCCCACGGCCATGGCCAGCTCGAACTCCACGTCATGCACCGAGGCGCGGATGGTCACCGTGCGGTCGGTCATCGGCGTGATGACCAGGCCCGCGGGCAGGCCGTCCTCGATGAGGCTGGGCTTCGAGAGGCAGGTCTTGGTCTGGCAATAGGTGTGGGGCAGCAGCTCCTTGATCTTGTCGACCACGGCGATGACATTGGCGCCGGGCTGGCGCTGGATGTTCAGGATCACCGCCGGCGTGATCACCGGCTTGCCATTGCGCGGCGCGCCGGCCAGGGCGCCCAGCTGGCTGTTCTCGGCCCCGGCCACCACCTTGGCCACGGCCCCCAGCCGGATCGGCGCGCCGTTGCGATAGGCGACCACCAGCTTCTCGTAGTCCACCGGGCTCGACAGCTGGTCATTGGCGTTGATCGCATAGGCCCGGGTCGGCCCGTTCACCGTGCCCTTGGCCCCGTTCACATTCGCCGCCGAGATGGACGAACGCAGGGTGTCCAGGCTGAGCCCATAGCCGGCGAGCGCCTGGGGATTGGCCTGGATGCGCACGGCGGGGCGCTGGCCGCCGCTGACGGTGACGAGACCCACCCCGGGCAGCTGGCTGATGCGCGAGGCCAGCCGGTTGTCGGCCAGGTCCTCCACCTCGGTCGGGGCCAGGGTGTCGGAGGACAGGGCGAGCGTCAGCACCGGCGCGTCCGCCGGATTGACCTTGGCGTAGGTGGGCGGCGTGGGCAGGTCCGAGGGCAGCAGGTTGCCCGCGGCGTTGATGGCCGCCTGCACCTGCTGCTCAGCCACGTCCAGGGTCAGGTCGAGGCCGAACTGCAGGGTGATCACCGAGGCGCCGTTGGAGCTGACCGAGCTCATCCGCTGCAGGCTGGGCATCTGGCCCAGCTGCCGCTCCAGCGGCGCGGTGACGGTGGAGGTCATCACCTCCGGCGAGGCGCCGGGATAGAAGGTCTGCACCTGGATGGTCGGGTAGTCGACCTCCGGCAGGGCCGACAGGGGCAGGAACTGGAAGCCGATCAGGCCCGACAGGAAGATCGCGACCATCAGCAGAGAGGTGGCGATCGGCCGCTCGATGAACAGCCGGGACGGGCTGAACCCGCCGAGCGGGCCGCCGCCGTCCCCCTTCGGCGCGGGACCCGGGGGCGTGGAGACAGGGCTCATCGCTGCGGACCGCCGCCGCCGCCCTGACTGCCACCTGGGCCGCCACCTGGGCCGCCGGCGCCCTGCAGCGCCATCCGCGCGCGGATCTCGATCAGCTTGGCCTTCTGCTCAGGCCGCAGGATCGTCGACAGCTTGCCGAAGGCCTGGCCATAGGCCTTCTTCATGGCCGCGCGACGGGTGTCGGGGTCGGCGTCCGGGCCCAGCTGGCCCGTGGCCTGCTCCCGCGCGTCGGCGAACAGGGCGTCGGCCTTCTGCTGCTGCTGCGGGTCGAGGTTCAGCTCCGCCAGCATGGCCTGCAGACGTCCCGCGCCGCCGCCATTGCCGTCACCGCCGCCGGCCGGGGCTGCGCCCGGGCCGTAGCCGCGTCCGCCTGCCGCCATCGCCGGACCCGCGGCCGGACCGACCGCCGGAGCGCCGCTTTGCGAAGCGCTGGCCGTGACGCCCATGGCGCCGCCCATCGGGCCGGGCTGGGGCCGGCATCCGGCCGAGCCGCCCGCCCCGCCGCCGCCGCGCCGTCCGGCGAAGGCCGAAGCCCCGCCCGAACCACTGCCCGATCCGGCGCCCTTCTTCCAGCCGCCACCCGCGCCGCCGCCCGCGGAGGGCGGGCAGGCCGGGGGCGTGGAGACGGTCATGCCTTCCCGCAGCCGGTCGGTGCCGTCGGTGACCACCGTCTCCCCCGCCGCCAGACCGGACACCAGGGCCGTCCGCTCCCCCTGGGCCGGGCCCGGGACCACGGGCCGGATGTGCACCGCGCGGTTGCTGTCCACGGCGTAGACGAACATGCCGTTCTGGCCGCGCAGCACCGCGGAGGTCGGCACGATCACCGCCTTCTTCAGCACCTCCACGGTCAGCTCGACATTGACGAACTGGTTGGGGAACAGGGCGCCGTCCGTATTGGCGAAGCGGGCCTTGGCCCGCACCGTGCCGGTGGTGGTGTCGATCAGGTTGTCCAGGGTCGCCAGGGTTCCCCGGGCCAGCACCATGGTCTGGGCCCGGTCATAGACGGCCACCGCCAGCCGCGCCTTGTGCGCCAGCTGGGCGTTGACCTTGGGCACCACGTCCTCGGGCAGGGTGAAGGCCACGTCGATGGGGCTGACCTCGGCCACGGTGACGATGCCGTTGGCGTCGCCGGGGGTGACATAGTTGCCCGCGTCCACCTGCCGCAGGCCGACCTTGCCGGAGATCGGCGCGGTGATCCGGGCATAGGTCAGGTTCAGCTTCTGGGCGGCGGCGGCGGCCTCGTCGGCCTTCACCTGCGCCTCCAGCTGGCCGACTAGGGCCGCCTGGGTGTCCACCTGCTGGCTGGACGCGGAGTCCTGCGCCAGCAGGGTCTGGTAGCGCTTCAGGTCCGTGCGGGCGTTGACCAGCTGGGCCCGGTCCTTGGCCACGGTCGCCTCCGCCTGGGCCAGGGCCTGCTGGTAGGGCCGCGGGTCCACCTGGGCCAGGACCTGGCCCTTCTTCACGATCTGCCCCTCGGTGAAGGCCACCGACATCAGCTGGCCGCTGAGCTGGGTCTTCACCGTCACCGTGGCCGTGGGCGTCACCGTGCCCAGCGCGTCCACCGTCACCGGCATGTCCCCGGCCACGGCCACGGCGGTGTTCACCACCGCCCCGCCCCGGCCGCCCTTGCCGCCGCCCGGCCGCCCGCCGCCGCCGCCCGCGCCGGGGGGGCCGCCCGCGCCGGGGGGGCCGAAACCGCCGCCCGCGTCATCCACGGGCTTGGCCTTGTTGGCGATGGCGAACCAGACCAGAAGCCCCAGCAACACCACGGCGACGATCGTCACAATCCAGCCGAGGGCGCCGCCGCGGGTGCGTTTGCCAAGCCAGGGGGGCGCGTCATAGGGCCCGCGGGGTGTCGGGGCGCCAGGGGGCGAAGAGCCGGAATCAGACACGCGCAACAAGCTCCTTGGCAACAAACGCCGGGACGGTCTGAACGACTTCGTACCGCGAAGCCGCCAAATCAAGGCGAGAATAACCCATATTGACCGGCGCAGGACAACGGGAACGTGAAACCCACGCCGGTCGGGTGGGATAACCGGTCTTTGATGCGATTTTGTTGCAAGAACGCTACAAGGCTCAGCCAAATTCCACGGAACGCCAACGGGGCTTTGACGAACGCTGCGCAAGCGTCAAAGCTTCGGGTGTTGACGGATCGGCGGCCGGTTGGGGGACTTGGCCGCCCGGTCCGCAGCCGGCGCGCGCCGCGGTGCGGACGCAGCGCCGCTCGGATGAGCAGGGTTTGCGCAACGCCGACCGGGCTTCATCGCCCACGGCGTCCGGGCGAGGGGGTGGGGCGGATCGCCTAGGCGATCCGCCCCTTTCGCTTTTTTGGGCCTTCCCGTCACCTCCGGATGGAGGTTCCCGCCTCAAGGGCGGGAATGACAGCTAAATAATTGTTTTATATAAATATCGTCATTCCCGGGCGAAGACCCGGGAACCTTGTGCAGGATCAAGCGCCCCATCCGGACGGAGGTTCCCGCCTCAAGGGCGGGAATGACGACTGTGTTTGATATCTAAATCCTCGTCATTCCCGGGCGAAGACCCGGGAACCTCGATCAGGATAAAGCTCAAACCCGATAGGCCGCGAGGAAGGTCCGGACCGCGCTGTCGATGTCGGCGGCGATCTGCGCCTCTGACGGCTCCGGAGCCAGGCCCCAGAGCAGGTGCTGGTGCGTCCGCGCGCGGCACAGGCTGAGGAAATGCCCCGCCGCCACCACCGGGTCGTCGGCGCGAAGCAGGCCGTCGGCCATGCAGCCGCCGATCAGACCGGACAGGCGCGCGATCTTCTCCTGCGGCCCGGCCTTGTAGAAGGTCTCGCCCAGCTCCGGGAACCGGCCGGCCTCGCCGATCACCAGCCGGTACAGGGCCACCGTCTCCGGCCGGCACATGAAGGCCAGCAGCCGCCGCCCGATCAGGGTCAGCCGCGCCGCCGCCTCCGCCAGGTCGGCGCAGGGGCCTTCCGGCGCCTCGCCGAACACACGGCCGCCGCCCAGGTCCTCCGTGGTGTTGCTGAGCACCGCCCCGAACAGCTCCGCCTTGGAGCGGAAATAGGCGTAGAGGGTCGCCTTCGACCCGCCCACGGCGGCGGCGATCGTGGACATGGAGGCCGCCCCGTAGCCTTCCGACAGGAAGACCTCCCGGGCCACCTCGATGATCGCCTCCCGGCGACGATCCCCGCGGGCGGCGCGGACGGGAGAACAGATTTTGTCCGTCCCTCTGGATTTCTGCGCGATCTGTCCCATTTCCTGACCGAACCGTACGGTATTTCCTTGACGCTGACGTTTCCCGGTTTATGTAACCGTCATGAAACTGTACCGTACCGTACGGTATAGCTACCTGCCTGTCGACCCAAAAAGGCCGCGACCCGATGCTGAAGATCGCCCCTCCTTCCGGCGCCACCACCGTCGGCGCCCTGGCCGCGGCGCTGGTGCTGATCCACGGTTGCGCGCCGAACCTGGGGCCGCGCCCGCCCCTGGCGGCGGCGGACAGCCTGGCCTCGGCCCGCAGCCTCGCCGCGCCCCCCGCCGACTGGCCGCAGGGGCCATGGTGGAAGGCCTACCAGGATCCGCAGCTGGACGCCCTGATCGAGGAGGGGCTGAAGACCGCCCCCACCGTGCGGCAGGCCGCCGCCCGCCTGCGCGGGGCCCAGGCCGTCGCCGGCGTGGCCGGGGCCGCCCTCGCCCCCGGCCTCGGCGCCACGGCCAGCGAGCAGGAATATCTGCAGAGCAAGAACACCGGCTTCCCGCCCTTCATCAAGAACTTCTTCCCCGGTTCGCCCCGTCCCTTCGGCCGGCTGTCCCTGGACCTGTCCTGGGACCTGGACCTGTTCGGCCGCAACCGGGCCAACCTGGCCGCCGCCCTGTCGGAGGCCGAGGCCGCCCGCGCCGACCGGGCGGAGGCGGAGCTGGTCCTGTCCTCGGCCATCGCCGCCACCTATGCCGACCTGCGCCGGCTGGGCGCCGACCGCGCCGCCGCCGCCGCCGCAGTGGAGGTCCGGGGCAAGACCCTGGCCCTGGTGGGCCAGCGGCTGGAGAACGGCCTCGAGACCCGGGGGGAGTTCAAGCAGCAGGCCGCCAGCGTCCCCGCCGCCCGGGCGGAGGTGGACGCCCTGGACCGCCAGATCGCCCTGGACCGCAACCAGCTGGCCGCCCTGCTGGGCGCCGGCCCCGACCGCGGCCTGGCCGTGAAGATCGACGGGGACGCCCCGGTGCTGAAGCCCTTCGGCCTGCCGCCGCAGGTGGGGCTGGACCTGGTGGGACGCCGGCCCGACATCGTCGCCGCCCGCCTCCGGGCCCAGGCCGCGGCCAAGCGCATCCGCGCCGCGGCGGCGGACTTCTATCCCGACATCAACCTCGCCGGCTCCCTGGGCTACCAGTCCCTGGGCCTGGACGTCCTGACCGCCAAGGACAGCCGGTTCTCCGGCGTGGGGCCGGCGCTCAGCCTGCCGATCTTCTCCGGCGGCCGCTCCCGGGCGGGGTATCGCAACGCCCGCAGCCAGTATGACGCCGCCGCGGCCGCCTATGACCAGACCCTGACCGACGCCCTGCGCCAGGTGGCCGACGCGGTGGTGAACATCCGCCTGCTGGACCGCCAGCTGGCCGACGCCCGGGAGGCCCTGGACCATTCCGAGGACGCCTATCGCATCGCGCTGGCCCGGTATCAGGGCGGCCTGTCCCCCTACATCTCCGTGCTCACCTCGGAAAACGCCCTGATCAGCCAGCGCCGCGCCGTGGCCGACCTGGAGGGAATCGCCTTCGCCAACGACATCGCCCTGGTCCGGGCCCTGGGGGGCGGCTTCCACCCGCCCGCCGGACGGGGCGGGACGGCCGTGGCCGCCGCCCGATGACCCCGGTCACCCTCCGCGCTCCCGCCTTGACGGCCCGCCGTCCCAACCGCTTCAACGCCGCTGAAAGTCCGATCCATGGTCAGTGACACCTCCTCCGCCCCCCGCACCGCCGAGGTCTCGGCCGCCAAGCCCGCCGCGAGCCTCCGCCAGCGCCTGTTCACTGGCCTGGGCGCGGTGGTCGTGGTCGGCGCCCTGGGCTATGGCGCCTGGTGGCTGCTGGTGGGCTCCCACCACGTGAACACCGACGACGCCTATGTGGGCGCCGACATCGCCCAGATCACGCCGCAGACCGCCGGCGCGGTGCTGAAGGTCCCCGTGGCCGACACCCAGTTCGTCCATGCCGGCGACGTGGTGGCCGAGCTCGACCCCTCCGACGCGGCCTACCCCCTGGCCCAGGCCCGGGCGGACTATGCCCGCGTCGTGCGCCGGGTGCAGGGGGAGATCGCCACCACCGAGGCCGCCGGGGCCACCGTCGCCGCGCGGGAGGCGGACCTGACCCGGGCCCGGGCCCAGACCGTGGCGGCGGAAAGCGACCTGGCCCGCTCCAGGCTGGAATATGACCGCCGGGACAAGCTGGCCGCCAGCGGCGCCGTGTCGGGGGAAGAGCTGACCAACGCCCGCACCACGCTCCGCAACGCCGAGGCCAACCTGGCCGCGGTGAAGGCCGCCGAAGCCCTGGCCGAGGCCAACCTCAAGGTGTCCCGCGCCCAGAGCGCCGCCCAGGCCGCCCTGACCACGGGCGCCGGCGTCGAGGACAATCCCGACGTGAAGTACGCCAAGGCCAATCTGGAGGCGGCGCAGCTGAACTATGACCGCTGCGTCATCCGCGCCCCGGTGGACGGGATCGTGGCCAAGCGCAATGTGCAGGTGGGCCAGCGGGTGGCCATCGGCGCCCCGCTGATGAGCATCGTCCCCATCAACCAGGCCTATGTGGACGCCAACTTCAAGGAAGTGCAGCTGAAGAAGGTCAAGGTCGGCCAGACGGTGGAGGTGGAGACCGACCTCTATGGCGGCGGCGTGAAGTATCACGGGACCGTGGTGGGCGTGGGCGGCGGCACCGGCTCGGCCTTCGCCGTGATCCCGGCCCAGAACGCCACCGGCAACTGGATCAAGGTGGTCCAGCGCCTGCCCGTGCGCATCCGCCTGGATCCCAAGGAGCTGGCGCAGCATCCCCTGCGGGTCGGCCTGTCGGTGAAGGCCGACATCGACACCGCCAGCAGCGGCGCGGCCCGAGGCGCCGGCGAATGAGCCTCTCCATGACGGCGGCCTTTTCCCGGGATGACAAGCAGCCCCTGACCGGCCCGATGCTGGTCCTGGGCGCCTTCGTGCTGGCCATGGCCAACTTCATGGCCATCCTCGACACCACCATCGCCAATGTCAGCGTGCCCAACATCGCCGGCGGCCTGGCCATCTCCCCCAGCGAGGGGACCTGGGTGATCACCTCCTACAGCGTGGCCGAGGCCATCACCGTGCCCCTGTCCGGCTGGCTGGCGGCGCGGTTCGGGGCGGTGCGCGTGTTCTGCTCCGCCGTGATCGCCTTCGGGGTCTGCTCGGCCCTGTGCGGCCTCGCCCCGTCCCTCGGGGTGCTGGTGGTGTTCCGCATCCTGCAGGGGTTCAGCGGCGGGCCGATCATGCCCCTGTCCCAGACCCTGATGATGCGCATCTTCCCGCCGGAGAAACGCGGGGTGGCCATGGGCCTGTGGTCGATGACCGCCGTGGTGGGGCCGATCGCCGGGCCCCTGCTGGGGGGCATCATCTGCGACAACGCCAGCTGGCCGTGGATCTTCTACATCAACGTGCCCGTGGCGGCGGGGATCTTCTACATGGCCTCGCGCCTCATGCCCCGCTACGAGCTGCCCCTGGTCAAGGCGCCGGTGGACTTTGTCGGCCTGGGCCTGCTGGTGGTGTGGGTCGGCTCCCTGCAGATCATGCTGGACAAGGGGGAGGAGGCGGACTGGTTCAACTCCCCCCTGATCGTGTGCCTGGCCATCGTCGCCGCCGTCGGCTTCGCCGCCTTCCTGATCTGGGAGCTGACGCACAAGCACCCCATCGTGGCGCTCCGCCTGTTCGCCGTGCGCGCCTTCGCCACCTGCAGCGCCGTCATGGCGCTCACCTATGGCGCCTTCTTCGGGGCGGTGGTGCTGATCCCGCTGTGGCTGCAGACCAGCATGGGCTACAACGCCCTGTGGTCCGGCCGGGTGATGGCCGTGCAGGGGGTGCTGGCGGTGCTCCTGTCCCCGGTGGTGGGGGCCAATATCGGCAAGGGCGATCCCCGGCGCTTCGTGTTCTTCGGGGTCATGGTCATCGCCGTGGTGATGTTCATCCGCGCCGGCCTGACCACCGAGGCCAATTTCTGGGCCATCACCATCCCGCAGATCATGCTGGGGGCGGGCATGCCCTTCTTCTTCATCGGCCTGAACACCATCGCCCTGGGCTCGATCTCGCCGGAGGACACCGCGTCGGGCGCGGGAATCCTGAACTTCCTGCGCACCACGGCGGGCGCCTTCGCCGTGTCCCTGACCACCACCAGCTGGTCCAACGCCTCCACCAGCGCCCGGGTGTCCCTGGCCGGACGGCTGAACACCACGGCCACCCTGGACCAGATGCAGCAGGGGGGCATGGGCGCCGCCCAGGCCCTGTCGGCGGTGGACCAGCTGGCCCAGCAGCAGTCGGTGATGCTGGCCACGGACAGCGTGTTCACGGCCATGAGCGTGATCCTGGTGATCGCCGCCTGCTCGATCTGGCTTGCGCCGCGCCCCACCGGCCCCGTAAGCCTGGGCGGCGGCGGGCACTGAGTCTGGCAGGGTCCCGCCGGACCGGACGGGAGCTTCGCCCATGACCATCCCCCCTGTGTCGATGTCCCTGTACGACAGCGACTTCGACGGGTTCAGCCAGAGCCTGGGCCAGGCCTTCGAGCGGTACGGCTTTGCGGTGGTCTGCGACCACGGCCTGACCGACGCCCAGGTCGAGGGCGCGCTGGACCAGGCCCGGGCCTTCTTCGCCCTGCCGGACGCGGTGAAGCAGCGCTACAATCCCCCGGGCGGGGCGGGCCAGCGGGGCTACACCCCCTTCGGCGTGGAGACGGCCAAGGGCGAGGCCCGGGCCGACCTGAAGGAGTTCTGGCACATGGGCCGGGACCTGCCGCCGGGCCATCCCTCCGCCGACGCCATGCCGCCGAACCTGTGGCCGGAGGAGGCGCCGGGCTTCCGCCCGGCGGTGGGCGGCCTGTTCGCCGGGCTGGACGCCCTGGGCGACCGGCTGCTGCGGGCGGTGGCGCGGCATCTGGGGCTGGCGGACGACTTCTTCGTCCCGGCCATGCAGGACGGCAATTCGGTCCTGCGGCTGCTGCACTATCCGCCGCTGGCGCCGGATGCGGTGGGCCTGCGGGCCGGGGCGCACGAGGACATCAACGTGATCACCCTCCTGCTGGGGGCGGAGGAGGCCGGGCTGCAGATCCTGGACCGGGACGGCCGCTGGCTGGACATCTCTCCGCCGCCGGGGGCGCTGGTGGTGAACATCGGCGACATGCTGCAGCGTCTGACCAACGACCTGCTGCCCTCGACCACCCACCGGGTGATCAATCCGGCGCCGGAGCGGCGGGGGTTCGCGCGTTATTCCACCCCCTTCTTCCACCATTTCGCCCCGGACTATCTGATCCGCACCCTGCCCGGCTGCGTGACGCCAGACCAGCCCGACCGCTATCCCGAGCCCATCACCAGCCACGCCTATCTGACCGAGCGCCTGCGGGAGCTGAAGCTTCTGGGGTGAGGCCCTCCCCATCGCTGTCATTCCCGGGCGAAGA
>CAINOV010000248.1 GCA_903851655.1 uncultured Caulobacterales bacterium
GACTGGTAGCCGCCCTTCATGGCCGGTTCCGGGGCGCGCCAGTCGGCCTTGCGCCGGGCCAGCTCCGCGTCGCTCACATCCAGGTGCAGGCGCCGTCCGGCCACGTCCAGCTCGATCATGTCCCCGTCCCGGACCAGGGCCAGGGGTCCGCCGACAGCCGCCTCCGGCGCCACGTGCAGCACCGCCGCCCCATAGGCCGTGCCGCTCATCCGCGCGTCGGACACCCGGACCATGTCCCGCACCCCCTGCTGCAGCAGCTTCTTCGGGATCGGCATGTTGCCCACCTCCGGCATGCCGGGATAGCCCCGGGGGCCGCAGTTCTTCAGCACCAGCACGGTGTCGGCGGTGACGGGCAGGTCAGGATCGTCCACCCGGGCGTGGAAGTCCTCGATGGACTCGAAGGTCAGAGCCGGGCCCCGGTGCTGGGTCAGGGCCGGCGTCGCCGCCGACGGCTTGATCACCGCCCCCTGGGGGGCCAGGTTGCCGCGGAGCACCGCGAGCCCGCCCTGGGCGGTCAGGGGATTGTCCAGGGTGCGGATCACCTCCCGGTTCCAGCAGACGGCGTCGGCCACGTTCTCGCCCACGGACTTGCCCGTGACGGTGAGGGCGTTGGTGTTCAGCCGGTCCCCCAGCTCCTTCATCACCGCCGGCACGCCGCCGGCGTAATAGAAGTCCTCCATCAGGAACCGGCCCGAGGGCATCAGGTCGACGATGCAGGGCAGGTCGCGGCCCAGCCGGTCCCAGTCGTCCAGGGTGAAGGGCGTCTCGATCCGCCCGGCTATGGCCAGCAGGTGCACGACGGCGTTGGTGGAACCCCCCACCGCGCCGATCACCTTCACCGCGTTCTCGAAGGCCTCCCGCGTCAGGATCTTCGAGGGGGTCAGGTCCTCGCGCACCATCTCCACGATCCGGCGGCCGGCCATCTGGGCCAGCGTCGCGCGGCGGGCGTCGGGGCCGGGAATGGCGGCGTTGGCGGGCAGGGCCAGCCCCAGCGCCTCCACCATGGTGGCCATGGTGGACGCGGTGCCCATGGTGTTGCAGTGGCCGGCGGAGCGGCTGTTGGCCGCCTCCGCATCCAGGAAGCCGGACAGGGGCAGGGTCCCGGCGCGGACCTCCTCCGACAGGCGCCAGACATCGGTGCCGCTGCCCAGGGTCTTGCCCTGAAACCGGCCGTTCAGCATCGGACCGCCGGACACGACGATGGCCGGCAGGTCGCAGCTGGCCGCGCCCATGACCAGGGCCGGGGTGGTCTTGTCGCAGCCCGCCAGCAGCACCACCCCGTCGATGGGATTGCCGCGGATGCTCTCCTCCACGTCCATGGCGGCCAGGTTGCGGAACAGCATGGCCGTGGGGCGCAGATTGGTCTCGCCCAGGGACATCACCGGGAATTCCACCGGATAGCCGCCCGCCTGCAGCACGCCGCGCTTCACCTTGTCGGCCAGCTCGCGGAAATGGGCGTTGCAGGGGGTGAGTTCGGAGAAGGTGTTGCAGATGCCGATCACCGGGCGGCCGTCGAA
>CAINOV010000249.1 GCA_903851655.1 uncultured Caulobacterales bacterium
CCGTCCACGCCGGTGGGGGACGAGAAGTCGGTCAGCTGGTTGTTCAGGAACATGCCCGCCGCCATCCGGCCGGAGCCGAAGACCGACTCCACCGTGGTGGTCATGGAGACGATGTCCCCCCAGTGGTCGACGATCACGAAATGGGTGGTGCCGCCGGGCTCGTGGGTGCCGTCGGGACCCGGCGCAGGCGCGCCTGGCGGCCGGCCCGGGGGCGGGGCTGCGGCGCCGGTGGTCGGGATCAGCGCCGCGCGGCCCGCCCCGTAGGCGCTGTCGAGGAGTCCGGCCACCGGCGTGGTCACGAAGTCCGGATCCCCTTCGAAGTAGTCCCGGTCGGCATAGGCCAAACGGCTCGCCTGGGCGAACAGGAACCAGGCCTGCGGGTCCCTGGGCCCGCGGGCGGCGATGTCGGTGTGGCTGAGGATGTTCAGGATCTCCAGCACGCCGACCCCGCTGGCCGGCGGCGGGGGGGCGCAGATCCGGAAGCGGCGATAGGGCATGCAGACGGGGGCCATGACCTCCGGCGCATAGGCGTCCAGATCCGCCTGGGTCAGGGCGCCGGGGATCGGCGGCGCGGCGACGCTGGCCAGGATCGCCTGGGCGGTGTCGCCGGTCAGCAGGCCCCGGGGCCCCTCGGCGGCGATCCGCGCCACGGTGTGGGCGTAGTCCGGGTTGCGCATCACGTCGCCCGCCCGGTAGCGCTGGCCGTCGGGGCGGGTGAAATAGGCGGTCGCCGCGGGGGTGTTGGCCATGGGATAGCCGCTGTTCATCGCCGCCCCCATCCGCGGGGGCACGACGAAGCCGTCCCGCGCCAGGCGCTCGGCGTCCGTCCACAGGGACGCCCAGGGCGCCCGGCCGTGGTCGGCCTGGGCCTTGGCCAGCATGGGCACGGCGCCCGGCGCGCCGGTGCTGCGGCCGGACAGGATGGCGCTCAGCTTGCCCAGCTCCCGGCCCTTGTCGTCGAAGAACAGCTGCGGCGTGGCGGTGGCGGGCGCCTTTTCCCGGCCGTTATAGACCGTGGTCCGCCGGGTCCTGGCGTCGTAATAGACGAGGAAGGCGCCGCCGGTCAGGCTGGTGCTCTGCGGCTCTTCCAGGGCCAGCACAGCCTGCACGGCGACGGCGGCGTCCGCCGCGTCGCCTCCGGCCTTCAGCACCCGGAGACCGGCGTCGGCCGCATCTGGCTCGGCGGCGACCACGAGGGCGGGGAGGGCCGGACGCGCCCGGACGGTCTTCGCCGCGGCGGCGGGGCTGAGGCCCGCGACCGCCAGCAGCGCCGCGCCGGCGACGGCCGGCCACCGCATCAGCGCCGGCGAGGGCTGGGACGGCGAGTGTGCTGACGGGGCGGGCTGCGGACGGAAGATGGCGCTCATGGGCGGTCCTTGCTCGGCCGGCGGCTGGGCGTCGCCGGTATGAGGCGCATAGGCCGCCCGCCGGACGGGTGCAAGCGGCCATGCGTCCGGCCGCGGCGACAACCGCCGCCCGCGTCGCGTGGGGGCTCATGGATTGGGCAAAAAATTATCCCGACGACCGGGTTGCGCTCACCCCGTCAACTCGCTAGTTTCCGCGCCCTCGCCCTAGGGTGACAGCGCGCCCGTAGCTCAGCTGGATAGAGCATCAGGCTTCGAACCTGAGGGTCGGGCGTTCGAGTCGCTCCGGGCGCACCACGAAATGACAATTTGAGCGAGCGTGGCGGAACTGGTAGACGCACTGGATTTAGGTTCCAGCGGCTCACGCCGTGA
>CAINOV010000250.1 GCA_903851655.1 uncultured Caulobacterales bacterium
CTGATGCCAGCGATGCTGCGATCGGGTGCCCCCTTCTGGCTGTGTCTCGTTGCGGGATGCGGACTGACCATCGTTCTCTATGCCGGAATGACTTGGGTGGCGCCTCGACTTGGCCTCAGGCTTTAGGCCCGTAATCCCCCCTCAGCTGACGCTGGAAGGGTCCGCTATCCGGCGCTCGGCGGCGCCTCTTTGCGCGCGTAGCTCCAGGGCCCGCTTTGGCGCGCGATGGAACCGCCGCCTCGCCCGCGCCGACCACCGCCGCCTCGGCTCGATCTCGGGCGGCTCGCGCCCATCGTCGGGATGCCGGAACGGCCGACAACCGGCGCCCCGCGGCCCCTGCAGCCGCATCCGCAGGCGCGGGGTTCGCTAGTCTTCCCAGCCGATGAGGCCGCCGTGCCGACGGCAGACGGAGACGGAGACCCGCACGCGGATGCGGGCGCCGTCGGCGCAGTCGGCGATGCGCCAGACCTCCCGCACCCGGACGACCCGGCGGACAACAGGACGCCCCCGGTGCGGCGCGGAGGCGGGATGGGCCGGCGCGACGGCGGGAGCCAGGAGCACGAGGAGGAGCACAAGGAGGAGGAAAAGGACGCCTCCGGCGGTCAGGGGGGGTGCAGCAGGGGTCATCCGGCGGGTCCTGGCGGCGGTGCGAGCTGGAAGTCTGGCCCGGCCGGCGCACGCCCGCAAGGGCCCGGACGCTGCCGAATTCCCGCGCAAGAACCGGAGCGCGCCGGCCACGCGATCCCGTCAGGCTGCCGCCATCCTCAGGAGCCTCGATCATGACCTTTCGCATCCGCGGGCTGGACCCCGCCCCCTTCCGTCCCCTGTTCGGCCTCGCCGACGACGAACTGGCCGCCCGGGGCGTGACCCGCTGCGTCGCCGACGCCCGACCGGGATATCCGGACCGCATCACCTTGCGCGACGCCGAGGTCGGCGAGACCCTGCTGCTGCTGAACTACGAACATCAGCCCGCGCGGACCGCCTATCGCGCCCGCCACGCGATCTTCGTCCGCGAAGGCGCGGAGGACGCCTACAGCGCGGTCGGGGAGATCCCCGAGGTCCTGGCGATCCGCCCGATGTCCCTGAGGGCCTTCACGGCCGCGGGCGAGATGGTCGACGCCGACCTGGCCGAGGGGGCAGAGGCGCTGGCGCGCCTGATCGAACGCCTGCTTCAGGACCCGAAGGTCGCCTACCTGCATGCGCACTACGCCCGACGGGGTTGCTACGCGGCGCGGATCGACCGGGCGGGGCCGCCGGATCCGGCGCCGCCCCCTCCCCGCTGACCGCCTTCGCGGGCCCGTCGCCGCTCACCGTCCCCGCGGGAGAGCGCCGGAGGCGACCGCGCACAGGGTGTCCGACGCCGCCGGGCCGCGGCGGCGCAGGGTGAAGCGGCCCCGCTGGCGGACCCGGGGAAAGCCCCGGTCCAGGGCGATCTCGAAGGCCCGCTCCTCGGGCGGGCGCACGCCGCTCAGGGCCGGAAAGATCAGCTTCATCAGGCGGGGATTGGTCCCTGGCGCATCCACCACCACCCATTGGGCGTCCCGCATCAGGTCGCGGCAGGCCCGGGCGTACTGGGCCGCCGTCGTGTAGCCGGGCATGTAGACGTCAAACGGAGTGACTCCCACCCGCCCGGCCAGCGCGGGCGTCAGCGGGATGTAGGGGTAGTAGAAGATCCGGGCGTCCCGCGGCAGGGCGGCCAGGTCGGCGGCGATCTCCGGCTCCCCCGTCGCGCCCAGGGGCAGGCTGACGCCCCAGGCCGGCGCGGTGGGCGCGGTCGCCACGGCCGCCGCCGTCATCCCGTAGGCGACCACGGCGGGGGCGCAGGCCGCCGCCGCCAGGGCGCAGGACCACAGCCGCGTCCGGCGGGACAGCCGCCGGCCCAGGCGCTGCGCGCACAGGGCGAGCAGCGGCAGGGCCAGGGGAAGGCCGAAGCCGATATGGACGATGTCCGGACGGGGAAAACAGCCGATGAACCCCGCCACGGCGAACAGGCCGGCGCGACACAGCCTCCGGTCCGCCAGCAGCGTCCGCCGCACCCGCCAGGCCTCGACCGCCGCCAGCAGCAGGGCCGCGGGGAAGACCAGCGCCATCAACCGGTCCTGCGGCCCGGCGAAGCGGCCCCAGGACACGGACTGGATCCCGCTGTACTGCGTCGCCGGAAACACCACGAGGTCCTCCACCGCGGCGGCCAGCGCCCCCTGGGAGACCAGCCAGCCCAGACACAGGAGCGGCAGGATCGCTCCGCCGGCGACGAACAGGGCCAGACGCCGCACCCGCCCGGCTCCGGCCCAGAGGCCCGGCGCCAGGGCCAGTCCCGCGAGCGCGCCCCGGGGCGGCGTGATCATCACCGCCGCCCCGATGGCCAGACCGGCGAGCAGGGGTGAGCGGTCTCGGGCCCCTCGTCGCAGGTCGAGAGCCGCCCACAGGGCGCCCATCAGGGCGAGGGTGGTGAACCAGTGGTGGTCGACAATGGTCCAGGCGCCCTGGGACATCACCAGCCAGGCGAGGGTCAGGGCCGTGGCCAGCCCCCGTCCGGCGCCCGCCCGGACGCAGGCCATCGCCGTGAACACCGCGATCCCGGCGATGGCGGCCACCACCAGAAGCCGCGCCGCGACGAAGCTGTCCCCTGCGACAAGGGTCCAGAGGCGGACGATGAAGAAGCCCAGCGGCGGATAGAGCTCGAACAGGTCGCGGTACAGGACCTGCCCCCGGGCCATGCGGGCGGCGCCGTGCAGCAGGATGCCCTCGTCCGCAAGGCCGAAGACGCTGCGCAGGAACGGCAGGCAGACAAGGACGGCGGCCAGGGCGATCCCCGCCGGCCAGACCCAGGCCCGGCTGAGCTGCAACCGTGTCGCCAGCCCGGAACGGTCCCGCCGGCGCGCGTCAGCCAATGCGACGGAACCGGCTCGCCAGGACGCCCACCGCAAGCCCCAGCGCAACACCGATGGCGAGCTGGTGCAGGGCCACGCCCACGCCGGCGCCGATGGCGACCCCCAGAGCGACTCCTCGAAGCATGACGTTCCCCCGCCTCAGACGGGTCCAGCCCGCCGATTCCGCCGCTACCAGTTGTAAACCATGTGCCGCTAGCTTGGCGAGGTTGCAGTCGTCCGGTCGAGCGTATGCCTGAATGGTCCAACCTGCCGCCGGCCCTCGCCGTGGCGGCGCTGATCGGTCTGCTGATCGTCCTGATCGCGGCGGCGGCGGCGTGCGTCTTCGCCATCCTCACCCAGCTGGCCCTGGCGCGGACCGGCAAGGCGCGGCTGTTCGTGGAGCTGTATCGCCAGTATGACACGCCGGAGATGCACACCGCCATCTATGAGCTGATCGAGTGGCGCGAGGCCTTCGGCTCCCGATTCGACCACCAGTTCGCCGTGGAGTTCGCCAAGCAGTCCGAACTGGGCCACCGTCTGGACCGGGCCCGGCGCACGGTGAACCGCTATTTCACCACCGTGGCCAAGCTGAAGACCGCCGGATACATCAATCGCACCACCGCCTCGATCCTGCTGAACACCCAGGGCCTGAACGTCTTCTACGAGATCGTCATGCCCATGAACGACGAGAAGTACGGCCGCCTGCCCGCCAGCCGCAAACTGGTGGCGGTGCTGAAGAAGATCCGCCCGCGCTATCTGAACGGCGGCTTCGGCTAGGCCCCGCGCCGGACAGAACGACCCTTTCCAATTGTTATTTTGCCGTTAACCTTCCTCTCCTGCGTTCCGGGGGAAGTCCAACATGCGTCGTCAGATCCGTCTTGTGTCCGTCCTGGCCCTGGCCCTGGGCGCGGGTTTCCTGTCCGCCGCAGCGTCGGCGGAGACGCCGCTCAAACTGCTGCAGCAGCCCAGCCTGAGCCGCGACCTGATCGCCTTCACCTATGCCGGGGACCTGTGGACCGCGCCGCGGACCGGCGGGCGCGCCACCCGGCTGACCACCGGCGTGGGGGTGGAGGCCAATCCCGTCTTCTCCCCCGACGGACAGACGCTCGCCTTCACCGGGGACTATGACGGCAACACGGACGTGTTCACCGTGCCCGTGACCGGCGGCGCGCCGACGCGGATCACCTGGCATCCGGCCAATGACGCGGTGGTCGGCTGGTCCCAGGACGGCCGGTCGATCCTGTTCCGCTCCGACCGCAGCGCGGCCAGCCGCTACACCCAGCTCTTCACCGTATCCGCCCATGGGGGCCCGGCGACGCCGCTCCCCCTGCCCATGGCCTATGCCGGGTCCCTGTCCCCGGACGGCGGCTCCATCGCCTACACCCCCCTGGCCCCGGCCTTCGGGTCGAACTTCACCAACTATGTGGCCTGGGGCAATTATCGCGGCGGTCGCGCAGGGGTGGTGAAGATCACCCGGCTGTCGGACCTGTCCACTGTCGAGGCGCCGCACGGGGAGGCGGCCGACTTCTCCCCCGTCTATGTGGGGGACACCGTCTATTTCCTGTCTGGGCGCAACGGGCCGGTGGGGGTGTTCGCCTTCGACCCGGCCAGCGGCAAGGTCCGCGAGGTCTATCACAACACCGGGCCGGACATCCGCAGCCTGGCCACCGACGGCAAGACCCTGGTGTTCGACCGGCTGGGGGAGATCTACACCCTGGATCCCGCAGCGCCGGGCGCCCAGCCGGCGAAGGTGGAGATCACCGCCGACGGCGACCTGCCCGACGTGCGGCCGCGCCTCTTGAACGTCGCCGACCAGGTGGAGACCGTGGCCCTGTCCCCCAGCGGCGTGCGGGTGGCGGTGGAGGCCCACGGGGAGATCCTCACCGTGCCGGTGAAGCACGGGCCGGTGCGGGACATCACCCACACCCCCGGCGTGTCGGAACGGACCCCCGCCTGGAGCCCCGACGGCCAGTCCATCGCCTATTTCTCCGACGCGTCGGGGGTCTACGCCCTGCATGTGGCCTCGCAGCTGGGGGCCTCGGCCACGGGTCCGAACGCGGTGAAGGTGTTCCCGATCTCGCCCGACGCCGCCTATTATTTCGATCCGGTCTGGTCGCCGGATTCGAGGAAGATCAGCTTCCGCGACAACCGCCTGAACAGCTTCGTGCTGGATGTGACCACCGGAAAGCTGACCCGGGTCGGGGAGCCGCAGACCTTCGGCGGGTTCTCCGCGGCGAACTATGGCGTCGCCTGGTCGCCGGACTCCCGCTGGCTGGTGCTGACCACCTCCCTGCCCAACCGGATGCATGGCTTGAGCCTCTATTCGCTGGAGACCGGCTCCCTGACGCCGCTGACCGACGGCATGGCCGATGCGGGCTCTCCGGCCTTCGACCGCACGGGGGAGAGCCTGTACTTCCTCGCCAGCAACAACGCCGGCGGCGCCCTGCCGGGCATCGACATGACCACCGACGTCTACGCCCCCACCAGCTCGGCCTACGCCCTGCCCCTGACCGCGGCGCGGCTGTCGCCGGTGGGGCCGCAGACCGATGACGAGAAGGTGGGCGGCGCCCCCGCCGACGGCGCCGACGCCCCCGGACACGCCAAGGACAAGGCCGGCGCCGACAAGGAGGCCGCCAAGTCGAAATCGGCCAAGGCCGGGCCGGTGGCCATCGACCTGGCCGGGCTCGACCTGCAGGCGATCCTCGACCGCACCGTGGCCCTGCCCCTGCCCCCCCGGCCCTATGCGGCCCTGGCGACGGGGGTGGGCGGGACCCTGTTCCTGCTGGAGAACGAGCGCGGCCGCGCCCTCGACGCGCCGCCGCTCGGCGTCCTGTCCCGCTTCACCCTGAAGGACCGCAAGCCGGAAAAGGTGGCCGAACACGTGGCCGCCTTCCAGGTCTCAGCCGACGGCGAGTCCCTGCTGCTGGAGGAGCGGCCGGAGGCCGGCCCCGGCGGCCCCGGCGGCGGTCCGCCCGGCTGGAGCGTGATCCCCGCCAACGGCCCCGCCAAGCCGGGCGAGGGCAAGCTGTCCTTCGCCGGGCTCGAGGTCCGGGTCGATCCCCGGGCCGAGTGGCGGCAGATGTTCCACGAGATCTGGCGGATCGAGCGGGCCTATTTCTATGACCCCCACTTCCACGGGGTCGACACCGTGGCCGAGGAAAAGCGCCTGGCGCCCTATGTGGACAGCATCCAGGCCCGGGTGGACCTGAACTATCTGTTCCAGGAGATGCTGACCGGCTTTTCCGTCGGGCACCTGCGGGGCTCCGGCGGGGCGATCCCGGCGGCGCGGAAGGTGCCGGGCGGCCTCCTGGGCGCCGACTACGAGGTCCGAGGCGGCCGCTACTGCATCACCCGGATCTATACCGGCGGGTCCTGGACCCCGGACGTAAAGGGTCCCCTCTCCCAGCCGGGCCTGAACGTGCGGACGGGCGAATGCGTGCTGGCGGTGAACGGCGAACCCGTCACCGCCGAGGCCGACCTGCAGGCGTCGCTGGAAGGGACGGCGGGCAAGGCGATCAGCCTCACCCTCGGCGCGGCGGACGGCAAGGGCGCCCGGGACATCACCGTGGTTCCCGTGGCCAGCGAGGCGCGGCTGCGCAACCTGGACTGGATCGACGGCAACCGGCGCAAGGTGGCGGCCCTGTCCGGCGGCAAGCTGGCCTATGTCTATCTGCCCGACACCGCCGGCGGCGGGTTCACGTCCTTCAACCGCTATTTCTTCGCCCAGACCGACAAGCAGGGCGTGGTGGTGGACGAGCGCTTCAACGCCGGCGGCCAGATCGCCGACTATGTGGTGGAGGTGCTGGGCCGCAAGCCGCAGAGCTACTGGTCTCCCCGCTACGGCGCCATCGACCGCACCCCCGGCGGGGCTATCTTCGGGCCCAAGGTGATGATCGCCAACGAGGTCTCCGGTTCCGGCGGCGACGCCCTGCCCTGGCTGTTCAAGTTCAACCATCTGGGCCCCGTGGTGGGCAAGCGCACCTGGGGCGGGCTGGTGGGCATCGGCCAGATTCCGGTGCTGATGGACGGGGGCAATGTCACCTCGCCCAGCGTGGCCTTCTTCAATCCCGACGGCCAGTGGGACGTGGAGAACCACGGGGTCGATCCGGACATCGTGGTGGAGCAGGATCCCAAGGCCGTGGCCGAAGGGCATGACCCGCAGCTGGAGGCCGCCGTCCGCGCAGCCATGTCCCAGCTGCCGACCCAGACGCCCAAGGCGCCCCCGCGCCCGGCCTATCCCGACTATCACAAGCCGGCGGGCAAATAGGGCTCAGGCCGCACGCAGCCCCGGCGCCGTGCGGATGGAGACGAGGTTCAGCTCCCCCCGCACGGGGTAGGACTTGATCGACACCGCCCAGCGCCGGTCCGGGGTCAGCTGGTTGCCGCCCAGCACGTCGATCCAGCCCGGCGCGCCGGGAGTCATGCCGTGGAAGAAGGCCACGTGCCCCCGGGCCGGGTCGGAGGCGTGGCGGAACACGGCGATGTCCCCCTGCCGCGCGGCGCCGGGGGGCGGGCCCAGGCCCGGGCGCCAGACCTCCTCCCCCCAGCCGAAGCGGGGATCGACGAAGCTCTGCGAGCCCGCGTCGTGGGTGCCCGCCAGCCCCACCCGGTCGAGGCACCAGTTGGTGAAGGCCGCGCACCAGGGGGTCAGGTCGTCGGACGGGCGCAGATTGGTGGCGAGGAAGAACTCCATCACCAGGGGATCGGCGTCGGCCCCGGTCCGGCGGCGACCGGGAGCGCGGGGCCCGGGACCACGGGGCGTGGCGTCGAGGAAATAGCGGGCCACGTCATAGGGCCGCCCCGACCGGGGCGCCGCCGACAGGATGGCCTCGGCCTCCCGCAGGGCCGGATCGTCGGGATCGGGCGCCCGCCACGTCCCCCGTCCGTGGGCCGGATGCGGCGGGTGCGGCGGCGGCAGGAACCGCCCGGGCGTCACCGGCACGCCGTCGGTTCCCCGGTGGAAGAAGTCGAAGTCCTCGCCCGCCGCGGATTGCGCCGAGCCGCCCAGCCCCACGAGTCCGAGCCCCACGGACCCGAGCCCTAAAGACATCGGCGCGGTCAGCACGGCGCGGCGCCGCCACCCCCCCTCGCTCACGTCAGCCCCCTGACAGTTACGCTTACCAAATGGTTAACGGCCGCAGATCACCCGGTTCCTCGGGACAGGTCAAGCCTCGTCCGGCCGTTCCGGGCGCCCAGGCCGGCGGGCGCCCGGTTCGCAGGCGGGTCTCAGAAGGTTGCCGCCAGGGTGACGAAGGCCATCCGCGGGGCGATGGGATAGGTGGAGTAGCCCGTGGTCAGCCCGCCGGTCCCGGTGACGCTGACGCTGCCCGGCGCGATGGTGGAGACACCCTTGGCGTTGTTCAGGTTGGTGATGTTCAGGCTGATCTTCGCCGAGCGGGCGATGAAGCCCGGCGGCACGGCGATCCGGTAGCTGGCCTCCAGCCCCAGGGTGAAGACGCCCTTGACCGTGAACTGGTTCAGATACTCCGCATACCGACGACCCACATAGTCGCCGCTCAGCTGGGCCTCGAACGGACCATAATCGCCGCTGAGGATGACCTTGTTCAGCCAGTCGGGGGTCAGGGGCACGGTCTTGCCCGCCGTGGGGATCAGCACGTTGGACAGGACCCCGTTCACCTTGGCGGCGGTGGAATAGCTCGAGTCATAGGTGGAGCTGTTGTAGGACACCGCGTCGTACAGGTGGATGTGCTGGCCGAAATTCAGGGTGCCGGCCAGGTCCACCCCGTCGGTGGTGACCCCGCCCACGTTCACGATCACCGCCGCGCCGGGATTGATGAAGTTGTACGCGGCGATGTTCAGCAGCCGGTCCGAGAAGTTCACGTGATAGACGCTGGCCTGGCCGTCGAAGCTGGTCAGGGGCCCAAGCTCCAGGGCCCGGTGGCTTCGGACGCCCAGTTCATAGGTCCAGGAGGTTTCCGGGTTCACGCTGGACTTGAAGGCCTCGAAGGCGGCCTGGCTGCCCAGGCTCCAGGGGCTGACGCCATAGAAGCCGCTGCCGGCGCCATAGGGGATGAACTGGCGCATGTTCTGCTGGATGTTGGCGAACACCTGCTCGTGGTCCGTGGCGTCCCACACCGCGCCCAGCTGGGGGAGGAAGCCCATGTTGGAGGTGATCGAACCGGTGGGATAGACCGTCGGCACGGCGACGCTGGGCAGGTTCTGCTGGTTGATCGGCACGGTGGAGGAGGCCGTCTGCAGGCTGGACTTGAAGCCCGCCTGCAGCAGCAGGGTCGGCGTGATCCGCCACTGGTCCTGCAGGTGCAGTTGCACGTCGTCCGTGGCCAGCTCGATATAGTACTGGATGAACGCCGCCGGACCGGTCGGGATGCTGTAGGGCGTCAGGTCGTTGTTGGCGGCGGAGAAGGGATACCAGACCCGGTGCTGGGCCGACTCGTTGTGCTCGTACCAGATCCCCGCCTCGATGTTGTGGGCGCCCAGGGTCCAGTTCAGGTTCGAGATCAGGCCCTCGCGGTTGATCCGGTACTCGGTGGTGCGCACCTCGTAGCCCGTGCCGCCGAACACGTTCACCAGGTTCTGGCCGGGATAGTAGGTGGCGAACAGGCCCGGCAGCCCGGCCTGGTTCACCGGACCGGCGACGATGCCGCGACCGTAGTTGTAGTGGTAATAGGCCGTGTTCGACCATTTCAGGTCGCTGGAGATGTTCCAGTCATACCGGGCGTAGCCCAGCAGGTCGGTCCGCTGGGCGGCGCTGAAATAGTTGGTGAAGTTGTTGCCCGCCGCCGCCGGCGGCGCCCCGGCGGTGAGGTAGTTCAGCCCGCCCTGGTAGTTCGGATAGATGAACGGGCGGGTGTACGGAAAGAAGGTCGAGGTGGTGTACGGATAGGTGTTGGAGCCCGGGGACTGGGCGTTGCCATAGGCGGTGGCGTCCTCGTTCGGCTCGACCTTGTCCTGCCAGTCGGCATAGAGGGTCAGCTTGCCGGCCTCGGTGTCGCGGACATATTTCAGATTGACCTGGTCGCCCTTCTGGTGGCCGGCGAAGTCCCAGGCCTTGGCGTCCTGGTGCAGGTAGCTGACATAGCCCGCGCCCCCCAGCAGGCCGTCGCCCGTGTCCAGCCGCAGGAAGGTGCGGTTGGTGCGGTAGTCCCCCAGGGTCTCGCGCACGTCGATGACCCGGTCATGGCTCGGATCCCGGGAGAAGGTCTCGATCGCCCCGCCGAGATTGGAGGTGGAGGCCACCCCCAGGGCGCCGGCGCCGGAGGACAGCTCCACCCGCCCCACATTCTCGCTGGTCACGGCGCGGGAGACGCTGAGACCGTTGTAATTGCCGTACTGCTGGTCCCCCAGCGGCACGCCGTCCATCGTGTAGCCCAGCTGCTGGGTGTTGAATCCGTGCACGAACAAACTCTCGTTCTGCTCGTTGTTGCCCCAGGGGTCGGCGGTCTCCAGCAGCACGCCGGGCAGGGTCTGGATGGCCTTCAGCGGGTTGATGCCCGGCAGCAGCTTCTGCGTCTCCACCGCGTCCAGGGACACGGCCGACCGGGTGGTCCGGCCGATGGACACCACCACCGCCTGCACGCTGTCATCGGCGGCGGGCGCGGTGGCCGCCGGCGCCGTGTCGGCGGCGAAGGCGCAGGGGGCAAGGGCGGCCCCCGAAAGCGCCGTCAGGGCGGTGGCGAGAAGTCCGGTCGTGACGTTGGTGCGACGCATGCAATTCCCCGATGAGCCGGAGGGGACGGCGCAATTCCGCTCCATTCCCGGTCGGGGTTCTCTGTCCGAGGCGTGTGACACCCCGTTGGACGTTTGATGAAATTTTCGCCTTGTTAATAAGTGCTTACATTTTAGACACTTCCGTCCACGAATTGTGACAAATATGCGGCAATTTCGGGCAGATGAGCCGACGGGCGGCGGCTTCTGGAAACTTTCCGATTTGTAATGTTTCAATTCGTTGCAATAAATCCGGCTTCACACCCTTGGGGAGCTGTTTCGTCATGATGTTTCGCGTAAAACGCGTATCCCTCCTGGCCTCCAGCCTGCTGACGCGGCCGGCCGTCCTTCTGGCCCTCGGCGCGGCGGCAGCCGGCGCCGGTCTGGCGGCCCCGCAGGGCGCCTACGCGCAGGACTATTCCAGCGGCAGTCTGGCGGGCCGGGTGGTCGCGGACTCCAAGCCGGTGGCCGGCGCCAAGGTGACCATCACCTCGGTGAACCAAGGCGTCAGCCGGACCCTGGTGACCGACGCCAATGGCGCGTTCCAGGCCCCGATCATCCCCATCGGCGCCTACAGGATCACCGTCTCCAAGCAGGGCTACGAGACCTCGGCCTCGACCCAGGACGTGCATCTGGGCGGCGTTTCGGCCTTCACCTTCCCGCTGGAGCCCGAGGGCGCCGTCACGGCCGTGGTGGTCAAGGCCAAGCCGCGCCCTGACCTGGACTTCGCCGTCACCACGACCGGCCGGACGGTCAACCTGACCGAGACCGTCAAGGAACTGCCCGTCGCCCGCAACATCCAGTCGGTGGCCCTGCTGGCTCCCAGCGTGGCTCTGGGCAGCTCGGGCCAGAACTCCGTGTTCGGCGACCAGCCCTCGATCGGCGGCGCCAGCGTGGCGGAGAACGCCTTTTACGTGAACGGTCTGAACATCACCGACTTCAACAAGTACATCGGCGGCTCCAGCGTGCCGTTCGACTTCTACCAGACGGTGGAGGTGAAGACCGGCGGCTATCCGGCGGAGTTCGGCCGCGCCGACGGCGGCATCGTCAATGCGGTGACCAAGTCGGGCTCCAACACGCCGATGGTCGGCGTGCACATGAACTGGGCCCCGTCGTCCCTCTCCAGCACGTCGCCGGACACCTACCAGGACGCCAACCGCCGCCGGCGGGAGAACACTTCGGACGAGAGCATCGAGGCCGGCGGCCCGATCCTGCCGGACCGGCTGTTCTTCTACGGCCTGCTGGACCTGCGCCAGCATGAGACCAAGCAGGCCTCGATCACCAACACCGCCTTCTATGACGACAAGGACGAGGATCCGTTCTGGGGCATGAAGCTGGACGGCTACATCACCAGCCGCCACCACTTCGAATTCACCGCGTTCAACACCGGATCGACCATCAACCGCTCGGTGCGCAACTTCGACTACGCCACGGGCACGATCAGCGGCCAGCCGCAGCCGGTCCAGTACCGCAAGGGCGGGCTCAGCTACATCGGCCGCTATACCGGCAACATCACCGACTTCATGACCGTGTCGGTGGCCTATGGCGACACCCAGCAGAAGGACTCGACCCAGCCGAACGCTTCGGCGCCCAAGGTCATCGACGAGCGCAGCGGCACGCCGATCACCATCAGCGACCAGAAGTACGCCTCCGAGGACATCCAGAACACCGAACGGAAGTTCGTGCGCGCCGATGTGGACCTGTTCTTCAACGCCCTGGGCCGGCACCATGTGCGTTTCGGCTATGACCGCGAGGAAACCGCACTGGAGCACAACCAGCCCACCACCGGCGCGCCGGTCGGGGGCCTGCCCAGCGGCTCGACCTTCACCTATCTGACGGCGGGGGCGAACGACCAGTACGGTGTCGCTCAGGGCACGGACTATGTCGACATCACCCACTACTACATCGCCGGCAAGTTCAACGGGATCAACGAGGCGTTCTATCTGCAGGACAGCTGGGACGTGACTCCGCGGATCAATGTCCAGGCCGGCTTGCGCAACGACCTCTTTCACCTGAACGGCGCCGACAACAAGCGTTACGCCGCCTTCAACGCCAACTGGGCCCCCCGTCTCGGCGCCTCATGGGACGTCACCGGCGACCGGACCCAGAAGCTGTACGCCACCTATGGCCGGTACTTCCTGCCGATCGCATCCAACCTCGCCTTCCGGGGCGCGTCGGCGGCGACCTATTTCGACGAGTACTACTATTATTCCGGCGCGCCCAACCCGAACGGGGCGCCGACCCTGGGCGCGCAGATCACCGGCTTCCCGGCGCAGAGCTCCACGGGCTGCGTCGCCGGCGGCTATGCGGCGGTGGGCGCACCGGGCTGCGTCGTGACCTCCAACGGCACGATCCCGCCGTCGTTCGGCTTCCAGGCCAAGAACGCCCACGCCTCCTATGACGACGAGGTCATCGGCGGTTACGAGGTGCGCTTCAGCGACGCCTGGAAGGCCGGCGTGTCCCTCACCTACCGCACCCTGGGCCGTGCGCTCGAGGATGCGGCGGTGGATGCAGGCGTGCTGTCCTACTGCACCGCCCACGGCATTGCCGGCTGCGACCAGCTGTGGGGCGGCTTCAGCCAGTACAGCTACATCAACCCCGGTCACGGGGTGGCGGTGACCCTGTACGCGCCGCTGCCGGGGGAGACGACGCCGCGGACCATCAGCTTCGCCGCCTCCGACCTGCACCTGCCGAAGGCCAAGCGGGAATACACCGCCCTGACCTTCGTCCTGTCGCACCCGTTCGACGGCAAGTGGAGCTTCGACGGCTCCTACACCCTGTCGCGCTCGGTCGGAAACTACGAGGGCACGGTGAACTCCAACATCGGCCAGACCGACACGGCCTCCACCCAGGACTTCGACCAGCCCGGCCTGGAGACGGGCGCCTACGGCCTGCTGCCGAACCATCACCTGCATGAGCTGAAGCTGTTCGGATCGTACCAGGTGCTGGACCAGGTGCTGGTGGGGGCCAACTTCCAGGTCCAGTCGCCCAAGCACTTCGGCTGCATCGGGGTCAACCCGGTGGATCCGTTCGCGGCGGCCTATGGCGCGGCCTCGTGGTACTGCCAGGGCGTACTGACCCCGCGGGGCACCCAGTTCACCAGCGACTGGCTGACCCAGCTGGACATGTCGTTCCGCTACACGCTGCCGACCCATCTGGCCAAGTCGGCCGTGCTGCGGGCGGACGTGTTCAACCTGTTCGACCAGCAGGCCAAGACCGACTTCGATGAGTTCGGCGACCTGTCGAGCGGGGCGCCGAACCCCAACTACCGCAAGCCCCTGAGCTATCAGCAGCCCCGGTCCATCCGCCTGGGCCTCGACCTGAACTGGTAGGCCTTGACCCGGACCCCGCCCCCTCGACCCGGGGGTGGGGCCCCCTTTCAGCGGACCGTCTCCCCGGATCGCCATTCCGGACGAGACGGTCCGTTTTTTCATGCCTATGTTGGCGGCCTCGCGGCCGGTTGCCGGCCGCCAGACTTCCAGATCAACCGTCGAGAGCCGTCCCCATGACCCTTCCCGCCCACGGCCTGCAGCTCCGCTCCCAGGTGACCTCCGACGGCCGGCTGGTGCTGTCCCTGGCCCAGGTCCCGGTGACGCCCCCCGGCGAGGGCGAGATCCTGGTGCGGGTGGAGGCGTCGCCCATCAATCCGTCGGACATCGGCCTCCTGATCGGTCCGGCCGATGTCTCCGCCGCCGTCCTCTCCGGCACGGCGGAGCAGCCGGTGCTGACCTGCCCGGTGCCCGCCGCCTATATGCGCGCCATGGCCGCCCGGGTGGACCAGGACCTGCCGGTGGGCAACGAGGGGGCGGGCGCGGTGATCGCCGCCGGCGCGGGGCTGGAGCACCTGGTGGGCCGCAAGGTCGCCATGATCGGCGGGGCCATGTACGCCCAGTACCGGCTGGTGAAGGCCGCCGACGTGCTGGTGCTGCCGGCGGACGCCACCGCCGCCGACGGGGCCTCGTGCTTCGTCAATCCGCTCACCGCACTGGGCATGGTGGAGACCATGAGGCGGGAGGGGCACACGGCCCTGGTCCACACCGCCGCCGCCTCCAATCTCGGCCAGATGCTGAACCGCATCTGCCTGGCCGACGGGGTGGGCCTGGTGAACATCGTGCGCAGCGCCGAGCAGGTGAAGCTGCTCAAGGACATGGGCGCGAAGCACGTGATCGATTCGTCCGAGCCGGACTTCATGGGACCGCTCACCGACGCCCTCGTCGAGACCGGCGCGACCCTGGCCTTCGACGCCATCGGCGGGGGCAAGCTGGCGGGCCAGATCCTCACCTGCATGGAGGCCGCGGCCCAGAAGACGGCGAAGGAGTACAGCCGCTACGGCTCTACCGTGCACAAGCAGGTCTATATCTATGGCGGCCTCGACATGCGCCCCACGGAATTCAACCGCGGCTTCGGCATGGCCTGGGGCATGGGCGGCTGGCTGCTGTTCCCGTTCCTGCAGAAGATCGGTCCGGTGGACGCCGCCCGCCTGCGGGAGCGGGTGGCGGCGGAGCTGAAGACCACCTTCGCCAGCCGCTACACCCGGGAGATCTCCCTGCAGGAGGCCCTGCAGCCGGACGTGGTGGCCGCCTACAACCGCCGCGCCACCGGCGAGAAGTTCCTCATCAATCCCGCCAGGGCCTGATCTTCATCCGTTCCCGGACGCGGGATGGGTTGCACCACCGCCGACCGTCCACATATCCAGCCTGAGCACCCACCCAGCCTGAGCACCCACAAGGACACGCCCCATGCAGCACAAGCGTCTCGGCCGCAGCCCGATCTATGTCTCCAAGATCTGCATGGGGACGATGACCTTCGGCTCCCAGGCGGACGAGACGATGGCCTTCCGCATCCTCGACCGCTCCCTCGAGGCGGGGATCAACTTCTTCGACACGGCGGAGAACTATCCCGTTCCGCCGAAGGAGGAGTGGGCGGGCGTGACGGAGGAGATCGTCGGCCGCTGGATGAAGACCCGGCGCCGGGACGAGATCATCCTGGCCACCAAGGTCTGCGGCCCCAGCCACGGCTGGCTGAAGGCGTCCCAGCGGGCGGGGATGACGGCGCTCGACCGGCACAACATCGTGCGTGCGGTGGAGGCCAGCCTGAAACGTCTCGATACGGATTATATCGACCTCTACCAGACCCACTGGCCCGACCACGGCGCCCGCTACGAGGACGCGCTGCGGGCCCTGGACGACCTGGTGCGGGACGGCAAGGTGCGGGTGCTGGGCTGCTCCAACGAGACGGCCTGGGGGCTGATGAAGTCCCTGCACGTCTCGGAGATGGAGGGCCTGGCCCGCTATGAGACCATCCAGAACAACCACAGCCTGAACAATCGCCGCTTCGAGGACGAGCTGGCCCAGGTGTGCCGCCAGGAGGGTGTCAGCTCCATCCCCTATTCGCCCCTGGCCGGCGGGGTGCTGTCGGGCAAGTACAATGGCGGCGCGACCCCGGACGGGGCGCGCTTCTCCAACTATCTGAAGATCGGCGGGCGGCAGGCGACCATGGCGAGGCGCTTCGTCAACGAGAAGTCCCTGGCCGCCACCGAGCGGTTCGGCGCCATCGCCCAGGCGGCGGGGATGTCCCTCGTCACCCTGGCCACCGCCTGGAGCAAGCAGCATGACTTCGTCGCCTCCACCATAGTCGGCGTGACCCACGAGGACCAGCTGGACGCCATCTTCGCCGCCGCCGACCTGACCCTGGACGCCGAGGTGATGAAGCAGATCGACGCGGTGTCCAAGGAGATCATGTACCCGATGGGGTAGGAGGCGCGGGCGGTTTGGGGCGCCGTTCCCTTGACAGGCGCACGTTTCTTGCGAGAGGCGAGTGACCTGACCCAATCTGGAACAGACCCATGCGCCCGCACCGTCCCCTCGCCGCCTGCGCCTTCGCCGTCACCCTGGCCCTGCCCCTCGGCCTCGTCCGCCCCACCGCCGCCGCGGCGCAGGCGCTGGACATCCCGCCGGCGACCTACCCGACCCTGCCCGCCCACGGCGCGGCGGTGGAGGACTTCACCCCCCGGGGCTGGACGGTGGAGTACAAGGCCACGGGCGACCTGAACCGCGACGGGGCCGACGACGTGGTCCTGGTGCTGCACGAGACCGACCCGGCCAAGGTGCTGAAGGGA
>CAINOV010000251.1 GCA_903851655.1 uncultured Caulobacterales bacterium
CTGTCCGAGCGGCAGGGGGTGCAGTGGATGCTGGCCGACTGCGCCAGCGAGCTCTACATGGCCCGGCTGATGCTGCTGCACATCGCCTACAAGGCGGAGAAGGGCCTGGACCTGCGGCAGGAGAACTCCATCGCCAAGGTCTTCCTCGCCCATATGGTGCACAAGGTCGTGGACACGGCCATCCAGCTGCACGGCGCACTGGGCTACAGCCACGACACCCCGCTGGCCCGCTGGTACACCCACATCCGTTCCCAGCGGCTGGTGGACGGACCGGACGAGGTGCACCGCTGGACCGTGGGCCGCAATGTGATCAAGGCCTATGAAAAATACGGGACCACTGCCTCGGCGGCGGGCGGCGACCTGATCTAGTCCCTAGACCGACCCTGCGCTGACCCAGCGCCGGGGCCAGCGGGTTCCCAGCAGCTTCACCTGGCCCGCGCCCAGGGCCAGGTTGCGCATGGCCGCGGCGGGAAGTTCGCTGACCGCGTGCACCGGCTCCAGCCCCTTCACCGGGCTGGTGGCCACCGCGCCGATCAGGGCGGCGGCGTCCACGGCCTTCCACTCCGCCTCCGCCCGGTCGGCCCGGTCAACGGCGAAGAAGTGCCGCTGGGCGCCCGGGGCGTCCGGCGTCTCGATCATCACGCCGATCACCCAGCCCGCCGGCTTTTCGGGGGGCCGTTTCGGCGGGTACGGGAGCGGGGTCCTCATCGGCCGGACCATGGCGAGCCCTGCGAAGTCTGGCAAGCCCGCTCCGTTCCCGCCCGACTCCGGCCCTTGCCCGCCCCGGCGATCGATCCTAAGCCTGCCCCACCCTGTCCCGGAGACCGCCCCCTTGAGCACCCGCTTCACCCGCGCCATCGTCCGTCCTCCGGCGCCCAGCTACGCCGCGGGCATCACCACCAGCACCGAGGGCGCGCCGGACGTGGCGCTGGCCGTGGCCCAGCACGAAGCCTATGTCCAGGCGCTGGCGGGGCTGGGCCTCGCCATCACCCGGCTGCCGGCGGAGGACGCCTATCCCGACAGCACCTTTGTCGAGGATGCGGCCGTGGTCACCCCGACGGCGGCGATCCTCACCCGTCCCGGCGCCGCCTCCCGCGAAGGCGAGGTGGCGTCCATGGCCCCGGTGCTGGACGCAGCCTTCGGCGGCTTCGCCCGGATCGAGGCGCCGGGCACAGTGGACGGGGGCGACATCTGCGAGACGGATTCGGTGGTGCTGATCGGCGTCGGCGCCCGCACCAACCGGGCCGGGGGCGAGCAGCTGGCCGCGCATCTGGCCAGGCTGGGCCTCGCCTCGGAGATCGTCGACATCACCCCGATCGCGGGCCTTTTGCACCTGAAGACGGGTATCTCCTACCTCGGCGAGGGCCGCATGGCCGTGGCGCCGGAACTGGTCGGCCTGCCCTGCCTGACGCGCTTCGAGACCGTGGTCCTGGCGCCGGAGGAGGCCTATGCCGCCAACTGCATCCGGGTGAACGACACGGTGCTGATCGCGGCGGGCTATCCCCGCTTCGCCGAAGCCCTGGACCGGCTGGGCTACCGCACCCTGGCGCTGAAGATGAGCGAGTTCCGCAAGATGGACGGCGGCCTGAGCTGCCTGTCCCTTCGGTTCTAGGGGGGGGATCGGAAGCTCGGGGGCCGGCGAACGGCGGCTGTCGAGCGGGGCGCCGGGATCCGGGCGCGACCTGGTGTGGACATCAAGCCCAGGCGTGCTACTGCGGCGCCATGGCGCCAGACCCTGAAATCAGACCGGCTCTCCCCACCGACGCGGATGCGGTCGCCGCTCTGACTCTGAAAGCCTACGTCGCCTGGGTCGCGCTGACGGGCCGTGAGCCGCTGCCAATGAAGGTGGACTACCGCAATGCGATCCTCGTCCATGACTTTGCCCTGATCAAACACGAGGGCAACCTCGCCGGGCTGATCGAAACGACTCCCGAGGCCGATACGCTCTTGATCGTAAGCGTCGCTGTTGAACCGACGCGCCAGGGGCAGGGATTGGGGCGGCGCCTGATGAGCTACGCCGAAGACCTGGCGCGATCACGAGGGCTCAAGCGAACGCGGCTCTATACGAACAAGCTCTTCGACAAGAACATCAAGCTCTACGCATCGCTCGGCTACCAGGTCGACCGGGAGGAAGCACTGAACGGCGGAGTGGCCGTGCATATGTCGAAGCCATTGCCCTAGGTTCTGCTTCGTCCCCGACCCCTGACGTTCGCGACCTCCGCTTCAGGCTCTCACCTCGGTCGCCGCCGCAACGACAGACTTCCGGGGCGGTACTTTGGTCTGGACTCGACCCACTGTGGAATGTCGAGATCTAATGAATTAAATCAGCGCTCAAAGGTGAAAGTACCAAACGGGTGCAATCGCTGTTCCGATTGCCAGCGTCTGGGCTGCAACAACGGTGAATGCCGCCCCCCTTCGTCCGCGCGCCCACCGGAAAATAAAATACGCAATGATCGGAAACTGGGCGGCGATCAGCAGTTGGAAGATGTGCGCTGCGGCCCCCTCATCTGCCGGTTTTACCCCAGCGGTGGATGCGCCGACAACAACTGCCGTGCCGAGCGCGACCCATGAGCAAATCAATGGGATAAAGCCGCTTGGCTGGCCGACCAGACCTCTCACATTTGCTGCATATGCCACACGGGCCTCCGTTGTGGTGATATTGAGAACGTGTTCAATCATCGCTGCTCGCGCGACATCCACAACAAGGCGCGCATCGAACGGCTGGCGCTCGAGCAAGTCTGCAAACTCTTCACCGAAGCGCTTTCGCCACGCGTCAGGGTAAAGCCAGGCCAGTCGCAATGCCGTGCTTCGTCTCATGCCGGTCGGAGCCTCCGTTCCCCAGCCAGGACAAATCGACTCAGAGCGGACATCTTCGCTTCAAGCACGGCGCGGCCAGCGGTCGTAAGGCGGTAGGGACGGCGGCGGTTATCCATCGGCAACGCCTCGATCCAACCCAGGCGCTCAAGGCGCGCAATAGCCCCGTACAATGTTCCTGGCCCAAGGCGGCTTCCCGACATCTCCTCGATGTCATGGATCATCGCATGGCCGTGCTTCGCGCCCGTCGCGAGGCTCGTCATCACCAGGAGTGGCGGGTCGGAAAAGGCCTCCGACGCTTCATCGGCCGATTGGGCATTTCTACTACGCATAACGTAGTATTATTCCCTATGGCGCCGGACTTCAAGTCCGATGCTGGGTCATGCGCAACGGCTGGTTCCCACCCTTCCCGAACGTTCCGGACGTCCGCTACTGGGCGCCCGGACGGTTGCCAGCTCAACGCAGCTGTCGGGCGGTGATCTGGGGTCCGGATTCGACCCCTTCCAAGACATTCGGAGGTCGTCTAGCTTCGCCGTCATGTTGCTCATCGTTGGAACTGTCCGCCTACCGCCCGAACGACTCGACCCCGCGCGCCGCGCCATGGCCCGCATGATCTCAGCTAGTCGCGCAGAGGACGGCTGCGAGGAATATTGCTATGCCGAAGACGTACTTGAGCCGGGTCTGATCCACGTAAAGGAGTTATGGCGAGACCAAGGTGCGCTCGACCGGCATTTTTCTTCAGAGCACATTGTGGCATGGCGCTCCACTTGGGCTGGACTTGGAATCACGGATCGCAATTTGCGGATTTATGACGTGGGACAGCCGCGCGCGACATAAGCCGCGATGGCTGAAAGCCACCCACACACGCCCTTGGGAGCGTCCGCCTGCCCCCCCTTCCCGCCCCGGCCTTAGTTCCACACCGGCGGGTGGCGGTCCTTCCAGGGCAGTTCCTTCTCCAGCTGGCCGGACAGGCGGAACAGGGTGGCTTCGTCGGCGTAGCGGCCGGTGAACATCATGCC
>CAINOV010000252.1 GCA_903851655.1 uncultured Caulobacterales bacterium
AACGGGTCGAGTCTTCGCCTTGGGTTCGTGCCGGAGACCTGCCGTTGAGGTCACGACGGGCCGGACACCGCGAAGCAGACGTCGCCAACTTCCGGGATGAGGGGGGAGTAAAGACGTGCCAGCGCAAGGTCCGGTGAAGGGTCGGAGTGCAACTGGGTAGTTTCCGGCGCTGTCGGCCGATCTCCGAACGCTGAACGCTTCCGCCTGGCTGCGGACACGGAATGGGCTCTGCTATCGGCGGATTCCGCTGCCTCCGGCGCCTTCGGACACAGGCAAGATCGGATCTGTCGAACATGACCCTCAGACGAAGCCTGATACTGGGAGGTGGAGCCGCCGCGATCGTGGGCGCGGGCACGGTCCAGGCTCTGGATCGCGAGGTAGGCTCCCTCGACGCCTACACGGTCGCGGTCGCAGGGATGCGCGCCGCGTGGAAGCGGACATCCGAGGTCGACGAGCTCATCCGGTACGCGACGCTGGCGCCCAGTGGTCACAATACACAGCCCTGGATCTTCCGGGTCACCGATCACCGGATCGAGATCCTGCCGGATTTTGCCCGCAGAACACCGGCGGTCGATCCAGACGATCATCACCTGTTCGTCAGTCTCGGCTGCGCCGCCGAGACCCTTGCGCTTGCATCCGCGGCAGCGGGCCGCCCGGGGGAAATCCGGTTTGAGCCCGCCGGCGGCGGTTCAGTGGTGTTCGAGTCGATTCCGGCCGCCGCCAGCCGCTCCGCGCTCGTCGATGCCATTCCACGGCGTCAGTCCACCCGAGGCGAATATGACGGGCGCGCGGTCGGCGCCGCGGATCTCCGGGCTCTGGCCACTGCGGCAGCGGTTCCCGGAGTCGAACTCGTGCTGATAACGGACCGCCCCGGAAAGGGTCGGATCCGCGATCTGGTCATTGAAGGCAATACCGCGCAGATGGCAGACGCGGCCTTTCTCCGCGAACTCCGAAGTTGGATGCGGTTCAGTCCGCGCGAGGCGATCCGCACGGGGGATGGACTCTTCAGCGCCACGACCGGCAACCCCATCCTGCCGCAATGGCTGGGGAAGCGCGTCTTTGACCTGGCATTCCGGTCGGCGGCAGAAAATGACAAATATTCCCGGCAAGTCGCGTCGTCCGCCGGCCTGGCCGTCTTTGTCGGCCAATCGACGGATCCCCAGCACTGGGTGAGTGTGGGACGCGCGGCGCAGCGCTTCGCCTTGCAGGCGACGGCGCTGGGACTGAAGACCGCATTCCTCAACCCGCTGGTCGAGGTGCCGCGGACCCGCCTCGAGCTGGCCGAGCTCGTCGGGATGAAGGGACAACGCCCGGACCTGATGCTGCGCTTCGGCACTGGACCGGCCCTGCCGTATTCGGCGCGACGACCGATCCGCCAGATCATGTCCGGAGCCACGCCGCATGCCTGAAATCGACCGCACTCGGTTGCCGGCTCGTGCCCGTGATCTCGCCGCACGCCTGGGCGTCCGAGCGGACGACCGCAACAGCCTTGTAACCTTGACCCAGACTGGACGGATGAAGCGGCAGCTCGGTGACCCGTCATGGATGAGCTTCGATGCGACGCAGACGCTTTGCACCCGGTTCTGCGCCTTTGAGTGGCGGGCGAGGTTCGGTCCTCTCGGCGTGTTATCGGTCCGCGACGCCCTGCAGAACGGTGAGGGAAAACTGGACGTCACGGCACTCGGCGTGATCCCGATTGCCCGCGCGGGTCACACGCCGGAGCTCTTCCGCGGTGAATTGATGCGTTACCTCGCCGAAATCGCCTGGGCGCCGGACGCAATCCTGTTCAACGCCGCCTTGCGGTGGCGGGACGACGGCCCCGACGGCCTGATCGTCAGTGCCGGGTCCGGCGAAGCGACAGCCGCCGTCCGGCTCGCCCTGGACAGCCTGGGGCGCATCGCCGGCGCGCATGCGTCTGACCGGCCGCGATCCGTCGGCGCGGGCGCCGTGCCGACGCCTTGGACGGGTCAGTTCAGTGACTATCGCCTCCACGACAACCGATGGATCCCCTTTGCCGGCGAGGTGGCCTGGGAGATCGACGGGCGGCCGGAGACCTACTGGCAGGGTCGGATCCGCACCTGGACGATCGACTGAGGGACATCGACCGGCATGTCGGGGCGGTCAGAGCGGGGGGCAAAAATGGGTAGTCCCCGATGCTCCCGCCCGTCGACGCGGTTGGCTAGCCGTCCATTGTTTGTCACATGGAATGCTGACAGATTGAACGCCACCTCGGCGCCGAGGGGTTCGGGAGAGGCGCGTGAACTCCGATGGCGCAATTGACAAGGGGGTTTGCCGATGTCGCCGCGCGTTTCAGATACGACGCCTGGCGGCAAAATTCCCTCAGGGTCGCTGTCACTTCATTCGCTGGAGGTCGCTCAGCGACGAATGGCTCTGCCAGACGTGTCCCTGGAGCTTGTCTGGATCGACGGTCGCGTGGATGTCATTGGCCCGATGTCCAAGGGGCGGCCGACACGGTACGCGATCGGGGACCGCTTGACCGTGTTGTCGATCGATCCGATCTGGGCCGCCGCATGGATCGGCATGCCGCTTCGCTCATTGACGGACCAGGTGGTCGATCTCGCGGACATCGACCCAACTCTCGCTGGAGTGGTGCTGGAGCACTTTGCCAACGGCGACGTCCGGCGCTTCCTGTCCGTGGAGCCGAGCGCTGGGTCGCACGGGCCATTGTCCCGCGCGGCAACTGCTGCAGACATGCTGTCTCGCGGGCGCCGCGTCGGGCGGGTTGCGGAACATCTGAACCTCTGTGAACGCCAGCTGACACGCTCGTTTGAAGCGCTGACCGGGCTTCACCCAAAACGTTTCAGCCGGATTGCGAGGCTGCGGCGCGCGGTGATGCTGGCGAAGGAGGGCGCGGGGCTCGCCGCGGCGGCCGCCGCGGCGGGCTATGCGGACCAGGCTCATCTCGCCCGAGATATGCGTGCGCTGACCGGGCAGTCGCCCCGACAAATCTTGCCACATGTCGGAAACGTCCAAGACATCGCGGCCTGGAAGCCGGAGAAACGGGACGCCGCGTCAGACAGCCAGGTTGCAGGATCGGGAACGGGAGACATCTCATGGGGCCGTTCATCGGGTGGCGGACAGGGCTTCGACTGATCGTTTTGATCGTCGCAATGACGGGAGGAGGAGCAAAAGCCATGGCCGACACGAACGGGCTCACGACCGACGCACGCCGTGAACTCGCCGCCTTCGTGGCGGCCGAGGACGATGCCTGGAACAGAGGCGACGCTGAGGGGTTTGCCGCGCGCGTGCTGCCCGAAGTGGTCTTTACCAATGTCATGGGCATGTTTTCGGTCGGCAAAGCGCCCTTCCTCGCCCAGCACGAGCGAATCTTCGCGACGATCTACAAGGGAAGCCAAAATCACCAGGAAATCCAGCACGTCACAATGCTGCGGGATGACATCGCCATAGTGGATACTCTGGCGGTCCTCACCGGCGCCCAGCACGCACCACCCGGCGTTCAACTGATCGACGGCGCCATCCACGCCCGACTGGAGCAGGTCCTGGTACGACACAGCGATGGCTGGTGGGTCGCGTCGTTCCACAATGTCGCTGTCAATCCCGCTGGCGTTTCAGGTCATAAGCCTCCGTCCTGATGGAATGCTGCGTCGGCGCAGGCGCCCGGAACGCGACGTCGGGCCGGCGCGCCGGACACGACGCCAGGAGGCGGACCGCCCCCACGTCAGCCGCAGCGGGGGGATTGCCGCCGGCGCCGGCCCTTGGCTTGCTCCGCCCGTCGGTCATGATGCGGGAGCCAGGGACAGGATGATCGCCGGGTCATGGATGGCTGTGGCCTGGGTGATCGCCACCGCCGCGCCGCCGATCGTCAAAGGGCTTGACCATGTCCCGGTCGCCGTGACGGACCTCGACGGGGCGGCGGCGCGTTTCTCGCGGCTCGGCTTCGTGATCAAGCCGGGGCGTCCGCACGCGGACGGCATCCGAAATCGGCATGTGAAATTTCCCAATGGCGGTGGGATCGAGCTGATCACCGCCTCGGACCCCGGCGACGATCTGGCGCGCGACTATGTGGACTGGCTGAAGGGCGGACCGGGTCCGGCGTTCTGGAGCCTCTACAGCCCGGACCTCGCCGGATTGACGACCGTGCTCGCAGACCGCGCCCTCGAGCCCGTGGATCACGGCGATCTGGTCAACTTCCCGCAACGGGTCATGCCCCACCGCCTGTTCTTTGCGGACCGTCTGAGATCGCCGACCGATGGTCCCCGCTACTGGTCGCATCCCAACACGGCCTATCGGCTGGCCGGTGTCTGGATCGCGGGGGGAGCGCCGGAGCTCGGGCTGCTGCCGGCGCTGGGATTGACGCCGTCGCGCCATCGGCGCTGCGCGCCGTTCGAGCCACACGTCATCACCTGGGTCATCCCGGGAGAGGGGCCGGGAGAGGGGCCGGGAGAGGGG
>CAINOV010000253.1 GCA_903851655.1 uncultured Caulobacterales bacterium
GGCCGCCGCCACGCACCGGCTGGACAGGTCCGACGCGACGATCTCCGCCTGCAGGTCCGGATGCCGCTGGCGGACCTCGTCGACCACCATGGCGATGGAATAGGGCTCCTGGCCGGTGGAGCAGGCGGCGCTCCAGATGCGCACGGCGCGGCGCTGGGGATCGGCGGCGCGAACGGCCAGTTGCTCCGCCAGGGCGACGAAGGGGGTCGCGTCCCGGAAGAACAGGGTCTCGTTGGTGGTCATGGCGTCCACGACCATGTCCAGCAGCCGGGGGTCGCGGCCCGCCAGCACCGCCTCCAGCAGGGCCGCAACATCGGCGTATCCGCCGGTCAGGGCGAAGGACCTGAGCCGCGCCTCGATCAGATAGGCCTTGTCGTCGCCGATCACGATGCCCGTGCGACGCCGCACCAGCGCCGCGAAGGCGGAGAGCGCGCGGGCGCTCATCGGCCCTCCCCCAAGAAGCGGGCCCGCGCCGCCCGGGCGAGGTCGACGACCGGGCCCACGGCGTCGGCGAGGCCCGCAGCGGCGACGGCGCCGGGCATGCCCCAGACCACGCTGCTGGCCTCGTCCTGCGCCAGCACGTGACCGCCCGCGGCGCGGAGGCGACGGCAGCCCTCGAGGCCGTCATGGCCCATGCCGGTCAGGATCACCGCCAGGGCGTCCACCGGCAGCTCCGCCGCGCTGCGCAGCAGGGGATCGGCGGAGGGACGGCACCAGTTCTCCTCCGGACCGTCATCGGGCTCGACCCACAGATCGGCGCCGTGAGCGGCCAGGCGGATGTGCCGGTCGCCGGGGGCCAGATAGCCGCGACCCGGCGTCAGACGGACCGGGGCGTTCACCTCCGCCACGGGACGACCGCCGGCCTTGCTCAGTTGAGCGGCGAAGACACCGGTCAGATGCTGCGGCATGTGCTGCACGATCAGCACCGGCGTCCGCCAGCCGGGACCCAGCGCGCCCAGGAACTCGGCGATGGCCTGGGGCCCGCCAGTGGACGCCGCCACGATCAGCACGCCGGCGCCGGCGGGCCGGTGACGCCCATCCGCCCGCTCCGCCGCCGGCGCTACGGCTTTCAGCAGGGCGTCGCGGAACAGGGTCAGGCCGGCGGGGTCGTCGGGCGCCGGTCGGGCCAGACAGGCGCCGACGGCCGGCGGCCGGGGCCACCCCCGCCGCGGCGAGGCGTCGGCGACGGTCAGGACGACCCGCAGATCCGGCGCTCCGGCCAGCAGGCGCCCGAGATCCGCGGGGGAGGCCAGGGAGGCCATGTCGAGGTCCAGCACCAGGCGCTCCGGCCGGGCGTGCGCCAGCAGGCGCCGGACCTGATCGGCGTCGGCGGCGTAGCCGGCCAGCTGCAGGCCCGGCGCGTCGCCCAGCCACTGGGCGATCTGGGCCCGCAACACCGCCGACTCGCTGGCGATCGCCACCCGTGCGGCGACGCGCGGATCCGGGCGTGGCTGCGCCGCGCCGCTCATCGGGCCCCGGCGTCAGACAGCTTGACGGCCAGGGTCTCCTGGTCGAACGGCTTCATCACGAACTCATCGGCGCCGGCGGCGGCGGCTTCGGCGATGGAGCCCACGTCGCTCTGGCTGGTGCAGAAGATCACCCGCGGCGCGTCTCCGCCGGGCAGGGCGCGCAGGGCCCGCAGGAAGGCGATCCCGTCCATGCCCGGCATGACCCAGTCCAGCAGGATCACCGCCGGCAGGCCGGCCGCGCACGTCTCCAGCGCGCTGAGCCCGTCGGCGGCCTCGTCCACGGTGAAGCCGAGCGCCTCCATCATCCGGCGCTCCACCCGGCGGATGACGCCGCTGTCCTCAACGATCAGGCAGGTCTTCATGGGGCAGGCGCCTCCGATACAGCACCCTGGGCGGGGGGAAAGACAAAGGCCCGGGGTCGGGCGAGCAGGACCAGATCGCCGTCGACCCGGACCAGACCGTGGACGACGCCCGCCCACCGGTCGGCGCTGGCGGGAGGCGACAGCACCGTCGCCGGGTCGATCACCGTCACGTCATCCGCCGCATCGACCCGAAGGCCGTACAGGTCGCCGTCGATCTCGAAACTGACCGCCCGTCCGCCGTCGCAGTCGGGGACATCCTCCAGCCCGAGCACCCGGCGGGCGCAGATCACGGTGACGATCCGCCCCCGCAGGTTCAGCACGCCCATCACCTCCCGCGGCGCCCGGGGCGTCGGCGTGATGTCCCGGATCGTGAACACGTCCCGCACCGCCTCGGCCTCCAGGGCGAAGCGAAAGGCGCCGACGCGGACCCGCAGCCAGTCCTGCGCGGTCATGCGGCCGCCCCCGCAGCGCCATCGGCCGCGGCGCCCGTCAGCCGCGCCAGGCCAAGGGCGTGATAATGGCGGAGGTCGAGCACCGGATGGGGCGTGTCGCGGATCATGGCCGTTCCCAGCCGCCCGGGCCCGCGGTCGGCGGCGGTGACCTCCAGCCGCACCTCGTCCAGGTCGACCACGCTGTCCACGGCGACGCCGACACAGGCCTCGTCATCGCCGACCATCACCAGACACTGGACGCCCTCGGTCTGCAGACGCACCCCGCAAACCGGCACGATGGGCGTCGCCCTGCCGCGGTAGGTCATGAGCGGACCGGCGGCGCCGGACAGGATCTGGGCCACCGGCGCGCGCTCCAGCCGGCGGACGCCGACCATCGACGCCACAGCGGTCGCGCCGCCTCCGACCTCGAGAAACAGGACCGGCTCCCGCCGCGCGCGCTCGTCCGCCGCCGCCACCGGCGGCGCCTGACGCTGGCCCATGGCGTCGCCAGCCGCGCCCGCGAGGCGGCCAGGCTCTAGGATCAGGGTGACCGTCCCGTCGCCCAGCAGGGTCGCGCCGCTGTATTCCGGCAGGTCCCGCAGCTTGGCCGAAACGGGTTTGACGACGATCTCCTCGGTGTCGATGATCTCGTCCACGGCGACGGCGAAACGACGCTCGCCGTGCTCCAGGATCATGGCGAAGCGCCCCGGATCGGCCGCCTCCAGCCCGAGCAGGGCGCTCAGGCTGTTCAGGGGCATCAGCGCCTCGCGGACCTGCAGCAGGGTCATCGCCCCGACGCGCTCGATCCGCCGGTCGCCGGGCCCCTCCAGCCGGATCAGCTCGGTGACCGCGGACTGGGCTACGGCGAACCGCTGGCCGCCGGCGCGGACCAGCAGGGCCGGCATGATGGCCAGGGTCAGGGGAATCCGCAGGACGAAGCCGCAGCCCCGCCCGGGGACGGACTGGATCTCCACCTGGCCGCCGATGCGCGCGACATTGGCGCGGACCACATCCATGCCGACGCCGCGGCCGGACACCGTGGTCACCGCCTCGGCGGTGGAGAAGCCGGGGGCGAAGATCAGGTCGTGGATCGCGGCCTCCGACAGCTGGGCCGCCTCGGCCTCCGTCAGCAGTCCGCGGGCGACGGCGCGGGCGCGGATCCGGTCGAGGTCGAGGCCGCGGCCGTCATCGACGATGCGGATGACGATCCAGTTGCCCTCCTGCGTCGCCTGGGCGCGGATTTCGCCCGTCCGCGGCTTTCCGGCCCGGACCCGGTCCTCCGGCGGTTCGAGCCCGTGGTCCACGGCGTTGCGGACAATGTGCTGGATCGGATCGCGGACGGCCTCGAGCAACTGGCGGTCGACCTCGGTGTCCTCCCCCGCCAGCCGCAGGGCCACCTCCTTGCCGAGCTCCCGCGACAGGTCGCGGACCAGGCGCGGCAGGGTCTTCCAGATGGCGCCGATGGGGCGCATCCGGGTCTGCATGACCGTGTCCTGGAGTTCGGACGTGATGGCGGACAGGCGCTGCAGCGGAAGCGAATAGACGTCGTCCCGGTCAAGTCCATGGAGGCGGACCAGCTGGTTGCGGCTGAGCACCAGCTCGGAGGTCAGCCGCATCATGGTCTCGAGCAGCTGGAGGTCCACCCGGACGGAGGCCGCGGGGGGCGGGCGGCGGTCCTCGTTGGAAAGCGGTGTCTCAGGCGTCGAAACGGACGCTGGGCCGGGCCCGGGCATCGGCCCGGCGTCGCCGGCGCCCAGTCGCTCGAGCCGCTGGATCAGGTCGGCGTCATCGCCGGCGGGCTCGGCCCCGGTCTCGCCGATGGCGGCGAGCAGGGCCCGGATCCGGTCGATCGCCGCCAGCACGCCCTCGAACGCATCCGGCGGAACCGGGCCGCCGGTCTGCCGGAACAGCTCCAGCAGGGTCTCGCCGGCGTGGGAGACCGTCTGCAGCCGCGTCAGACCGAGGAAGCCGCTGGCGCCCTTGATGGTGTGCAGCAGCCGGAACACGCCGTTGAGGATCGGCGCGCCGGCGGGATGACCCTCCAGGCGCAGCAGGTCGGAATCGATCTGCTCGAGGGTCTCCCCCGCTTCCACCACGAATTCGGCGATGAGGTCCTGCATGTCCGGGCCCGCCGCGATCACGCCGGGGACGGGACGGGGGGGAACGGGCTCATGCCGCGGCGTCGCCGGACTGGAGACCGGCGACCTTGAGGAAGGACGCGACCTCGCGGCTCAGGCGCCCCGCCTGCTCGCCCAGGCTCTGGGCGGACGCGACGACCCCTTCGCAGGCGCTGTCGGTCATCTGCGCCCCCTCCTGGACCAGGGCGATGTTGCGGGCCACTTCCTGGGCGCCCAGAGCGGCTTCCTGGGTGCTGCGGGCGATCTCGCGGGTGGCGGCGGACTGTTCCTCCACCGCCGCGTGGATCGTGACCGAGATGACGTTGATCTCGTCGATGATCGCCTGGATCTCGGAAATGTCCTCCACGGACTTGCGGGTGATGGTCTGGATTTCCTGGATCTGGACGCCGATCTCCTCCGTCGCCCGGGCGGTCTGGGCGGCGAGGTTCTTCACTTCGGATGCGACGACCGCGAAGCCCTTGCCCGCCTCCCCCGCCCGCGCGCTCTCGATGGTGGCGTTCAGGGCCAGCAGGTTGGTCTGGGCGGCGATGTCGGAGATCAGCCGGATCACGCTGCCGATCCGCTCTGCGGACTGGGACAGGGCGGTGATGGTGGCCGTGGTGCTGGTGGCGCGGGCCACCGCCTGGGCGGCGATGGTGGTGGACTGGTTCATCTGCATGGCGATCTCGTTGACCGACTTGCCCATCTCGTCCGTCGAGGAGGCGACGATCGACACATTGGTCGTGGCCTCTTCGGCGGCGGCGGCGACCGTGCTGGTGGCCTCGCTGGCCCGGGACGCCGTGTCGGCCATGCGCACCGCCGTCGCCTCCAGGGCCTGGGCGGAGCTGGCGACCACGTCCACCACGCCGGCCACATTGGCCTCGAAGGCGCGAGCCAGGTCGCGCATGGACTGGCGGCCGGCCGCCTCCGCCCGGGCGTAGCGGAGCAGCGTCCGCCAGACATAGACCAGACCTGCGACCATGGCCGTCATGATGGCGGCGCTGACCAGGCCCATCGTCCACAGATACAGCCGGGTGTCGTTGGCGGCTGTCTTCTGGATGGCGAGGGACTCCACATTGGCCTTCTCCATCAGGCCATCCACCGCCTTGCGCTGGGCGGCGTAGAGGGTGTCGATCTCGCCGATGGACCGGGCCAGCGCCGCCTTGTCGCCGCTCTGGGCCGCGGGAAGAGCGTGGCCTTCCACCTCGGCCCAGAAGGCCTGGGTGATCGGCTGAAGTTCGCTGCGGATCGCATTCTGGATGCCGGGGTCCAGACCGGACGCCTGCCAGAACTCCACGGAGGACGAATATTCGCCGTGCAGACGCTTCAGGTTCGCACCGATCTCCGCCTGCCGCTCGGGATGGCGCTGCAGCAGCTCGACGTCGGAATAGGCCTCGACCACATAGAGCGGCGGCGGCAGGGCGTCGGCCACGAAATCCTTGGCGTCGGCGATCTTCTGGTAGAGGCGTCCGTTGATCCGAAGCTGGTTGATCGCCGAGGTGGCCACGGCGAGGGACAGGGCGAACCCCAGGCAGACCAGCAGGCCGTAGGCGATGACCATCCGGGATATCTTGCGCTGATCGCTCATGGTCCGCCGTTCCGCTGATGGCTTCGAAGATTTTGCCAGGCCTCACCATATTCAGAAATGTTCAACACAGGGTTATTGCGTGAGAGAACTCCCATTAATCATGCGTGAAATATGTATGAATTGACGCGCGACCTGCGAGACCCACTTGAGACATCCACTTTCTGAATACTTTGGGTCGCCGTCCAACCCGCGCCGGCCCTTGCGCGACGCTGCGCTGGCGCCTGGGCGCAGCCGCCGGTTCAGCGCAGGTCGAGCCCGGCGCAACCCCGCCAAAGGATTATCCATTCCTTTACCAGAATGGGACGAAACCTGATGTGAATAGCCGATAGGGGGGACTACCAATGACCTCTCAGGTGTATTTTGAGGGTAACCGTCGAACAATTTCGCACTTTCGCGCTTACAGCGCGTGCAGGGACGCGGTGAAGACTGAAGACGTGGCGCGGCGCATCTGGATGATATCTGGATTCTGGACGACGCTTTTTCTGGCCGTTCTGATTTCGCGCCCCGCAGGCGCTGTGCCAAGTTTCGCGCAGCAGACCGGCCAGCCATGTCAGGCCTGTCACGTCAGCGCGTTCGGGCCGCAACTGAAACCTTACGGCCGCGACTTCAAGCTTTACGGATACCAGAGCACCGACGGCAAGAGCCACGAACTCCCCATCGCCCTCATGGCCCAGATGTCGGTGACGCACACGGAGGCGGACCAGTCGCCGCCGCCGGCGCCGCACTTCGGCGCCAATGACAACTTCGCCGTCGACCAGCTGTCCGCCTTCTACGCCGGGCGGCTGCCCCAGGGCTGGGGCGCCTTCGCCCAGACCACCTATGACGGGGTGGGGCGCAGCTTCTCCATCGACAATGTGGATATCCGCCATGCCTCGGAGGTCACGCTGCTGGGCCGCGATTCGGTGTTCGGCGTGGACTTCAACAACAATCCCACCATCGAGGACGCCTGGAACTCCACCCCCGGCTGGGGCTTCCCCTACAACAGCTCCGCCCTGGCCCCCACGGCGGCGGCCTCGTCCCTCGTCGACGGCGGGCTGAGCCACATCGTCGCCGGCGGCGGCGCCTACGCCATGTGGGACGATACGGTCTATCTCGCCGCCCTGGCCTATCTGCCCCTGGAGCGGCGTTTCGCCGGCCGGCTGGGCGAAGGCGTCGGATCGACGTCCGACCGCTACAACGGTGTCATTCCCTACTGGCGGGCGGCGCTGATCCACGACATCGGCGCCAGCGAGACCTTCCAGATCGGAGCGCTGGGCCTGCGCGCCGACCGCTATCCCGGCGGCGATGTCAGCCGGGGAACGGACACGATCAACGACTGGGCGGTGGATGGAACCTGGCAATATATCGGCCAGACGCACGTCGTGTCGGCCCACGCCATCTGGCTGCACGAGGACCAGGACCTCAAGGCCTCCGCCATCCTCGCCGGAACCAACCCGAAGAACCACCTCAACACCGCCCGGGCGGACCTGTCCTACAGCTATGCCGACACCTGGACGCCGTCCGCCCAGGTGTTCCGCACGTCGGGCACGGCGGATCCGGCGCAGTACAACGGCGGGGCCAACACGGCGGGCTACGTCCTCGAGCTGGCCTATGTCCCGTGGGGCAAGCCGAGCTCGCCCCTGTACTGGCTGAACGCGCGGCTGGGCCTGCAATATGTGGGCTACACCGAGTTCAATGGCGCGCGGCAGCACGCCAGCGACAACAACACCCTTTACGCCAATCTCTGGATCGCCCTCGCCCCGTTCGGCTCGAGGGTCAGACGCTAGAGCCCCCCTTCCCTTTCCAGCCTGAGGACGCTCCCATGAAACTCCCCCGCCTGCTCGCCCTCGCCGCCGTCGCCTACGCCGTGCCGGCCATGGCCGCCGACCTGTCGGTCAGCCAGTCCAACCAGACCTTCTCCACCGCCGTGATGACCGTCCATGTGGGCGACAAGCTGGCCTTCCACAACGCCGACACGGTGACGCACAACATCACGGTGAAGGGCGCGGACGGCGACGCGGACGATCTTGGCCTGCAGAAGCCGGGCGGGGTGGTCAGCTACAAGTTCGAGACCAAGGGCGCCTACCGCGTCGTCTGCAGCATCCACCCGCGCATGAAGATGATGGTCACCGCCGAATAGACGGGCCGGCGCGGACCGCTGCGCCGGCGCACCCCCCTCCGGGGGATCAGAAGGACCGCCCGACATGAAGCTGAGCCACAAGATCATCGGGATTTCGGCGATCATGCTGACATCCATCAGCGCCCTCGCCGGCGTGGCGATCTGGCTGAACGCGACCCTGGGCCGGGACGCGCTGGACCTGTACGACAAGGCCTTTGTCGGGGTGCACTATGCGCACAAGGTGCAGACCGACTTCGCCACGCTGCGGGGTGCGAGCCCCACCCTGCCGCTGACGACCGACGACGACACGGCCGCCGTCAACACCATGCTGAACAATCTCGACGTGGTCATCGAGCGGGCCTCCAACGACGAGGAGCGGACCCTGGCCCAGACGGCGCGCAAGGACATGGCCAGCCTGATCGACGCCCATGTCGCCGGCGACCGTCCGACCCTGGCCAAGGTGGGCAAGGACATCAAGCGCGTGGTCCAGCACTATGCCGACGACGCCTTCGAGCGCCGCAACACCGCCGAGGACACCATCAACCGGTTCCGGGCGCTCCTGGGCGCCACCGCCCTGGTCACCCTGCTGATCATGGTCGGCATGGCGGCGCTGCTGCACCTGGCCGTGTCCCGCCCCCTGCGCAACGTGATCCGCTGGGTGGGCCAGGGCGACCACATCGACCTGAACTCGAACGTCGCCCGGCGCACGGACGAGATCGGCGAGCTGATCCGGACCATCATCCAGCGCCAGCAGGCCGACGCCGAGGCGACCATGGCCCGGGAGCTGGCGGAACAGCGCGGCAACTACGAGGCCCAGGAAGCCCTGCGCGCAGATCAGGCCCGGCTGGTGGAGCGGACGGCCCTGCAGCAGCAGCAGGTGGTGGAGGGCCTGGCCCGGCGCCTGCGCGCCCTGGCGGAGGGCTCCCTCGACATCTCCATCGATGAATTCTTCCCGGAGGACTACAAGCGGTTGCGGATGGACTTCAACGCCGCGGTCCTCGACCTCAGCACGGTGATGGGCGACATCCGCGACTGCAGTCTCCGTCTGGCCGACTCCGCCAGCGCCATCGCCGCCGGGTCCGACGAGCTGGCCCGCTCCACCGAGCAGCAGGCGGCGACCCTGGAACAGACCGCCGCCGCCCATGACGAGATCACCGCCACCGTGGCCCGGACCCTGGACATCTCACGGACCACGGCCAGCATGGTCACCGAGGCGCGGGCGCGGGCGGAGGCGTCCCGCACCGTGGTCGCCGACACGGTGGCGGCCATCAAGTCGATCGAGCAGTCCTCCCACCAGATCACCCGGATCATCAGCGTGATCGACGAGATCGCCTTCCAGACCAATCTGCTGGCCCTGAACGCCGGGGTGGAGGCGGCCCGCGCCGGGGACGCCGGCCGGGGTTTTGCCGTGGTGGCGCAGGAGGTCCGGGCGCTCGCCCAGCGCTCCGCCGACGCGGCCCGGGAGATCAAGGGCCTGATCGACGAGTCGGCCCAGGCGGTGCAGCGCGGCGTGACGTTGGTGGACGCCACGGGCGCGGACCTGAACGTGATCGTGGACGGCGTCGCCGACATCGCCGACCGCGTCCGCGAAATCGCCCAGGCCACCTCCGAACAGTCCGTCGGCCTGCAGGAGGTCAACCGCGCCATCAACCAGCTCGACGCCATCAGCCAGCGCAACGCCACCGTGGCGGAGCAGGCGGCGGCCACCTGCCAGACCCTGACCGAAGAGGCCGACATACTGACCGACCTGGTGGCGCGGTTCTCGATGAAGGGCGACGCGCCCGCCGGCCGGTCCGCCGCCTGAGATGCGCCGTTCCACCCGTCTTGCGACACGGCAGGCCCACCGCCGGGCGTCCGTCGGCCTTGTCCTGGCCGTCCTGGGCCTGACCGGCGTCATGGCCGCGCCCGCGAGGGCCGAGCCGGGGCCTGCGCCCCGGGACTTCCGCGCCC
>CAINOV010000254.1 GCA_903851655.1 uncultured Caulobacterales bacterium
CGCCGCGCTTCCCACGAGGCCCTGGACCGACCCGGTCAGGCTGAAGGCGCCGCCCGGCACGGTGGCGCCGCCGCCGCCCGCGGACAGTCGCGCGACCACCCCGTCCGGGGCGTTGGCGAAGCTCAGCGTGTCCGCGCCGGAGCCGGCGATCACCAGGCCGCCGCCCACGCCCGCGATGATCAGATTGCGCCCCTGCGAAGCGTCGATCGTATCCGCCGCCCGCCCGCCGTCCAGAGTGTCGGCCCCGCCCTCCGCCACCAGAAGGCTGCCGGGACCGCCGGCCTGGCCGCCCGCCTGGAGCCAGACGCCGCCGGCCGCGGGGGCGATCAGCGTGTCGCCGCCGATGGCGCTGCCCATCAGGGTGGTCACGCCGCTGGCCTGGACATAGCCGTAGCCCGCCGCCCCGCCGGCGTCGATCTGACCGGTGCGGAGATCCGCATGGAGGGGCGCCGCCGTGTCGGCGGAGAAGTCCAGGGTCGCGGTTCCCCCCGGCGCGCCGACGATCGTCTCCGCCTGCGCCGCCGACAGGCCGCCGCCGCCGCTGCGGAAGCTGTCGTTCCCTCCCGCGCCGCCGTCCAGCAGCAGGGTCGAGACCGACCCCGCCAGGGTGTCGTCGAACGCCGTGCCCCGGACGGCGGTGACATTCACCAGCGTCTGTTCTCCCGCGCCGGTGGCGGTTCCGAGGGACAGATCGACAGCTACGCCGGACGCGGCCGTGGCGTAGCTGACCAGCCCCTGCGCGCCGGCCGCGAGGCTGATGGTCTCCGGCGCGCCGGTCTGGCCGCCGCCGCCGGGGTCGATCGTGTCGTCGCCGCCGCCGCCATCGATCAGCCGGGCGCCGCTGGAGCCGGTCAGGCTGTCGGCGAAGGCGCTTCCCACCAGTCCGGCGATCCGGCCGGACAGCAGGGTCTGGCCGGCGCCGGTGACGATCCCGGTTCCGGTGATGTCGAGGCCGGACAGGTCCGCCGTCACCGGCCCGGCGGCGCGGGCGAAGCTGACCGTGTCGTTCCCGCTCCCCGGCAGGCCGGTGGCCCCGAGGACGGTGGCGTTCCCGCTTCCGGCCTCGATCAGGTTCCAGCCGGTGGAGGCGTCGATCAGGTCGCCGCCGCCGCCGGCCACCAGGGTGTTGTGACCCGTCCCCGCCCGCAGCAGGGCGTCCCCGCCCCCCGCGACAAGCACGTCGCCGGCATTGTCGCCGAGGATCCGGTCCGCGCCGAACGCGCTGCCGATGACGGTCCGGATGTGGGAGACCTGCTCCCGCCCGTAATCGCCGCTGACGGCGCCGGTGAGCAGGTCGACCACGACCCCGCCGCCGGGCGCCGCCGGCGCGGTGTCCGCGGCGAAGGTCAGGGTGTTGGCCCCCGACGCGCTACCGGTGATCGTGACCACGGTATTCGGGTCGCCGCCCCCGTCGAAGGTGTCGCTGGCCGTGGCCGAGCCCGCGGACAGGGCCACGGCGCCGGCGCCGCCCACCAGCAGATCGCCGCCCGCGGCGCTGCCGATCAGGCTCTGAATGTGACTGACGGAGGCGTAGCCATAGGCGCCCGCGGCGGCGATCCCCGCCGCCAGGGAGACGCCCCCGCCGGCCGCGGCGTAGACCCGGTCCGTCGCGGACAGGTTGGCGCGCACGCCGCCCACCGTGTCCGCGGCGAAGCTCAGGGTGTTGAGCCCGGTCGCGCTGCCGCTCACCGTCACGGGAGCGTCCGGCGTTCCGGCGCCGCCGAGGTCGAACAGGTCGTCGCCGCCGGCCCCGCCCGACAGGACGCGCGTTCCCGCGGCCCCGACGAGGGTGTCCGAGCGCCCGCTGCCGACCACCGCCTCGACGACGCCGGAGATCGCCAGGCTGACCCCCGGCGCGGGGGTGGCCACGCCGCCCCCTGCGGCGAGGCGGACCGACACCCCGGCGGCGGCGGAGGCGAAGCTCAGCGTGTCCGCCCCCGCCGCCAGCAGCAGCCCGCCGCCGGATCCGGCCAGGATCAGATTGGCGCCGTGGGAGGCGTCCAGTGTGTCCCGCCCCGCGCCGCCGATCAGGGTGTTCCGACCCGAGCCGGCGACCAGCCGGCTGGCGCCGTCCCCGGCCGCCAGCAGGTTGCCGGTGTCGTCGCCCAGCAGAATGTCATCGCCGTGGGCGCTGCCATAGACGGTCTCGATATGGGTCAGGGCATAGTCGCCATAGCCCGTGGCGATGTGATTGCGCAGGTCGACCTGCACGCCGGGCCCATAGGCGGCGTCCGATTGGAAGGTCAGCACCCCGCCCGCCACGGCCCCGCCGGTCAGGCTTTCCGGCGCCGCCGCGGTCCCGCCGCCGCCGCCGTCGAAGGTGTCCAGCGCCGTGGCGGCGCCGGCGGTCAGGGCGCGGGTGGTCTGGCCGCCGATCAGCGTGTCGCCGCCGGCGGCGCTGCCGATCAGCCGGTCGATGTTCGCCACCCGGGCGTAGCCGTAGCCCGCCGCGCCGCCGGCGTCGACGATCCCCGTGGCCAGGTTGGCGGCGACCCCGCCCACCGTGTCCCGGGCCAGGGTCAGGGTGTTGTCGCCCAGGGCCCCGCCGGTGATGGTCTGGGCGGCGTCGGTCGTTCCTGCGCCCCCGCCGTCGAAGGTGTCGTTGCCGGATGGACCGCCGGCGGTGATCGTCCGGGTGCTGGCGAGGCCGGTCAGCTGGTCGCTGAAGCGGCTTCCCACCAGATTGGCGAGGGCGCCGGAGACGGTCAGCCGACCGAAGCCCGTGTCGGGGGTCTGCGCCAGGTCCACGGTCACGGGGCCCGTCGCCCGGATGAAGCTGAGGGTGTCGTCTCCGGCGCCGAACAGGACCCGGGCGTCGCCGCCCCCCATCTCCACCAGATTGGTCCCGGCCGTGGCGTCCAGGGTGTCGGACCCGGTCCCGCCGATCAGGGTGTTTCGCCCGCCGCCGGCGACCAGCAGCGAAGCGCCGCCCCCGGCCACGAGATCGTTGCCGGCGCCGTCGCCGCGGATCACGTCGGCGCCGAAGGCGCTGCCGATCACCCGGGACATGCCGGACACCTGCTCCCGGCCGTAGCCGCCGCTGACCACGCCAGTCGCCAGGTCGACGCTGACGCCGCCGTTCGCGGTCAGCGTGTCGGCGGCGAAGGTCAGGGTGTTGAAGCCCTGGGTGGACCCGGTCAGGGTCTCCACCGCGCCGCTGACGCCGCCGCCGCCGCCGTCGAAGGTGTCGCTGGCGCCGGACGACCCGGCGGACACGGACAGGACCCCTTCGCCGCCCACCAGCGTGTCGCCGCCCACGGCGCTGCCCACGAGGCGCTGGATGTGGCTGACCGAGACATAGCCATAGCCGGCGGCCCCGCCCGCATCGACGACCCCCAGGGACAGATTGGCGGAAATGGCGTGCGCGGTGTCGGAGGCGAAGGTGAGGGTGTTCACCCCCGCACTGGCGCCGGTGACGGTTTCCGGCGTCGCCGCGGTCCCGCCGCCGCCGGGATCGAAGGTGTCGCCCAGGCTCAACGGGCCGCCGGAGGGTCCGGCGGACAGGGACAGGGTCGCGGCGGACCCCTTCAGCACGTCGCCGCCATGGGCGCTGCCGATCAGGATCTGGATGTTCGAGACCTGCTCATAGCCGTAGAGGCCGACACCCCCGGCGTCGACGACGCCGGTTCCCAGATCCGCGCGGACCGCCGCCGCCGTGTCCGCCGCGAAGGTCAGGGTGTTGTGGCCGGAGCCGCTGCCGACGATCTGCTCCGGCGCGGCGACGGTTCCGCCGCCGCCGCCGTCGAAGGTGTCCGCGCCCCCGGCCCCGCCGCTCAGCGCCCGGGTGTCGGCGGCGCCGGTGAGGCTGTCGTCAAAGGCGCCGCCGCTGACCACCTGGACGTGGCGGATATCCTGGACCCCATAGCCGGTGGCGCGGCCGGACTGCAGGTTGACCGTCACCCCCGACGGCGCGCTGGCGTAGGTCACGGTGTTCAGGCCGGTCACATCGCCGGCGATGGTTTCCGGGGCCTCCAGGGTCCCGCCGCCCCCGGGGCTGAAGGTGTCGTTTCCCCCCGCCCCGCCGGACAGCAGCCGGGCGCCTGGCGAACCGGTGAGGCTGTCTCCGGCGCCGCTTCCGATCACCGACTGGATCGCCGACAGGGTCTCGAAACCATAGGACCCGCTGGCGTAGCCCAGGGTCAGATCCACCGTCACGCCCCCCGGCGCGGCGGCGAAGGTGAGGGTGTTGTCGCCGCTGGCGCTGCCGGTGATGCTTTCCGGATGGGCGACCGTGCCGCCCCCGCCGCCGTCGAAGGTGTCGGCCCCGCCGGCGCCGCCGCTCAGCGCCAGGGTGGTCGCCGCGCCCGTCAGGCTGTCGGCGAAGGGCGAGCCGACCACCGTCTGGATGTGGCTCACGACCTGGACGCCGTCCCCGGTGGCGGTTCCCGCAGCCAGGTTGACCGTCACCCCCTGCGGCGCTGCGGCGTAGGACAGGGTGTTCACGCCGAGGACGCTGCCGGTGATCGTCTCCGGCCGTCCCGCGACGCCGCCGCCGCCCGGGTCGAAGGTGGTGTTGGACCGGGGCCCGCCGGCGAGCAGAGCCAGGGTCGTGGGGGCGCCGGTCAGGGTGTCGTCAAAGGCGCCGCCGATCAGGATCTGGACCTGGCGGATGGCCTGGACGCCGAACCCCGTGGCGACGCCGGTCCCGAGGTTCACCGACACCGGGCCCGTCGCGTCGGCGTAGCTGAGGGTCGAGACCCCCTGCGCCCCGCCGGCGATGGTCTCTGGCGCCGCCGCGGTTCCCCCGCCGCCGCTGTAGAAGGTGTCGTTGCTGGCGGCCGACCCGGCGCCCAGATAAAGGGTGGAGACCGACCCCGCCAGGGTGTCGTCGAAGCGCGATCCGACGATCCGCTGGACGTTGACGAAGCTGTCGACGCCGTCGACGCCCACCGCCAGGCCCGTGACCGCGGAGACGGACACCGGACCCGCGGCGGTGCTGAAGTCCAGGGTGTTGACCCCCTGGGCCCCGTCCAGCCGGTTGCCGCCCCCCGCCGCATAGATCGTGTCGTTGTTGCGCCCGCCGGTGACCGTGTTGTCGCCCACCGCGTGGATCTGGTAGCCGATCCCCTGGGCCGGCAGAACGAGGGCGGCGGCGGCGGTCTGCAGGCCGGTGAGGTCTGCGGCCGTGATCGCATCCCCCACCAGGACCGTCTGGCTGGTCTGATAGGTGGCCGCCTTGGCGCCGTCGAGCACGCCCAGGGACAGGTTCAGGGCGAAGCTGTCATGCACCGGCGAGGCGGGATCGGGGGGGGTCAGCGCGTATTGCAGCTGGACATTGAAGCGGTTGGCGACCCCGCTGACCTGGTGGCTCGCCAGGTCGATCTGCCAGATCCCGTTCCCGTCCGCCTGGGCGCCGGGGATCACATAGCCGGCCGGCAGGCCGTTAACGGCCAGGCTGGTGACCGTCCCCGCGCCGGAATAGGCGATCTGCAGCACCTTGACGAAGGCGGCGCCGGCGAGGGCGTTGGCGTCGATCCCGCGCCCGCGGACATCGGCGGTGATCACCTCCGGCGCCATCTGGGCGGCGGCGGACGGATTGGTGTCGGCCCCGGCGGCTCCATAGGCGCCGGTGAGCACGCCGTTGACCAGGGTGGTTCCGGTGACCGCCAGCACCGTCACGCCGATCTCGGACGAGACCGCCACCGGCGGCGCCGGCACCCCCTGCTGTGACGGAGGCGAATCGACCACCCGCATCGCACTGGTGGGGGGCGGCGGCGGGGTGTAGGCGGCGATGGGCGGGGCCGGCGGCGGCGGCGGGTTGACCGGCGCGGTCTGGCGGCCCTCCGGAGACGCGTCGGACGGATCGACGACGTCTCCCGCCGGGCTCCGATCGTCGATGGCGGCCTGGGGGCGGCTGTGGGCCAGCAGGTCGGCGCTGTCGATCCGGACCTCGCCCACCTGAGACATCAGGCTCGCCAGCGGCGCAGAGCCGTCGGCGAAGGCGATGGCCGCGCCGTCCCCGCCAAAGGCGTCCAGCGCGCCGCCCTGAAGGATCAGCCGCTCTCCCGAGGTGGTGGTGAGCACGAGGTCCACGTCCACGACCTCGACCCGGGCCACATGGGCGGCGGCCACGTCGAGGTGAAAGACATGCGCCCCGTCGGGGCGGATCACCGTCGTCCGGGCCGGGGCGCCGCGGGCGGAGCCGCGGCCGCCCGCCGGGGGGTCACGCGGGGCCATGCGCGGGCCCTCCGCTCAATTCATCCCGGCCGCCGCCGGTCCCTGCGCGACTCCGGCCCATGTCAGGCGCCCGCGTCCCGCGAAAGGCGGCCGATCAAGGCGTCCTGGGCGGCGTTCAGCTGTCCGGCCAGGACGTGGGACAGCCGCTCCAGCGTGTCTTCCGTGGTGGGAGCCTCCCCCAGCCGGCCGGCGATGGCGGCGAGGTCGTCGCGCATGCCCGACAGGTCCGCGGACTGGTTGCGCAGCAGCGACACCACGTCCCGATCCTTGAACTCCAGCGTGGTCAGCAGGTGGTGCAGACCCCGCAGCATCTCCGCCTGCTGCGCAGCCTGGGAGGCCTGGATGTCCTCCAGCCGCACAAGCCCGGTGGCGATGGCGTCCGTCACCGTCGCGCGGATGTCGGCGAAATGCGCCGAGGCCTCTCCCAGCCTCTGGCCGATCTGGGCCGCATGGCGAACGCTGTCGATGGCGGCCCGCTGCATGTCCGCCACGGAGGCGTCCCGCTCCGCCAGCGCGTCGACGCCGGTGGTGAGGGCGGCGAACAGTTCCGAGCTGCGCCGCTCCGTGGCCAGGACCCGGCGCTGGGTGACCTCCAGCTCGCCTGCGATCCGGCCTATGTCCGCCGTCGCCACGGCCACCTGCTCGGTGACCCGGATCAGGAGCTCCTGGCTGCGCTTGATGGTGGTCACCGCCTCGGTCTGGGTGATGAGGGCCGCGGCCAGCCGTTCGGACTGGGCCTGCTGGACCTCCATCGCCCGGTGAAGCGCCCCCTGGCCGTCGACCACCTGCTCAACCCGGGCCTGGTGCGCCTCGATGGCCAGAGCGACGCGCTGGAGGGACTGGGCCGCAGCCTCGTCCGCCTCGCGGCTGCGGAGGAACAGGTCCATGGCCTGTTGCTGCTGCTGCATGAGGCGCTCGATCCCCCGGGCCATGCGCGCCACGCCGTCGCCCCCGGCGGCCGGCGCCGGATCCGCCGCGGGGTCCGCCCCGATCAGGGCCAGGCCGCCGCGGACCTCGACGACGATCCGGTGCGCGAGGGCCTGCAACGCGTTGAGCATGGCGCTGATCACCAGGGAGCCCAGAAGGCCGAACAGGGAGGCGCTGAACGAGGTGGCCATGCCCCCCAGCGGCCCCTGCATGCCCTTCACCAGCCGCCCGACGGCGGCGGGGGTGTCAGTGGTCTGGGCGCCGAAATCGGCGATCAGGGCGCCGGTGCTCTGCAATGTCTCCAGTAGGCCGATGAACGTCCCGAACAGGCCGAGGGCGATCATGAAGCCGCTGAGGAACCCGGGCAGGCGGAGCTGGGCCTGCAGACTGTCCTGCAGCCGCCGCACCTCCGCGTCCCGCTCGGCCGGGCCGAGGGGGCCGAACTCGTCCAGGACCGCGCGAAAGGCGGCCCCGGTCCGGCTGCCGGGCGGCAGGGCGCGGATGGCCGCCATGGCCGCGTCCCGCCCCTCGGTCCGGGCCCGACGCGTCACCTGTCCGGCCTGGCCCGCCTCCCGCTGGAAGGCGGCGAGGGCCGTCAGGGTGACCACGACGCCGCCAAGAATGATCAGCAGGATCGACAGGTTCAGGATCGGATTGTGCGCCACCGCCTCGACGACGAAGGCATGGGCCCAGATCGCCAGAGCCAGGGCCACGACAACCGGGAAGAGGCCATAGACCCAGTAGACCCTCAGGCTGGATGAGCGCGCCATGACAATTCTACTTCGCCTCCCGAAACGCGGTCGATGAAAAATGCAAGACCGGAGATATGATGTATTGAATGACCTTTCGATGTCCAACGACAATATCTAATGTTGTTGTCATTCCATTGAATATTAATTTATGAGCATTATATACAGCATTCTTGTTGACCATTGCCTTGATCTGATAGTAGCGCTCCCCGCGTTCATCAGCGATGGTATCCGCCCCCACATAGATGATCCGGGCCGGAAGGCTGCCGATGTCGGCATAGTCATAGGCGTTGATCCGCACCGTGGCCGGAAGTCCCGGCCGCAGCTCGCCCCGGTCGCCGGGCCGGATCCGCCCCTCGACGATCAGGTCGCCGCTCACGGGGGTCAGTTCCACCAGCGGCTCGCCGGGACGGGTCACCCCCCCGATCGTGTGCAGGAACAGGTGGTTGACCACCCCGTCCACCGGCGCGCGCACCTCCGTCCGGTTGAGCCGTTCGGACTGGCTCCGCGCGTCCTGCTGCGAGCGGTCGAGCTCCAGTTCCACCGCCGTCAGCTCCGACTGCGCCTCGGCCCGGAACTGGGCCTCGGCCTGCGACATGCGGGACCGCAGCTCCGCCGCCCCGGCGGACAGGCTGGGAAGCGCGGACTCCGTTTCCTGGATCAGGCTCTGCAGCCGCTGGTCCCGGGCCTGGGCGTCCAGCAGCTCGATCTGAGACGCGGCGTGCTGCGCCCGCAGGGTCTCGATCACCTGAAGCTGCTTCAGGGCCGTCTCGTGTTCGGTCCGGTAGTTGCGCAGCTTCTGCTGCACCGCCGCGGTCTCGGCCTGCTTCTGGTCGAGACGCGCGCGCTCGGCGGCGATGCTGTCGGCGCGGGACAGGCGCCGGGCCTGGAAGGCGCTGAGTTCCGCCGCCATTTCCGGCGTTGCGGCGGTCAGGCCCGCTGGAATGCGTACCGCCGCCGCGCCCGCGGCCTCGGCCTGCAGCCGGGCGAGCTTGGCCCGCAGGCCCGCCCCCCGCTGCTGGGTTTCGGTCAGGGCGGTGCTGGCGTCGGTGCTGCGCAACCGCAGCAGCACGTCGCCCCGCCTCACGCTCTGCCCCTCCGCCACGTCGATCTCGGAGATGATCCCGCCTTCCAGATGCTGGACGATCTGGGTGCTGTCGGTGGGCGCGATGCGTCCGGCGCCGCGGACAACCCGGTCCAGGTCGGCGACGCAGGACCAGAGCAGCAGGGCGGCCAGGATCGCCATCAACCCGATCAGCAGCACCCGGGGCGAGGCGTCGCTGCGCAGGTCCAGCCAGTCGCCGGCGCCGGTCGCGGAGAGGTCGGAGGGGGCAAGCTCAGAGGGCGCCAGGCCGCGCGCGGTCACGATCCGATCAGGCGGATCATCACCCGCCCCCTCCCGTCGGTCTGCGGGCCAGGAACCAGCCGCACCGTGACGCGGGCCGGCGCGACGCCCCGGGCCAGCAGGTAGTTTCGAACCTCCAGCGCGCGGAAATAGGCCAGCCGCTGCGAGTCCGTGGCCGCCGCAGCCCCGGCGATCTCGGCCAGCACCTCCGCCCGCAGGGCGGCCAGACGCCCCAGGTGCGGCCTCGTGGCCTGGTCCAGCGCGCCCCGCGTGGCCGCGTCGAGGGCCGATTCGCCCGATCCGTAGGTGATCGTGATCACGTCGCCGGATCCGGCGACCAGCTGCGGCAGTCGCCCGGCCGGTTGGGCGGCGCGCGCCTCCGTCGCCGCAGCGACGACCGTGACCGGAGCTGGAACCAGGCTGGCGGTGGCCCTCTGACCGGACGCGGCGGACGGCCACCGGGTCATGGCGGGCCGCAGGGCGGCGCGCAGGGCGGCGTTTTCCCGACGCAGATCGTCCAGGGTCGCCTGATAACCGACCGACGCGGCGCGCAATTCCGTCATCCGCGCGGCCACCGCCCGAAGATTGTTCTGCATCATGCCGAACAGCACAACGACAAAGGTCATGATGATGAAGATCATCGCCATGACCATGTTCGACAGAGCGTCGACAAAGCCCGGCCAGTAATTATTATTCTCGTGTTCCATCGATCAATTCCAAGATCAGTTCTGGAAGTTGTCGACCACTGTGTCTCGATTCAAATCACCAATCAACTGCTTTATCTGGTATGACGTCTTTATTTCGCCAATTGTAAGATGAACTATATTTACTTTTGACTGAAAGAACTTCTGGTAGGTGTCCAGAACATCCAGGAGGGAGCGATTGGCGCTGAAAAGTTGCTCATCGAAAGCTGCGGCGACCTTGGCGTTGGCGTCATATTCCTGCCAGGCGACGCGGCGCTGGTCCTCGATGTTCTGCCGGCTGAGATAGCTGGACTGGAGACGCTCCCGGGCATTGCGCAACAGGGCGGCGTAGCGGTGCTTGAGCTCGGACACATGGGCGTTCTGCGCCCGGACCTGGAACAGCTCCGCGCCGGCGCCGAACGCCACTTCCCCCACCAGCATCACCCGGCTGTCGACCGTGCTGCCCTGGGCGCCGCTGGCGTTCTGGGTCTGGTAGCGGCCGACCTCCAGGCTGACCCGGGGCGCCATGCGGGCGGCGACGGCCAGGGCGTCGTCATGGGCGGCCTTGATCTGCACATAGGCGGCGCGCAGCTCCGGATTGCGCTTGACCATGAAGGCGAAGGCGGTTTCCGCCTGTTCCGGAAGCACGGGATTGAGCTTGTCCGGCACGGCGATCTGCACCGCGGTGACGCCGGTGATCCGGTGCAGCGCCGTCAGGGCCGCATCCAGCGACCCGCGGGCGTCGATCTCCGCCCGACGGGCGGACAGGGCCACGGACTTGACCCGCTCCAGGTCGGCGTCGCTGGCGCCCCCCAGTTCCGCCCGCTTGGTCATGTAGGTGACCAGTTTCGCCATCTGCAGCTTGTGCGCCCGGGCGAGGTCGAGGGTCAGGCGCGCCTCGATCAGGTCGAAATAGGTTCCCGCCGCCTCGAAGGAGACATTGACCTCGGTCGCCCGGCGACGGGCCTCCGCGCCGCGGGCCAGTTCCGTGTCCCGGGCGTAGCTCGCCGCGACGCCCGGATCGAACACCGGTTGCACCAGGGTGTCGGAGATGTCGGCGCGGACATGCCCCGGATGGGTGGGCGGCGTGACGGAGGTCGACAGGTAGGAATGCTCGTGTCCCTTGTCGTAGCGGAAGTCGAAGCGCGGACCGAAGGCGGTCAGGCTGGACCGGGCCGTCTCCCTCGCCGCATCGAGGGCGGAGCGGTCGGCCCGCAGGTCCTCGCTGTGATAGGCGGCGCGGTTGACCAGGTCGCCGAGGGTGAGGGTGTCGATGCTTTCCCGCGCATCATCCGGCGTGTCGGCGGTGACCGGCGCCAGGGGCAGGGCGACGATATGCTCCGGATCCGTGGCGAAGGCGGGGTCGGCCAGGGCCAGCAGGCGGTACAGGGACGGGTCGTCGACTCCGGCGTCGGCGGCGTCCGGGGTTGGCCCGGTCGTCTCGTCCGCCGCCGCCACCCGGGCCAGGGGCGCAAAGGCGGGATCGGCCAGCGGGTCCTGGACCGCCGCCCGGGCGCCGTGACGACCCGTCTCGCCCACGTCGAAGACCACCAGGTCCGAGGCCGCGCGCTCCGCCAGATCGGCCGCGTGATCGGCGATCCCCGCGGCGCCGGCGAGGGCCCGCGGCGGGGTGCGCGGGGGGGGCGGCGGCGCCTCAGCCGGCGGGGCGCCGGCTCCTCCGCCATCCCCCCCGGCGGTGGTCACCACCTGGGCCCGGGCGACGCCGGCGAAGGCCATCGCCGCCACGACGCCGCCCAGCAGGGCGACGCGCCGGGCCGGGCGTGGAAACCGTCCCGGGGACAGGGGGCCTTGATGGGTCATCGACCGCTCCTTGCGACGGGCGCGCACTGGGCGGCGGCGCCGCCGGTGTCGCTGCAGACCAGGTCCCGCCGGTCATGCGGCTCGCTCCCGGTGGGCGCCGTCCGCAGGTCGAAGGCGGGACCTGCGGCGGGCGCGTCCGACACGGCTGAAGCGCCGGGGACCAGGGCGGTGGTCAGGCCGATGGTGGCGCCGGTGAACGGCGGCGAAATGGTGAAGGCCGTGGCGTTCCCCGGCGCCTGGACGAACTGGTAGTTGTCGTTGTTCGCCGTCAGGCCGCCGCCGTTGATGGCGAAGGCGCCGATCGCGCTGGCCGGGGTGGCGGGGCTGATGAAGCTCAGGGTTCCGGTGGTGGCGCTCGCCTGGGTCTCGCCATTGACGAATCCGCTGACGGTTCCGCTGAACGGCGGGTTGAGGCCGCCATAGCCGCGCTGGGCCGGGTTGGCGGTGAAGGTCAGGGTCGCCGGCGTGATCGACGCCGCAAGCGTGGTCCCGCCCAGCACATAGTCCGCCGCCGACGCGCCGCCCAGCGACAGGCCGGTGACGGACACCGGCTTGGCCAGACCGGCGTTGGGGTCGCTGAACCGGCCGGCGGCGACGCCGAGCAGCTGCAGGGTCGCCTGGTCGGCGGCCACAACGCCCTGCAGCCCCGCCGTTCCGGTCAGGGTCGCGGTCGTCAGGCCGTCATAGACCTTGCCCGTCGCCGTCAGGCCGCTGAGCCGCACCGTCGCCGGCGTGATGTCCGCCGACAGGGTCGGATAGGCGAGCACATAGTCTCCGTCGGCGGCGCCGGTGCGCAGGTCGGTCAGCTGAAGCCCGCTGACCGTGACCGTCTTGCCGGCGCCGGCGTGAGGATCGGCGAAGGCGCCCACCGCCGCGCCGTCCAGCTGCACCCGGCCGAGGTCGGAGGCGAACACGCCGGCGTATCCGGGCGTTCCGCTCACCGTGGCCGCGGTCGCGCCGTCATAGGCCCGGCTGCTGGCCGCAAGCCCCGTGACGCTGACCGGCGCCGGAGTCACGATCCCGGTCAGGACCAGGGGCGCCAGCTGGTAGTCAGCGACCGACGCGCCGCCGATCGACAGGCCCTGGACCGTCACGGTCTTGGCCGTTCCCGCATGGGCGTCGGCATAGGTCGCCGACGCCGCACCCGACAGGGAGACGTCGTCCCCGGCGATCACGCCCGTCAGTCCGGCGCTGGCCGCGGTGACGATCGGGACCGTGGTGGTGGTGTCATAGGTCCGCGTGGCGATCGAATAGCCCGTCGCCGTGACGATGGCCTTGGTGATGTCGGCGTAGAGCGTCAGGGGGGTGAGGCTGTAGTCCCCGCTCTTCAGCCCGCCGAGGGACAGGCCGCCCACGGACACCGCCAGGCCGGCGCCGGCGTGCTGCGTGGCGAACTGGCCGGTGGGCCCGCCCGCGGCGATGGCCAGGCTGACCGCCCGCGCATCCGCAAGCAGCACGCCGTCCAGCGCGACGGCGCCCGCCGACGGATCCACGCCGATGGTCGCAAGGGTGGTTCCGTCATAGGCCCGGGACGCGGCCATCAGCCCGGTGACGCTCACCGCCTTGGGGGTGATGAGCCCGGTCAGGACGATCGGGCTGACCTGGTAGTTGGCGCTGGCGGTCCCGGTCAGCTGGACCGTGGACATGTTCACCGTGACCCCCACCGCGGCCACGGCGCCGCCCGGCGCATGGCCCACATCGGCGCTGTTGAAGGCGGCGGTGGCGAAGGTCAGGTTCACGCCGACGGACTCGCCGTTCACGGCGCCCTGGACGGTCTCTCGGGAGGCGTCGAGCAGCGCCGTGGTGGTTCCGTCATAGGCCTTGGTCGCGACCGACAGGCCGCCCACCGTCAGCACGGCCTTGGTGATGTCCGCCGTCAGGGTCGGGGCGGAGACCACATAGTCCTGGCTGGGCGCGCCGCTGAAGCTGAAGCCGTGGAGCGTCACCGCCTTGCCGGATCCGGCGTTGGGATCGGCGAAGGCGCCGTAGATCTGGCTGGCGTCGTAGCGGAACGCGGCCTGGTCGGCGGCGACGACGCCCGTGACGGTGAGGGTTCCGTCGATGCGGGTCGTCGAGGCGCCGTTGTAGGGACGGCTTTCCGCGGTCAGGTTGCCGCCCAGGGTCAGGGTCGCCGGCGTGATCGTCGCCGTCACGTCGGTGGGCTGGACCAGGGTGTAGTTGCCCAGGCTGTTGTTGGTCAGGGCGAGGCCGGTGACCGTCAGCGGCTTCCGCGCGCCCGCGTCCGCAGTGCTGAAGGTGGCGACGGCGTTGGTGAGGCTCAGGCCCACCGTATGCGCGTCGGCGGCGATCACCCCGTCGAGGGTCGGCGTCGCCGTCAGGTTCAGCGCCCCCGCGGTCGTGCCGTCATAGACCTTGTCGGCGCCCTGGAGGTAGCGGACATAGACCGTGGCCGGGTTGATCACGCCGGTCACCGGGTTCAGCACATAGTCCGCGGCACTGGCGCCCTGCAGGCTGAGCCCGGTCAGGGTCAGGGTCTTGCCGATCCC
>CAINOV010000255.1 GCA_903851655.1 uncultured Caulobacterales bacterium
AGACCCGGGAACCTTGGTCAGGATATGGCGCTCACTCCGGATGGAGGTTCCCGCCTCAAGGGCGGGAATGACGACTGATTTTGATTTTATGAAAGCTGTCATTCCCGGGCCTGACCCGGGAACCTCCGTCAAGCCTACCCCTGGTTCCGCAGGCTCTGCAGGAACTTGGACAGCCCGCCGGCGCCGGGAACCTCGGGGCCCAGCTTGAACACGCCGTTGGCGCGCAGGCACAGGGCGTCGTCCGCCGTCACCAGGCACTGGGCGAAGATCAGGCTGCGGGTGGCCTTCAGCACCTGGGCCTCGCCCTCCAGCCAGCACCCCAGCGGCGCGGGCGCCATGTAGTCCTGGGTCAGCTGCACCGTGGGCATGAAGCGACCCTCCGCATGCCCCTGATAGGAGATGGTGAAGGGCATCAGCATGTCGATGAAGGTGGCCAGCATGCCACCGTGGCAGATCTTCATGGGGTTGCAGTGGCGCATCTCTACCCGCAGGCCGAGCTTCAGCGTGTCTCCGGCCACCTTCACGTACAGGGGCCCGTTCACCTGCAGGAAGCCGATGGGGATGGGCAGGGCGTGGAAGCCGGGGGGCGGGTCGTGGGGGAGGGCGTCATCGGTCATGGGCCACCGTTAGCAGGACTGACGCAGCGGCGCCCATGGGCGCGGAGGGTTCCGGGGCAAGATTTTCCCGGCCTTGGACGGACCGCCTGATCGCTGATCACCTTTCCGATTGCCAGAGCCTCGCCAGGGCTTACACTTGCAGGCAACGGACCGCCGAAGCGCGGCCAGTCCCGGAGCGATCCGGGGTCAGCACATCTGGGAGGATGTCAGGACATGCATGATCTCGTCATTCGTGGCGGCCGGGTCGTCGACGGCACGGGCGCGCCGGCGCGTCTGGCCGACGTGGCCATCGACGGCGGCGTGATCTCCGCCGTGGGCGTGGTGGAGGCCAAGGGCCGGCGGGAGATCGACGCCACGGGCCTGCTGGTCACGCCGGGCTTCGTCGACATCCACACCCATTACGACGGCCAGGTGACCTGGGATCCGCTCCTGTCCCCGTCCTGCTGGCATGGGGTGACCACGGCCATCATGGGCAATTGCGGCGTCGGCTTCGCGCCGGCCCGCCCGGATCGCCGCGACTGGCTGATCTCGCTGATGGAGGGGGTGGAGGACATTCCCGGCTCGGCCCTGGCCGAGGGCATCAAGTGGAACTGGGAGACCTTCCCCCAGTACATGGACAGCCTGGAAGGCCAGAAGCGGGTGCTGGACGTGGCGACCCAGGTGCCCCACGGCTCGGTCCGCGCCTATGTGATGGGGGAGCGCGGGGCCCGGAACGAGGCCGCCAACGACGACGACATCGCCGCCATGGCCGCCATTGTCCGCGAGGGCGTGGCCGCCGGCGCGCTGGGCTTTTCCACCTCCCGCACCATGCTGCACCTGTCCAAGGACGGGGAGCCGGTGCCCGGCACCTTCGCCAACAAGGCCGAGCTCATGGGCCTCGGCCGGGCGCTGGGCGAGGCGGGGCACGGGGTGTTCGAGATGGCCTCGGACATGACGCCCGCCGTGGAAGAGTTCAACTGGATGAAGGAGTTGTCCGTCGAGACGGGCCTGCCGGTGACCTACGCCCTGCTGCAGTCGCCGGTGGAGGCGGACAAGTGGCGGGACATGCTGGCCCTGACCGACGCCGCCCGGGCCGAGGGGGCCGACGTCACCGCCCAGATCGCGTGCCGCCCCACCGGGCTGGTGCTGGGCTGGCAGAGCACGGTGCATCCCTTCGTCAGCCGTGCGGCCTATCGCGCCATCGCCGACCTGCCGTTCGCCGAGCGGCTGGAGAAGCTGAAGGACCCGGCGATACGCCATGCCATCGTCTCCGAACAGGCGGACATGAGCGGCTATGGCGTGCTCGGCATGATCCTGATGCACGGCTATGACCGCATGTTCCGGCTGGAGCGGGAGGCTGGGCTGGACTACGAGCCCGCCGCCGGGGACAGCGTGGCGGCCCTCGCCGCGGCCACGGGCAAGCCCCCCGCCGAGATCGTCTATGACATGCTGATGGAGCAGGACGGCCGCGGCTACATCTACCTGCCCCTGCTGAACTACGCGAACTTCAACTTCGACCACATCCACGAGATGATGAACCACCCGGCCACCGTGCTCAGCCTGTCCGACGGCGGCGCGCACTGCGGGGTGATCTGCGACGCCAGCTTCCCCACCTACATGCTGACCCACTGGGCCCGGGACCGGGCGCGGGGCCCCCGCCTGCCGCTGGAGCAGGTGGTGCACATGCAGACCCAGCGCACCGCGTCGCTCTATGGCCTGCACGACCGCGGCGTGCTCGCGCCGGGGATGAAGGCCGACCTCAACATCATCGACTATGACGCGCTTCGCATCCTGCCCCCGGAAATGGTCTTCGACCTGCCCGCCCAGGGCCGCCGGATGATCCAGCGGTCGGAAGGCTATCGCGCCACCATCGTTTCGGGGGTGGTCACCTTCGAGAACGGGGTGGAGACGGGCGAGATGCCCGGCCAGCTGATCCGCGGACCCCAGACCGCTCCCCACATCCGCATCGCCGCCGAGTAGGACTGAAGACCCCATGCACTACAGTGAACTCAAGGCCGCCTGGGCCGAGCTGACCGCGCCCGGCGCGCAGTTTGAAGTGGTCAAGGCCGAGGTCCGCGGCCAGCAACTGAACGTCTACAAGAACGCCCTGCCCAACATCCGGGCCCTGTGGCTGTCCACGGCGGCCTTCGCCGACCGGACCTATCTGATCTACGAGGACGACCGCTTCACCTATGCGGAGTCGCACCGGATCGTGGCCTCGGTGGCCAGGTGGATGTTCGCCCAGGGCGTCCGCCCGGGGGACCGGGTGGCGGTGGCCATGCGCAACTATCCGGAGTGGATGCTGATCTACTGGGCCTGCGTCTCCACCGGCGTCGCCTGCGTCGGCATGAACGCCTGGTGGGTGCCGGAAGAGCTGGACTACGCCCTGAAGGACTCCCGCCCCAAGGTCGTGTTCGCCGACCAGGAGCGGCTGGAGCGGATCGAGACTTGCCGGGACGCCCTGGGCGGCGCCAAGCTGGTCGGCGTCCGCGCGGCCCCCGCGGCCGGGGTGACCCCGTGGAGCGAGGTCGCAGCCCATGGCGGCGACCTGCCGGCGGTGGAGCCGGACCCGGACGACGACGCCTGCATCTTCTATACCTCCGGCACCACGGGCTTCCCCAAGGGCGCGCAGCTGACCCACCGGGGCTGCATCGCCAACCTGTTCAACATGCTGTTCGCCACCCAGGTGCAGTCCCTGGCCACCCAGCGGGCGACGGGGGTGTTCGTCGACCCGAACATCCCGCCGCCGGTCCCCGTGGCCCTGCTGCCCACGCCCCTGTTCCACGTGACGGCGAACAACTGCGGCGTCTATCTGGTCACCGCCGCCGGCGGCGCGGTGGTGCTCATGTACCGCTGGGATCCCGGCGCGGCCCTGAAGCTGATCGAGCGGGAAAAGGTCACCGCCATGACCGGCGTGCCGGTGATGAGCCGCGAGCTGATCGCCCATCCGGACTTCGACAAGCACGACCTGTCCACCCTGGTGTCCCTGGGCGGCGGCGGCTCGCAGCTGCAGCCGGATCTGGTGCACAAGATCGACAAGTCGGTGGCCACCGCCCGGCCGCAGACCGGCTATGGCATGACCGAGACCTGCGGCATCATCACCTCCATCAGCGGCGACTTCTTCGTCGACAAGCCCGACAGCGCTGGCCCCGCCATGCCGACCTTCGAGGTCAAGTGCGTGGACGATGACGGAAACGCCGTCCCCACCGGCGAGATCGGCGAGCTGTGGGTGAAGGGCTCCCCGGTCATCAAGGGCTATATCAACCGCCCCGACGCCACGGCGGAATCGATCACCGACGGCTGGCTGCATACCGGCGACGTGGCCCGCCTGGACGCGGACGGCTTCATCTTCATCGTCGACCGCAAGAAGGACATGGTCCTGCGCGGCGGAGAGAACATCTACTGCGCCGAGGTGGAGACCTGCATCTTCCGCCTGCCACAAGTGGCCGAATGCTGCGTGTTCGGCGTGCCGGACGAGCGGCTGGGGGAGGAGGTCGGCTGCGCCATCCTGCTGCAGCCGGGCGCGGTGCTCGACGCCGCGGCGGTGCGCGCCCACTGCGCCGGCGTCATGGCCAAGCACAAGTCGCCGCGGTACATCTGGTTCCTGAGCGAAGCCATCCCGCGCAACGCCAGCGGCAAGTTCCTCAAGCGCCAGCTTCGGGATACGCTGAAGATCGCCGACGCGGTCTGATCCGGCCCGTCGCGCCAGAAGGTGAGGTGAGGCGATGCTTCCCGGTCTGATGCAGTCTGCGCCGCTGCAGATCTCCAGCATTCTGCGCCATGCCGCGCTCGCCTTTCCCACCCGGGAGATCGTCTCCCGCGGGGTGGACGAGCCCCTGCACCGCTATGACTACCAGGGCCTGGCCGCCCGGGCGGCGAAGGTCGCCAACCTCATGACGGCCCTGGGGGTGGAGGCCGGCGACCGGGTCAGCTCGCTGGCCTGGAACACCCACCGGCACCTGGAGCTGTTCTACGGCGTTCCGGGCCTGGGGGCGGTGCTGCACACGGCCAATCCGCGCCTGTCCGACGACCAGATCATCTACACGATCAACCACGCCGAGAGCCGGGTGCTGCTGTTCGACCGCAGCTTTGTGGCGCTGGTCACGCGGCTGCGCCCCTATCTGACCCATGTCCGCCACTTCATCCAGCTGAGCCCGGCGGCCCTGTGCGACGGGTTCGACAGCTACGAGGCCCTGATCGCCGACCGGGGCGACCGCTTCGACTGGCCGGTGTTCAGCGAGAACGCAGGGTCCTTCCTCTGCTACACCTCGGGCACCACGGGGGATCCCAAGGGGGTGCTGTATTCGCACCGCTCGGTGGTGCTGCACGCCCTGGTGGGCGGCCTGGCCAGCGCCTTCGGCATTTCAGCCTTCGACGTGATCATGCCCTGCAGCTCCCTCTATCACGCCACGGCCTGGGGCCTGCCCTTCACCGCGGTGATCAACGGGGCCAAGCTGGTGCTGCCCTGCGACCGGATGGACGCCGCCAGCCTGCAGCAGCTGATCCAGGACGAGGGCGTCACCTTCTCCGGCGGCGTGCCCACCATCTGGACGATGTATCTCGATCATCTGAACAAGACCGGGGAGGGTCCCGGCGCGCTGAAGCGGGTGGTGATCGGCGGCTCCGCCGTGCCCCGGGCCATGGCGGAGACCTTCCAGACCACCTACGGCGTGTCCGTCCTGCAGATCTGGGGCATGACCGAGACCAGCCCCCTGGGCGTGGTGGCCACCCCGACCCCAGCGCTTGCGGCGCTGGGGGACGACGAGGTCAACGAGGTGATCTGGACCCGCCAGGGCCGCCTGCAGTTCGGCGTCGAACTGAAGATCGTCGACGAGACCGGCGCGCCCCTGCCGCATGACGGGGAGAGCTCCGGCGCCCTGCTGGTGCGCGGGCCCTGGACGCTGGAGCGTTACTACCGGGCGGAGCGCACGGCGCTGGGCCCGGACGGCTGGTTCGACACCGGCGACATCGCCACCATCGACCCCCTGGGCTTCATGCGCATCACCGACCGCAAGAAGGACGTGATCAAGTCCGGCGGGGAGTGGATCAGCTCCATCGACATCGAGAACGTCGCCGCCGCCTGCCCCGGGGTGAAGGTGGCCGCGGTCGTCGGCGTGTTCCACCCCAAGTGGGAGGAGCGCCCAATCCTGATCGTCGAGGCCCATGACGGCGTCGAGCTGACCGAGGCGCAGGTGCTGGACTTCCTCGGCCCCCACATCGTCAGGTGGTGGATGCCCGACAAGCTGATCTTCGCCCCTGTGCCCCTGACGGCCACGGGCAAGATCGACAAGAAGCGGTTGCGGGAGCTTTATGGGGACGTGCTGGCTTGAACGAGGTTCCCGGGTCTTCGCCCGGGAATGACAGCTTAAATTATAAAATACATATATTTAGTCGTCATTCACGCCCTTGAGGCGGGAACCTCCGTCCGGATGTGGCGTTTTGTCCTGACCAAGGTTCCCGGGTCTTCGCCCGGGAATGACGAGTTTTCAAAAATATATCTAAATCAATGTCATTCCCGGCCTTGAGCCGGGAACCTCCATCAGGAAAACCCCTCACGGCTGCGCCGGATATTCCAGCTTGCTCACGTCATAGCCCAGGGCCTTGGCCCGGGCGGCGAGCCTCTCCCGCAGCTCCGGCGTGTCCTTGTCCGGACGGGTGTAGAGATAGAGCCGGGTGAAGGTCGGGTCGGTGGAGATGAACCAGTCGTCCCCGTGGTCGAGGATCCAGTAGTCCCGGCCGACGGTGAAAATGCCGAACACCCGATAGCCCACATGCAGCTTCGCATTGGTCCCGGGATCGAGGATCGTCCCGGTCCCGCCGATGTCCTTCAGCGCGCCGGCGGGCGTGCCGACCCGGCAGGTGTCCAGCACCTTCACATGGGTCTCGTCGATCACCGTGTATTCCGTCGCGCCCGCGACGCAGCCGTCCGTCAGGGATTCCGGCCGCCGGGCGACCTCCCGCCAGACGCCGCTGTAGAAGCGGGCGGCGTCCACCGCTTTCGCCGGGGCCGGGGCCAGGGGCGCCGGCGGCAGGGTGGCGCAGCCGGCCACGGCCAGCGAGAAGACGGGGACCAGCAGCAGGGCGAGGGCAGGGAGGGCGCGGGGCATGGGGGTCTTTCCGGTCATTGCGGCGAAATCGCCAGGACGCTGAGTTTCAGGTTCAGATACTCGTCGATGCCGTGGCTGGATCCCTCCCGCCCGACGCCGCTTTCCTTCACCCCGCCGAAGGGGGCGATCTCGGTGGAGATCAGGCCGGTGTTGATTCCCACCATGCCGTACTGCAGCTGCGCGTTCACCCGGAAGATGCGGCTGGCGTCGCGGCTGTAGAAGTAGGAGGCGAGGCCCGAGCGGGTGTCGTTGGCGATGCGGATCGCCTCGTCTTCGGTGTCGAAGGCCACCAGGCCCGCCAGGGGGCCGAAGGTCTCCTCCGAGTTCAACAGGGTGTCGGGTTTCAGGCCGGTCAGGACGGTGGGCTGGAAGAAGGTCCCGCCCAGAGCGTGCGGCCGCCCGCCGGTGCGCAGCTCGCCCCCCGCCGCCTGCACGGCGGCCACGTGACGCTCCACCTTGGCCAGGGCGGCGGCGTTGATCAGGGGGCCCTGGTCGGTGACGCCCGCCAGCCCGTCGCCGACGACAAGCGCGGCGGCGCGGGCGGTGAGCTTTTCGGCGAAGGCCTCGTAGATCCCCTGCTGGACCAGGAAGCGGTTGGCGCAGACGCAGGTCTGGCCGGTGTTGCGGAACTTGGAGACCATGGCCCCCTCCACCGCGGCGTCCAGATCGGCGTCGTCGAACACGATGAAGGGCGCATTGCCCCCCAGCTCCAGGGACACCCGCTTCACCGTGCCCATGCACCGGGCCGCCAGCATCTTGCCCACGGCGGTGGAGCCGGTGAAGGTGAACTTGGCGATGCGGGGATCGTCGGTCAGCACCGCGCCGACGCCGGCGGGCAGGCCGGTGACGATATTGAACACCCCCGGCGGGACGCCCGCCTCCTCCGCCAGCACGGCCAGCGCCAGGGCGGAGAAGGGGGTCAGCTCCGAGGGCTTCAGCACCACGGTGCAGCCGGCGGCCAGGGCCGGGCCGACCTTGCGGGTGATCATGGCGGCGGGGAAGTTCCAGGGCGTGATGGCCGAGACCACGCCCACGGGCTCCTTGCTCACCAGCACCCGGCGGTCGGCCAGGTGGGGCGGAATCACCTCCCCATAGGCCCGGCGGCCTTCTTCGGCGAACCATTCAAGGAAGCTGGCGGCGTAGGCGATCTCCCCCCGGGCCTCGGCCAGGGGCTTGCCCTGTTCGGCGGTGAGCAGTCGGGCCAGATCCTCCTGGTGGGCCGTCATCAGCTCGTACCAGCGGCGCAGGATCAGGCCTCGGGCCCGGGCGGTCTGGCGGCGCCAGGCGGGCAGGGCGCGGTCGGCAGCGGCCACCGCGGCCTCGGCGTGATGGGCCTGCAGGGACGGCACGACGCCCAGCGCGCGGCCGGTGGCGGGGTTGGCGACGCTCAGGGTCTCGTCTGCGCCGATCCACTGGCCGTCCACATAGGCCTGCTCGCGGAACAGGTCGGGACGGGTCAGCGCCAGGCGGGCGCGTTCGGAGGCGGGAGCATTCATGGCGGGCGTCCTGTCGGCAGCTGTCCGGGATGTAGTTACGCAGGTCGGGCGGGGGAAGGCGGTCGGGGAGATCCTGACCAAGGTTCCCGGGTCTTCGCCCGGGAATGACGAGATTTCATATAAATTTTGAACCGTCATTCCCGCCCTTGAGGCGGGAACCCCCGTCCGACCTACCGCAGCCGCAGGATCGCCTCCCGCGCCACGTCGGACAGCCCTTCGGCCTGGCCTGCGTCCACCAGAGCCAGCAGTTCGCGGCGCATGACCGGCGCCCAGAAGGCCTTGATGTGGTCGGCGGTTCCCGCCACCGCCGCGGCGTGGTCCCCCTGGCTGACGAAGAAGCCGGCGATCTGATTGGCCATGGGGGTCACCCCGGTGGCGTGGGCCTCGTCCGCGTCGGTCATTCCGCCGCCTCGATCCGCCGGCTCTTCCGCGCCTGGGCGGTGTATTCCACCTGCCATTCGGCCGGGCCGTTGCCGCGGCTCACCTGCACCGCCGTGACTTTGTATTCCGGGCAGTTGGTGGCCCAGTCGGAATGGTCGGTGGTGATCACATTGGCCTGGGTCAGGGGGTGGTGGAAGGTGGTGTAGACCACCCCCGGCGCCACCCTGTCGGTGATCTCGGCCCGCAGCGCGGTCTCCCCCGAGCGGCTCTTCAGCCGGACCCAGTCCCCGTCGCGGACGCCCCGCTCCTCGGCGTCATGGGGATGGATCTCGAGGACGTCCTCCGCGTGCCAGCGGGAGTTCTCCGTCCGCCGGGTCTGGGCGCCCACATTGTACTGGCTGAGAATCCGGCCGGTGGTCAGCAGCAGCGGGTAGCGCGGCCCGACCTTTTCCTCGGTGGGGACGTATTCGGTGAGGATGAACTGGCCCTTGCCGCGCACGAAGTGGTCGATGTGCATGACCGGCGTGCCCTCCGGCGCGGCGGCGTTGCAGGGCCACTGGATCGAGCCCAGGGCGTCCAGCTTCTCGAAGCTGACGCCGGCGAAGGAGGGGGTCAGGCGGGCGATCTCGTCCATGATCTGCGACGGATGGTCATAGGCCATGGGATAGCCCAGCGCGTTGGACAGCATCTGCGTCACTTCCCAGTCGGCATAGCCGTTGCGCGGCCGCATGACCTTGCGCACCCGCTGGATCCGCCGCTCCGCATTGGTGAAGGTGCCGTCCTTTTCCAGGAAGGTGGAGCCCGGCAGGAAGACGTGGGCGTAGTTGGCGGTCTCGTTCAGGAACAGGTCCTGCACCACCACGCACTCCATGGCCGCGAGCCCCGCGGCCACGTGCCTGGTGTTCGGGTCGGACTGGAGGATGTCCTCCCCCTGGACATAGAGGCCCTTGAAGTGGCCGGCCACGGCCTCGTCCAGCATGTTGGGGATGCGCAGGCCGGGCTCGTCCCCCAGGGCCACGCCCCAGGCCTCCTCGAACAGCTGGCGGGTCTCGTCGTCGGACACGTGGCGATAGCCCGAGAACTCGTGCGGGAAGCTGCCCATGTCGCAGGCGCCCTGGACATTGTTCTGGCCCCGCAGCGGGTTCACCCCTACCCCCGGGCGGCCGATGTTTCCCGTGACCATGGCCAGGTTGGCGATGGCCATGACCGTGGTGGAGCCCTGGCTGTGCTCGGTCACCCCCAGGCCGTAATAGATCGACCCATTGCCGCCGGTGGCGTAGAGCCGGGCCGCCGCGCGCAGCTCCGCCGCCGGAACGCCGGTGACGGCTTCCGTGGCCTCCGGGCCGTGCTGCGGCAGGCTGACGAACTCCGCCCAGTGGGCATAGGCCTGCAGGTCGCAGCGCTCCCGCACATAGGCCTCGTCGGCCAGGCCTTCGGTGACGATCACATGGGCCATGGCGGTCAGCACCGCCACATTGGTTCCGGGGCGCAGCGCCAGGTGATGGTCGGCCTGGACCCGGGCCGAGCGCACCAGGTCGATCCGCCGCGGATCGATGACGATCAGCCGCGCCCCCTGCCGCAGGCGCTTCTTCATGCGCGAGGCGAACACCGGATGGGCGTCGGTGGGGTTGGCGCCGATCACCACCATCACGTCGGTCTCTTCGACGCTGTCGAAGTCCTGGGTGCCCGCCGAGGCGCCGAAGGTGGTCTTCAGCCCATAGCCGGTGGGGGAGTGGCAGACCCGCGCGCAGGTGTCGACATTGTGGTTGCCGAAGGCGGTGCGGACCAGCTTCTGCACCAGATAGGTCTCTTCATTGGTGCAGCGGGACGAGGTGATGCCGCCGACGCTGTCGCGTCCGTACTGGCCCTGGATGCGCTTGAACTCAGACGCCGTATGGGCGATGGCCTCGTCCCAGCTGACCACCTTCCAGGGGTCGTGGATCGAGGCGCGGATCATCGGCTCGGTCACCCGCTCCCGGTGGGTGGCGTAGCCCCAGGCGAAGCGGCCCTTGACGCAGCTGTGGCCGCGGTTGGCCTTGCCGGCCTTCCACGGGACCATGCGCACCAGCTCCTCGCCGCGCATCTCGGCCTTGAAGGCGCAGCCGACGCCGCAATAGGCGCAGGTGGTGACGGCGGAGTGCTCCGGCTGGCCGATCTCGATCACCCGGGTCTCGGTCAGGGTGGCCGTCGGGCAGGCCTGGACGCAGGCGCCGCAGGACACGCATTCCGAGGTCATGAAGCTTTCCGACTGGCCTGGCGAGACCCGGCTGCCGAAGCCCCGTCCGGCGATGGTCAGGGCGAAGGTCCCCTGCACCTCCTCGCAGGCCCGCACGCAGCGGGAGCAGACGATGCACTTGGACGCGTCATAGGTGAAATAGGGGTTCGAGGCGTCCTTGGCCGCCGTCAGGTGGTTGGCGCCGTCATAACCGTAGCGCACCTCCCGCAGGCCCACGGCGCCGGCCATGTCCTGCAGCTCGCAGTCGCCATTGGCCGCGCAGGTCAGGCAGTCCAGCGGATGGTCGGAGATGTAGAGCTCCATCACCCCGCGGCGCAGCTTCGCCAGTTTCGGCGTCTGGGTGGAGACGACCATGCCCTCCGCCACCGGCGTGGTGCAGGAGGCGGGGGTTCCGGCCCGACCCTCGATCTCCACCAGGCACAGGCGACACGAGCCGAACGCCGCCACGCTGTCCGTGGCGCAGAGCTTGGGGATGGTGGTGCCCAGTTCCTTGGCCGCCCGCATCAGGGACGTCCCCTCCGGCACGGTGACCTGGACCCCGTCTATGGTCAGGGTGACGGTCTTCTCCGAGCGGACGGCGGGGGCGCCGAAGTCGGTTTCCTGGATGAGAGACATGGCGGCTACTCCGCGGCCCGGCGGACGTCCGCGCCGCCGAAATCTTCAGGGAAATGGTCCAGCGCGCTCATCACCGGGTAGGGGGTGAAGCCGCCCAGCGCGCAGAGGGAGCCCAGCTTCATGGTCTCGCAAAGGTCTTCCAGCACGGCGATGTTCGCCTCCCGCGCCTGCCCGGCGACGATGCGGTCGATCACCTCGACGCCGCGGGTGGAGCCGATGCGGCAAGGCGTGCACTTGCCGCAGCTTTCCGCCGCGCAGAACTCCATGGCGAAGCGGGCCTGGCTGGCCAGGTCCACCGTGTCGTTGAACACCACCACGCCCCCGTGGCCGATCAGCCCGCCCCGGGCGGTGAACGCCTCGTAGTCGAAGGGGGTGTCGAACAGGGCCCGCGGGAAGTAGGCGCCCAGCGGCCCGCCGACCTGCACGGCGCGCACAGCCCGGCCGCTGGCGCAGCCGCCGGCGATGTCGTCCACCAGCTCGCCCAGGCTGAGGCCGAAGGGCGTCTCGAACACGCCGCCGTGGACCACGTCTCCGGCCAGCTGGATCGGCAGGGTGCCGCGGGACCGGCCAAAGCCGAACTCCTGGTACGCGTCCGCCCCCTCGGACAGGATGAAGGGAACTGCCGCGAGGGACAGGACGTTGTTGATCACCGTCGGGCGGCCGAACAGGCCCTGGTGCGCCGGCAGGGGCGGCTTGGCCCGCACCTGTCCGCGACGGCCCTCGAGGCTTTCCAGCAGGGCGGTCTCCTCGCCGCAGACATAGGCCCCGGCGCCCACCCGCACCTCGAGGTCGAAGCCCCGGCCCAGCCAGCCGTCGGCCCGGGCGAGATCGATGGCCGCCGTCATCTTGGCGATGGCGAAGGGATACTCCGAGCGGATGTAGACATAGCCGTAGGACGCCCCTACCGCATGGGCGGCGATGGCCATGCCTTCCACCAACAGGAAGGGATCGGCCTCCATCAGCAGTCGATCGGCGAAGGTGCCGCTGTCCCCCTCGTCGGCGTTGCAGACGATGTATTTCTGAGGCCCCGGCGCGGCGAGCACCGTCTCCCACTTGATCCCGGTGGGGAAGCCGGCGCCGCCGCGGCCCCGCAGGCCCGACGCCTTCACCCGCGCCGCCACCTCTGCGGGGGACAGGGCCAGCGCCGCCTCCAGCCCCTTCAGGCCCCCATGGGCGCGATAGTCGGCGAGGCTCAGCGGATCGGTCAGCCCGGCCCGGGCGAAGGTCAGACGGGTCTGGCGGGCGAGGAAGGGGATGGTCTCGGGCCGGCCCAGCCGCAGGGGATGGGCGCCCCCCTCGAACAGGCCCGCCGCGACGAGGCCCGGCACATCGACGGCGTCCACCGGGCCATAGCCGATGCGGCCCCGCGGGGTCTCGACCTCCACCAGGGTCTCCAGCGTGAACAGACCGCGGGAGCCGTTGCGCACCAGTGTGATGTCGATCCCGGCGGCGCCTGCGGCGGATGTGATCGCTCCGGCCACCTGATCGGCGCCGACGGCCACGGCGGCCATGTCTCCGGGCACGTAGACTCGCACGGTCATCGCGTCAGCTCCGCCGCCAGGGCGTCCAGCCGCGCGCCCGCCAGCCGGGCGACGGGGACGTCGTCCACCAGGGCCGCCGGGCCGCTGGCGCACAGGCCGAGGCAGTAGATCGGCTCGAGGGACAGGCTCTTGTCGGCGGCGGTCTCCCCCACCGCCAGCCCCGTCGCCGCGCTCAGACGGGCCGCGGCGGCGTGGCAGCCCCGGGCCTGGCAGGCCTCGGCCATGCACAGCTTCACCACCCGACGGGCGGGGGGCGTGGCGCGGAAGTCGGCATAGAAGGTCACCACCCCGTGCACCTCCGCCCGGGACAGGTTCAGGGCGGCGGCGATCCGCGGCACGGCGTCCGCGGGGACGCAGCCCAGGGCGTGCTGCACGTCATGCAGCAGCGGCAGCAGCGCGCCGGGACGGTCCCGGTGCCTGGCGATGAGGGTGTCGAGGGCGTCGTCGGCCGCGCTGTCGGGCGGTTGGGTCACGGTCTGCGGCCTTGCAATGGCTGTCGACGGCGGGATCGCAGCGCCGTCGGGTATGGTATGACTATAGCTCTGCACCTCTTCCGGTCGAGGGGCGCGGACATAGAATTTTGCGGTGATGTCTGCACAAATGGTTGAACGGGCGGGGAATTCAGGTCAGCCGAGGGCGACAGCGGACAGCTTTCCGCCGGCGACCGCGCCGGCGACCGCCCGGGGCTGGCGAAGCGCCGCCGCCGCGCCCGTGGCGCGTCTCCTGCCGGAGGAGACCGCCGTCGCCCTGGTCTATGACGGATCCACCGAGGCGGTGATGATGGCCACCCCCGCCGATCTCGAGGATTTCGCCCTCGGCTTCAGCCTCACCGAGGGGATCATCGGCGATCCGTCGGAGATCCGCAGCCTCGAGATCCTGGCCCAGCCCGGCGGGATCGAGGCGCGGATGTGGCTGGTCCCGGACCGGGGGCGCGCCGTCGCGGCCCGTCGCCGCACCCGCACCGGTCCCACAGGCTGCGGTCTGTGCGGCGTCGACAGCCTTGCGGAGGCGGGCCGACTGAGGGCTGGCGGCGTCCTGCCGGAGCTTGCGCCCCTGTCGCCGGACCAGATCCTGGACGCCATGGCCGGCCTCGACGCCGCCCAGCAGCTGGGTCCCCAGACCCGGGCCGTCCACGCCGCCGCCTTCTGGCGACCGTCGGACGGACTTGTCGCCGTGCGGGAGGATGTCGGCCGCCACAACGCCCTGGACAAGCTGGTCGGCGCCCTGGCCCGCGCCGGTGACGCCGACCGGGCGGGCGCCGTGCTGCTCACCAGCCGGGTCTCGGTGGAAATGGTGCAGAAGACCGCGGCCTTGGGCGTCCCAGTGCTGGTCGCGGTCTCGGCCCCCACGGCGCTGGCGGTCCGGACCGCGGAGGCCGCCGGGATCACCCTGGTGGCTGTCGCCCGGCGGGACGGGTTCGAGGTCTTCACCCATCCGCACCGGGTCGGAATGTGATCTCGATCTCATTTCCGCACGGGCGGATGTGAATTTGCGGCTTTGCGCGACAATTTCCGCCGGGTTACCAGTGAGGTTCGCGCCGCATGTGACCCTTGGATTCGCCCCGCCGGATGAAGTACTCAGCCCTCAGCCTGTTGCGCGCCGGTCTTGGCGGACACAAGGACTGGCCCCGCGCCTGGCGGGATCCGGAGCCGAAGTCCCACTATGACGTGATCCTCATCGGCGGCGGCGGCCACGGCCTGACCACGGCCTTCTACCTCGCCGCCGCGCACGGGGTGAAGAATGTCGCGGTGCTGGAGCGCAGCTGGATCGGCGGCGGCAACACCGGGCGCAACACCACCATCGTCCGCTCCAATTACCGCCTGCCCCAGCTGCACGCCCTGATGGAGCTGTCGCTCAAGCGCTGGGAGGGGATGAGCGACGAGATCAACTACAACGTCATGTTCAGCCAGCGGGGCGCCCTGTTCCTCGGCCATTCCGACAGCGACATGTTGCAGCTGGCGCAGAAGGGCGACGCCATGCGCGCCGACGGCATCGATGCGGAGCTGATGACCCGGGACCAGGTGGCCAGGCTGATCCCGCTGCTCGATGTGTCCGCCGGTGCGCGCTATCCGGTGCAGGGCGGGCTGATCCAGCGACGCGGCGGCACCGCCCGGCACGACGCCGTGGCCTGGGGCTATGCCCGCGCCGCCGACCGGCTGGGGGTGGACATCATCCAGAACTGCGAAGTGACCGGGATGGATATCACCAGCGGCCGCATCACCGGCGTGCAGACCACCCGCGGGGCCATCGGCGCGGACCGGGTGGGGATCGCGGTGGCCGGCAACTCCGGTCGAGTGGCCGCCATGGCGGACCTGAAGCTGCCTATCGAGTCGCACCTGCTGCAGGCCTTCGTGTCCGAGCCGGTGAAGCCGATGATCGACACCGTGATCATGACCCAGTCCCTGCATTGCTACATCAGCCAGTCGGACAAGGGCGAGATCGTGCTGGGCGGCGACCCGGACGCCTATCCCACCTACAGCCAGCGGGGCGCGCCGCACATCATCGAGAAGGCGGCGGCGGAGGCCCTGGCCCTTGTCCCCGCCCTGTCCCGCCTGCGGATGCTGCGGTCCTGGGCCGGCACCACGGACATGAGCTTCGACGGCTCGCCGTTCATCGACGCGACCCCCGTGGAGGGGCTCTATTTCAATGGCGGCTGGTGCTATGGCGGCTTCAAGGCCACCCCCGGGTCCGGCTGGCTGTTCGCCCACCTGCTGGCCCGGGGGGAGAGCCATCCGGTGGCGGCGCCGTTCCGCCTCGACCGCTTCGAGACGGGTCACACGATGGACGAACCCGGCGTCGGCCCCATGCCGCAGAACCGATAGGCGGGCCGGATCATGATGCTCATACCCTGTCCCCACTGCGGCCCCCGGGCCCATGCGGAATTCACCTTCGACCGGCCGGTGGAGGCGATCACCCGCCCCGATGACACGGCCGACGCCCTGGTGCGCAACCTGTTCAGCCGGGACAATCCCCGCGGTCACTCGCGGGAGCTGTGGCGCCATACCTATGGCTGCCGCGCCTGGATCGCCCTCACCCGGGACACGGCCACCCACGCCATCACCGACGTCCAGGCCTGGGGAGCCAAGGCATGAGCGGCGGATCGCGCCTCCCGGCCGGCGGGCTGATCGACCGCAGCCGGACCCTGCGGTTCGGCTTCGACGGGCGGGACTTCACCGGCCATCCCGGCGACACCCTGGCGTCGGCCCTGCTGGCGAGCGGCGTCCGGGTGTTCGGCCGCAGCTTTAAGTACCATCGTACCCGCGGCCTCCTCGCCGCCGGGGTGGAGGAGCCCAGCGCCCTGGTGGGCGCCGGGGAGGGCGGGCGCTTCGAGCCCAACACCCGCGCCACCGACCTGCACCTCTATGACGGGCTGGTGGCGGAGAGCCAGAACCGCTGGCCCTCCCTCGCCCTGGATGTGGGGGCGGTGAACCAGCTGATCGCGCCGTTCATCCCGGCGGGCTTCTATTACAAGACCTTCCTGGGGCCGCCAGCCCTGTGGAAGCTGTACGAGCACGTGATCCGCGCCGCCGCCGGGCTCGGCCGTCCGCCGCATCTGCCCGACCCGGACCGCTACGAGCGCCGCGCCGCCTTCTGCGACGTGCTGGTGGTGGGGGCGGGACCGGCGGGCCTGTCGGCGGCCCTGGCCGCGGCCCGGTCGGGCGCCCGGGTGGCGCTGGCCGAGATGGACAGCCGTCTCGGCGGCTCCCTGCTGGGCGACCCGGCGCAGATCGACGGGCAGCCGGCCCGGGATTGGATCGCCGCGTCGGAGACGGAGCTCCGCACCCTGGGCGTCCGGGTCCTCACCCGGACCACGGCCATCGGCTATTACGACCACGACATGGTCTATCTGGCGGAGCGTGTGGTCGAGCCCGGCGCGGCGACCGGCGACGACGGGATCGCCCAGCGGATGTGGCGGATGCGGGCCGGGCGGGTGATCCTGGCCCAGGGCGCCATCGAGCGTCCGCTGCCCTTCGAGGACAATGACCGGCCCGGCGTCATGCTGTCCGGCGCCGTCCGCACCTATCTGGACCGGTTCGGCGTGGCGGCGGGACAGCGCATCGTGCTCGCCACCAGCAGCGACGACGCCTATCGCACCGCCATCCGCCTGTGTGACGCCGGCGTGCGGGTCGAGGCGCTGCTCGACGCCCGCAGTGGAGACGCCATCGATGCGGACCTGCTGCGCCGCACCCGCGACCGCTGCCCGGTGGAGACCGGCGTGCGGCCCGTGCGGGCCCTCGGCGGGGCCAAGGGCGTCACCGGTCTGGCCGCCGCCGCGGCGGGGGGAGCGGCCAGCTTCATCGCAGACGTGATTGCCGTGTCTGGCGGCCTGACCCCCAGCGTCCACCTGCACATGCAGGCGGGCGGCGGACTGGACTGGGACGAGGGGCGGGGGATCTTCACGCCCACGGCCCCCCGGCAGGGCCAGGTCAGCATCGGGGCCTGCGCCGGTCGGTTCGGCCTGGCCGACGCCCTCTCCGACGCCTGGCGCGCAGGCCTCGACGCCGCCGCCGCGACGGGGGGCAGGCCCGTGGCCGACACCCCGCCGAGGTTCGAGGGCCGGGCCTTTGCGGATCAGATCAGCGCCTTTGTCCCGGCGCCCGGCGTCAATCCCAAGAAGGTGTTCGTCGATCCGCAGAACGACGTGACCCTGGGGGATCTCGACCTCGCCTGGCGGGAGGGGTACCGCTCCGTCGAGCACCAGAAGCGCTACACCACCCTGGGCATGGCCACCGACCAGGGCAAGACCTCCAACCTGATCGGCCTCGCCCGGCTGGCGCAGAACGAGGGTCGGCCGGCCCCGCAGGTGGGCCTGACCACCTTCCGCCCGCCGTTCATTCCCACGACGCTGGGCCTGTGGGCGGGGGAGGATGCGGGCTTCCATGTGACGCCGCTGCGCCGCACGCCCCTCCACGACCAGCACGCCGCCTTCGATCCGCCCTGGCAGGCGGTGGGCTACTGGCGCCGCCCCCGGGCCTATCTCCGGGCGGGGGAAACCCTGGCCACGGCGGCCCTGCGGGAGGCGCGGATGGTGCGCACCACCGTGGGGATCACCGATGTCTCCACCCTGGGCAAGTTCGAGGTGTCGGGCCCGGATGCCGCCCAGCTGCTCGAGCGGGTCTGCGCCACGAGTGTGAGCAAGCTGGCCGTGGGTCGCGGACGCTACACCTTCATGCTCCGCGAGGACGGCCTGGTGAACGACGACGGCACCGTCTGGCGGCTGGCGGAGGACCGGTTCCTGCTCACCAGCTCCACCGGCGGGGCCGACCGGATGGCAGGGCTGATCAGCTATGTGCGCAACGTGCTCTATCCGGACCTGCGGGTCGGCGCGGCCAATGTGCAGGAGCACCATGCCGCCATCGCCGTGGCCGGTCCCCGAGCCCGGGCGGTGATCGCCGCGGTGGTGGAGGGGATGGCGCCCCCGCGGCACATGTCCCTCGGCCGGGGGGTGGTGGCCGGTGTTCCGGTGCTCGTGATCGCCGCCAGCTATTCCGGCGAGCGGGCCTTCGAGGTCTATGCGCCGAGCCACCAGGCCGTGGCCGTCTGGACCGCCCTGGCCGAGGCGGCGCAGGCGCAGGACGGCGGTCTGTACGGCCTCGAGGCGCTGGAGATCCTGCGGGTGGAGAAGGGGCATGTGGAGACCGGCGGCGAGATCGACGGCCGCACCTCCGCCCACGACCTGCGGCTGGAGAAGATGCTGAATCCCCGTGGCGGCTATGTGGGCCAGCTGGCGCAGCAGCGCCCGGCCTTCGCCGACCCGGACCGGCTGCAGTTTGTCGGCGTCGAGAGCCTGGGCGGCCCGATCGCGGAGGGAAGCATGCTGGTGGAGCGGCCGGGCTTCGCCGTGCAGGGCCATGTCACGGCGGCGGGCCTGCGGGTGCTGGAGGAGGGCTTTGTCGGCCTCGCCCTGCTGAAGGGCGGCCGCGCCCGGCCGGGGGACGAGCTGCTGGCCTGGTCGCCCACCCGCACGGCCAGCGCCCGGGTCCGGGTGTGCGAGCCGGTCTTCCATGATCCGGCGGGAGAGCGCTATCGTGACTGATCCCGTGACCCTGTCCGAGCCGCAGCCGACCCGTCTGGTGCGGATCGAGGCCTTCGCCCTCGATCCCGCCTTCGCCGAGGCCTTCGAGGGCGCCGTCGGCGCGCCGCTCCCGGCGGTGGGGCGGGTGACCGACGCCCCCGCCGGCCCGGTGATCTGGGCGGAGCCCCGGGCGGTCCTGGCCTCCGGCGACGCCGCCGCCCTGTCCGCCGCCCTGTCCGGGGTCGCCGCAGTGTCGGACGTGTCCGGCGCCTGGCGGCGGATCGACCTGACCGGTCCGGGGTGGCGCGAACGGCTGATGATCGACGGGCTGTTCGACGCCGAGAGCCCGGGCTTCGCTCCGGGATGCGTGGCGGCGACGCTGCTGCGCCACGCCCCGGTGATGCTGTGCCCCACGGGGCGCGACGGGGTGTTGATCTGTGTGGCGCCCAGCTTTGCGGCGGACCTGCGGGCGGCGTTGGCGAGGTAGGGCGGACGGGGGTTCCCGGCTCAAGGCCGGGAATGACAGCTTTCATAGATATGTTTTAGCCGCCACTCCCGGCCTTGAGCCGGGAACCTTGTTCAACCCGCCCGATCCAGCCCGTGGCCGTGCGGCCCCTGCTCCCGTCGCCACAGCATCCCCGTGGCCGCCAGCGCCACCAGGCTGATGAGGCCGAACATCAGCATCATCGGCCGATACCCCTCGGGATGCGCCGCCCCCGCATGGAAGAGGTCGTTCAGCCCCCCCGCCGCCAGGTTGCAGACGGCCAGCCCCAGGTTCTGCAGGACATTGATCAGCCCGAACGCCGCGCCCAGGCGCCGGGGCGGGACGAGCATGGCGGTGGCCGGCCAGATCACCGCCGGAATCACCGAGAAGCTGACCCCCATCAGCACCGTGGAGATCCACAGGCTGGCCGAGGTGGCGCCCAGCAGGGCGAAGGTCACCGGCATGAGCGCCGCCCCGAGCGCCAGCAGCGCCGCGCGGCGGCCGAACCGGTCCGCGAGCCAGCCGAACACAGGGGTGGCGAAGATGGCGGCGAAGAAGACCCAGCTGTTCACCTGTCCCGCCTGCGCCAGGCTGAGGCCCTTGGCGTCCTGGAAATAGGCGATGGCGAAGGTGGAGCGGAACGGGAAGAAGACCGAGGCGAACAGCACGTTCAGGGTCAGGATGCACCAGAAGGACGCGTCGAACCGGCCGAGGTCCGCCAGCCGGAACTGCTCCGTGGTCCGCTCCGCCGAGGGGCCGCTGGCAGGGCCTCGTCGAGTGTCCAGCAGCAGGTAGACCGCAGCGGCGACCAGGCTCGCCCCGGTCAGGCCGGCGGCCAGCCAGAGCGGCGCCTGCCATCCCGCCGCATAGGCCCCGGGCGCCCAGGTGGGGGAGATGTCGGCGGCGTAGGAACCGACCCGGGCCAGGCTGAAGAACAGGGACATGGCCAGGGCCATGCCGCCCCCGGCGAACCACTGGGACAGGCCCGCCAGCAGGGCGATCAGCAGGGTCTCCTCGCCCACGCCGAACAGCAGGCGCCCGGTGACCATCAGGGCGAAGGGCTGGCCGACCGCGGTCAGTACGGCGCCGAGGCCGCACAGGGCGGCGCAGGCGAACCCCGCCCGCGCCGCGCCGAACCGGTCGATCAGCAGGCCCCCCGCCAGGGCGAGAAAGATGTTGGGCAGGCTGAACACGGCGTTCAACAGGCCGATCTGGGACTGGCTGAAGCCCCGCTGGACGCGCAGCAGGTCCGCCACCGGGGCGATGGCGTCATAGGCGTAGTAGTTGCCGGCGATGACCACGGCCAGCAGGGCGAGGACCGGCCATTTCAGTCGCGAGGCGGTCATGGGCGGGGTCCTTGCCTGAAGGGGGTTCCCGGCTCAAGGCCGGGAATGACGACTTAAAAATACATATAAATCAGTGTCATTCCCGGCCTCGAGCCGGGAATCTCCGTCCGGATTGACCTCAATGGATCCGCGCCCCCTGCCGGACCAACTCGGCCTGCACGGCGGCGAGGTCGATCTCGGCAAAGCCCCGGCCGGTCTTCACCGACACCGCCGCGGCGACGCCGGCGCCCTGGCCGCTGACCGCGCAGCACATCATGTTGCGCACGGCGGCGTGGCTGGTCCGGTCGCCGCCGATGCTGCGCCCGGCCACCAGCAGGTTTTCGACGCCCGTGGGCAGCAGCGACCGGTAGGGCACGTGGAAGTACCGCCCCGTGGTGGGCAGGATCAGCAGGCCGTAGCCGTCGATGAACTCCGGGAAGATGCCGATGGAATCCTCGAACCGACCCTCGCCGCGCACGTCGTCGGCGGTCAGGTTATAGGCCGCCTCGATCTTGCGGGTGTCGCGCACGCCCAGCGTCATGCCGAAGTTGCGCAGCTTGGCCGTCTCGCAGCCGGGCAGGAAGCGCTTCAGGGCCTCGATGGCGTAGATGGCCTGGCGACGGCCCTCGATCTCCGCGGCGGTCAGGTCGTCCGGATCGGTGCCGTCGCAGCCGGGCAGGGCGATCAGGTTCAGATAGGTCAGGTCCCCCTGGTCCGACACCGCGCCCCAGGTTCCGGCGATGGTGGCGAGGTTCGGCGGCAGGATCCCGGCGTCCAGGGCCTGCTTGAACGGTTTGCGCAGGAAGGGGCTGAACATGTCGTCCTCCTTGCCCGAGGTCTCGATGTCCCATTCCCCGTTGCCGCTCCAGTCCCGGTAGGTCTGCGGATCGGCCTTCACGTGGTCGATGAAGCGCTGCTTGTTGACACCGCTCATGGAGAACATGACCGACGCGGCCATCATGTCCTCCTTCGGTGACTTGTGGGTGGGCGCACCGGACCGGAAGGCGATGTCGGCGTCGCCGGTGGCGTCGATGACGCGCCTGGCCAGGATCGCCTCGCGGCCGGCCTTGCTCTCGACGATCACGCCCTTCAGCGCGCCGCCCTCGAGGATCGGCGCGACGCAGAGCCGGTGCAGCATCACCTGCACCGCCGCCTCCTGGGCCATGACGTCGGCCACGTGCTTGAACATCTCCGCATCCAGGGCGTGGCTGAGAGACTGCGGCTCGGGCATGGCGGCGCCCATGGCCCTGGCCCGGGTCTCGAACTCCGGGCCTATGCCCTCGGAGTCGACGGTCTTCTCGTGCCGGTACCAGGCAAAGCCCTCGACGCCCACCTGGGTGATGTTGCCGCCGAGGCAGCCATAGCGCTCCACCAGCACCGTCTTCACCCCGGCCCGGGCGGCGGCGAGGGCGGCGGCCAACCCGCCGGGGCCGGAGCCCACCACCAGGACGTCGGTCTCGACGATCACGTCGATGGCGCGGGCGGGCTCCAGGATCTGCGTCATCGGCGGGCCTATCCTAGGGTCAGGTCACGATGTCAGGCGCCGAGCGTCCGGGCGTGGTGGGCGATGTGGTCGGCCATGAAGGTCTGGATGAAGTAGTAGCCGTGGTCATAGCCCGCGTGCCGGCGCAGGGTCAGGGACCGGCCGGACTTGGCCGCCGCCCGCTCCAGCGCCTCGGGATTCAGCTGCTCGGCGAGGAAGCTGTCCGCCAGCCCCTGATCCACCAGGATGGCCGGCCCATCCGCCGGCGCCTTGGCCAGCAGCGCCGCCGCGTCGTGCGCCCGCCAGTCCGCCTCGGTCCCGCCGAGATAGCGGGAAAAGGCCTTCTTCCCCCAGGGGCAGTCCGCCGGGTGGGCGATGGGGGCGAACGCCGACAGGCTGCGATAGAGGTCGGGCCGCTTCAGCCCCAGGGTCAGGGCCCCGTGCCCGCCCATGGAGTGGCCGAACAGGCCGTGGCGGGCGAGGTCCACGGGAAAGTTGGCCTCCAGCACCGCCGGAAGCTCTTCCGTCACATAGCGCTCCATCTGGAAGTTGCGGGCGTAGGGCGCCTCGGTGGCGTTGATGTAGAAGCCGGCGCCCTGGCCGAAGTCGTACTCGTCCGAGACGTCGGGCACGTCCACGCCCCGGGGGCTGGTGTCGGGCGCCACCAGCATCAGCCCGGCCTCCGCTGCGGAGCGGAAGGCGCCGGCCTTGGTCATGAAGGTCTCCGCCGTGCAGGTCAGACCCGCCAGATAGGTGAGCACCGGCAGCCGCGCCCCCGTCGCCGCCCGGTCGGGGACGAAGGTGGCGAAGGTCATGGAACAGGCCGTGGCCGCCGACGCGTGGCGCCAGTAGGCCACGGTCCCGCCGAAGCTGCGATGCTCCGACACCCGCTCGAGGCTGAGGGGCGATGTCATCAGAAGGTGACCACGGTGCGGATGCTCTCGCCATGGTGCATCAGGTCGAAGGCCTTGTTGATGTCGGCGATGGGCAGGATGTGGGTGACCAGGTCGTCGATGTTGATCTTGCCGTCCATGTACCAGTCGACGATCTTCGGCACGTCGGTGCGGCCCTTGGCGCCGCCAAAGGCCGAGCCCTTCCAGACCCGGCCGGTGACCAGCTGGAACGGACGGGTGGAGATTTCCTTGCCCGCGCCGGCGACGCCGATGATCACGCTCTCGCCCCAGCCCCGGTGGCAGCATTCCAGGGCCTGGCGCATGACGTCCACATTGCCGATGCACTCGAAGCTGTAGTCCACGCCCCACTCGGTCAGGGCCTGGATCGCCCCCACCACGTCCGGCGTGTCCTTGGGGTTGATGAAGTGGGTCATGCCGAACTGGCGGCCCAGGGCCTCCCGCTCCGGGTTCAGGTCCACGCCGATGATCATGTCGGCGCCGACCATGCGCGCGCCCTGGACCACGTTCAGGCCGATGCCGCCCAGGCCGAACACGGCCACGGTGGAGCCGGGGCGGACCTTGGCCGTGTTGATCACCGCGCCGACACCGGTGGTGACGCCGCAGCCGATGTAGCAGATCTTCTCGAACGGGGCGTCCTTGCGCACCTTGGCCACCGCGATCTCCGGCAGCACGGTGTAGTTGGAGAAGGTGGAGCAGCCCATGTAGTGGAACACGGGCTTGCCCTTGTAGGAGAAGCGCGAGGTGCCGTCGGGCATCACGCCCTTGCCCTGGGTGGCGCGGATGGCCACGCACAGGTTGGTGCGGCCGGACAGGCAGAACTTGCAGTTGCGGCATTCCGGCGTGTAGAGCGGGATCACGTGGTCGCCCACGGCCACGCTGGTGACGCCGGGTCCGACCTCGACCACCACGCCCGCGCCCTCGTGCCCCAGAACGGCGGGGAACAGGCCCTCCGGATCGCCGCCGGACAGGGTGAACGCGTCGGTATGGCACACGCCGGTGGCCTTGATCTCCACCATTACCTCGCCGGCCTTGGGGCCGTCCAGGTCGAGGGTTTCGAGCAGGAGGGGCTGGCCCGCCTCGAAGGCGACGGCGGCGGTGGTCTTCATCTGTCTCTCTCCCGGACCGTCTGGTCGGCTGTGTATGAGTCGGTGGAATGGTTACGGCGCCAGGGTGACAGCCTCAACCGGCCAGTGCGGCGGGCGCGTTGAATTCTTCCGACGCCGCGGTGATCCAACCCTTCCGCTGCCGCCAGTCCGGCGCCAGCCCCGCGAACCGGTCGAGGCCGAGCTTGGAGATGTCGGCGAAGCTGCAGGCGCCGTCCATGATCAGGTCGCGCAGGGCGTGTCCGCTGGCCGGGCTGAGGCCGAAACCCACGCCGCTCATGGTGGCGATGGTGACATTGCCCGGGTCCTTCAGCCGGTCGAGGATCGGACGGCCGTCGGGCGTGGTCTCGATCACCCCCGCCCAGCTGCGGATCACCCGCAGGTGCGCGGCCTTGGGGAACAGCCCCGCCACCCGGGCGGCCAGGTTGCGCACCAGCGGCGTGGTCGGCCGGGACTTGGGGCCGTCGGGGGCGATCTCCTCGATCCACTCGTGCGGGCCGCCCCCATAGGCCAGGTTGCCCCGGGCGGTCTGGCGGCCATAGAGGCCGTTCCCGTCCACGGCCCGTAGGGGCATGAGCTCGCAGGGCTCGGTGACGATCATCTCGGCCCGGGCGGGGGCCATGGGCATGTCCACGTCCAGCAGCGCCATCAGCTGGCCGCCCTGCGGCCCGGCGGCCACCAGCACATGGTCGCAGCCGATCACGCCCCGCGGCGTGATCACGCCGGTCACCGCGCCGCCGATCCGCTCGAAGCCGATCACCGGGGTGTGCTGCGCGATGCGCCCGCCATGGTCCTGCAGGGCCCAGGCATAGGCCTGCACCGTGCGCTGGGGATTGGCCTGGCCGCCGGTGTGCGCATAGAGACCGCCGAGCGCATTGGGCCCGGCCAGCGGCACGAGGCGGCGGATGTCGTCCCCGGTCAGATCGTCCACCTGATGCCCGTGGCTGCGGATCGTGGCGGCGATGTACTTGTAGTAGTCCACCTGCTTCTGGGTGACGCCGAAGATGATCTTGTGGCTCTGATGCTCCGTCGGATAGCCCAGCAGCTCGTCCATCATCGGCCACAGGCGCTGTTCCTCGGCGAACAGCGGGCTCTGGTAGTGGGAGCAGCCGCCGCCGTTGCGGCCCGACGCCTCCCAGCCGACAACGCCCTTGTCCAGCACCAGCACGTCCACGCCGTCCCGGGCCAGCCACCAGGCGGCGGAGAGGCCGGTGACGCCGCCGCCGATGACGACGACGCTGGCCCCGCGGGGTGTTTCGGTTCCCGTCATGCGTCTCTCACAGATACTTGGTGGCGGCGATGTAGGCCCAGTGCTCGGGCTCCTCATCGGTGCCGATGGCGGGGTAGGGAATCCACTGGTCGGGAATGCCGAACCAGACGTCCCAGTTGTTGGTCAGGTCGGGCGACTCCGCGGTCTCGCCGATCACCTTCAGGGGCAGGGGGCGCACCGGGGCGCGATAGCCCGCCAGGGGAATGTCGCCCAGGGCGGTGTCCGTGCCGATGGCCATGGCCATGGCCGTCTGTTCCCGGCAGCGGCGGGCCTGGCAGGGACCCATGCAGGCCCGGGTCAGGCGCTTGATCTGGTCCTGGTTCACCGGACCGTCCTCGGCCAGGCGGGTCAGGCTCTGGCGGCGCATGGCCTGCGACGGCTCTCCCAGATAGCGGGGCGGCCGTAGGTCAAGGAGGTCGGCCCGGGTCACGTCCTCGCACTGGCAGATCAGGGTGTCGCCGGGGGTGGCGGCCATCAGAGCCTGCATCCAGGCCAAGCCGTAGTCGGTGTCCGAGCCCTCGACGCCGGTCACCTCGCCCAGGGCCTTCACCCCGGTCAGGGTGGTCCGGCCGTCGTCGCTCACCTGCGGAACAAAGCCGCCGCGCTGCGCCCGCCGCACGATCTTCGCGCCGGCGGCGTCCAGCAGCTCGATCTGCGGCACGAGGCCGAGCGCCATCACCACCGTGTCGCAGGCGAGCGTCTGCTCCGATCCATCCGCCAGGCTGCGCAGGGTCAGGTGCTCCACCCCGTCGATGCCGCCCTGGGCCTTCGCCGGCACGACGTTCAGCAGCACGGGGGCGCCGAGGGCGGCCAGCCGGGCGGGGTCGCC
>CAINOV010000256.1 GCA_903851655.1 uncultured Caulobacterales bacterium
AGCCGGGCCTTGACGATCGCGGCCTGGCGGAACGCCTCCAGCGACTGGGCAATCTCGCCCAGATCATCGTCCCGGGTCAGGCCGGGGACGGTCAGCTCATGCTCCCCGTGGCGCAGCCGATCCATGACCTGGCGGATGTCCTTCAGGGGCTGGAACATCCGGCGGGCCAGGGCGAGGGTGACGCCACCGATCATCGCGGCCAGCACCAGGGACACGCCGGCGATCTGCAGCTGCAGGGCCCGCACCGGCGCCAGGAACTGGTCCTTGGCGACGCCGGCGAACAGGATGCCGATCGGCCGGCCGTCGGACCCGCGGATCGCGTCATAGGCGACGAGATAGCGCTTGCCCAGAATGTCCGCCTCGCCCCGATAGGGTTCGCCGCGGCCCAGAACCGTGTCCCGGACCGGCCCGGGGGACAGGCGCGTGCCCACCGCCCGCTGGCCGTCCTTGAGGACATTGGTGGCGATCCGCAGATCGCCGGCGAAGACCGTGGCGACGCCGCCGGTCAGGTCCTTGACCCTGTCCACCGGCGCATCGAGGCCATTCAGCTTCGTCGATCCCACCGTGAGTTCGTCGCCCTTCAGCGCATAGTTGTCCCCGTAGTGGCTCATGGCGAGGTGGGCGATGCCGATGTCCTGCTCCAGCGCCGCCGCGCCGCGAACGGCGGCGTCACGCTCGAGGGACAGGGATGTGGTGACAAAGACGGCGATGGTCAGGAATAGGACGGACAGCGTGGCGATGATCGTGATCTTGCCGGACAGCGATTTGAACATTTGAGGGGCCTGTGCCAACGCGCGAACGTACCGGTTCGACACTGCGGGTCCGGGTGTGAAGAGGGTGTTAGCGGCGGAATTCAATTCTGTGGACCGCCAGCCGGCGGCTGCAGCAACGGACCCGCGGTGGTTCGGGAGACCTTCCGTTCGTGAATAATTTTGGCAAGGTGTCAGCGTTAATCTGCGGCTTTTTTGAGAGAATTCCGGATCATCTGAGAATTAAATTTAAGTCATTTGTCTACAGGTTCGTGTTTTGTGAAAAGACTTCGGACACAACAGCAACATTCCAGGTCCGGCCCATTCCTGACGGAACAGATCGCGCGTGGACAGGATTTCCCGGGAATGGCCATGCAGCGCACAGTGGTGTTCGGATTGACCCTGGCTCTGACGGCGTCGACGGTCGGATCGATCGCGCGCGCCGAGCCGGTCGCCAATGTGACGCCCTTTCCCGCCGCCTTCTTCGCCGAGGCGCGTCCCACCACGGCCATGGACATGATCACCCGCCTGCCGGGCTTCGTGTTCGATTCCGGCGCCCAGGTCCGCGGGTTTGGCGGTGCGGCGGGCAATGTCCTGATCGACGGGCAGAGGCCGACGACCAAGCAGGACGATCTGGAAAGCATCCTGCGGCGGATTCCCGCCACCCAGGTCGAGCGGATCGAGCTGATCCATGGCGGCGTCGCCGGCATCGACATGCAGGGCAAGACCCTGATCGCCAATGTGGTCCGCAAGTCCGGCGGGACGCACCAGACCACCTTCATCGCCTATGACGACGCCTCGCCGTCCACGGGCAGGCAGCGTCCCGGCGTCCGCATCGACACCAGCCAGCGGGACGGCGAGACGGGGCTGGAGGGATCGATCGGCGCGTCGGGCTTCCAGGATGACGGGTCCGGCTCGGGTCGCGAGACCTATTACAACAACCCGGCCTTCGCCGGGACGTCCGCCTGCGCGCCCACCTGCGTGGAGCGGCTGGCCGCCCACGCCGGCGGCTGGCAGGACAACGCCTCGGCGACCTACACCCGGCCTCTGTTCGGCGGCAAGCTCCGCGCCAATGTCGCCGCGACCGGAACCGTCTACTTGGACCGGGAAAGCGACGCCGGACCGGTGGCGTCCGCCGGCTCCACGCTCAATGACACGAACCGCGATCTGGCGGTGGAGATGGGCCTCAACTACCAGCACAGCCTCGGGGGGCAGACGGAGCTGGAGCTGATCGGGCTGCAGCAGACGCATCAGTTCAAGGACGACGACAGCTACATCGCCGACGGACTGGTGGAGGATTTCAGGGACTTCAATCGCCTGTCGGAGTCCATCGCCCGCGCCGTGGTTCGCCGGCCGCTCAGCGACAGCCTGCGCCTCACCGTCGAGGGAGAGGGCGC
>CAINOV010000257.1 GCA_903851655.1 uncultured Caulobacterales bacterium
CCGCCGGACTGGCGTCGGGCAGTCGGAACAGGGACGGCTCGTCTCCTTCGTCCCCGGCGGTGACGGGGTCCGTGTCCCGCTCCCATTGATCATAGTCGGCCTCGACGCCTTTCAGGACCGACGATACGCCGACGGCCGGCCGGGGCGGCCTCGCGGCGGGCCCTGCCGGCCGGGCCTTGGCGGGCGGGGGCGGCGGCGAAGGCGGTTCCGCCCCTGCGGGTGCGGCCGTCAGCCCGAGGGCGGCGATCAGGATCAGGGCGGACGTCCGGTTCATCGGTCTCTCGCGACTTGCGGACCAACCATCAGCGATGTTGCCGCTTGAGCGCAACATAAAGCGCGCCCTCGCCCCCGTGATGCCGCTCCGCCGACGACAGGCCGGCGATCAGGGGGCGGACCGAGGGCTCGGCCAGCCATTCGGGCGTCCGGCGGCGCAACACGCCGTCACCCATGGCGCCCTTGCCGGTGATGATCAGCACGGCGCGGGCGCCATTGGCGTGCTCGCGGCGGATGAAGGCGATCACGGCGAGGCGGGCCTCGTCCTGAGTCAGGCCGTGCAGGTCCAGGCGTCCGGCGATCGGTTCTCGCGCCATGCTGATCCGACGTTTCCGGCGGGGCTCGATCTCGTCCGGCGACGGCAGGGTGGCCGGGGCGCGCGGGCGGGCGGCGACCGACGCCTGCGATGACGGAGGCGGCGGTGGCGGCGCGGCGACCTTTGGGCGGGTCTTGGCCGGAGTCGCCGCCGGGCGGACCGGCGGCGCGGGATCGGACGGCGCCGCCACGGTCGTGAGCGTCCGTCCGCGATGCGGACGAACGGTCGCGGTGACCAGTGACCAGAGCCTAACGTCCTCTGGGTGAAGAGGTCGCCGCATCGCTCTCCTCCGAAACCTCGCCGTCCGCCGGCACGAGGCGCGCCAGGTGCAGCACATGCTTGACCCGGCCGGCTTCCCGGCCCGCTTCCTCACCGGTTCCGAAATAGAGATCCGCCCGGATGGGGCCGCGAATGGCGCCGCCCGTATCCAGCGCCACGGCCAGTCGATGATACTGAGCGGCCGCCCCCGCCAGGGTCGGCGCCTCCGCGTCGATCCAGTAGAGGGAGCCGAAGTCGTGATGGCTGCTGTCCATGGCGATCGCGCGACCGGCCGGCAGCGGGACGCCAGCCGCGCCCTGGGGCTCTGCGCCGGTGTCCGGCGCGAGGCGGAAGAACACATAGCGCGGATTCTTCTGCATCACCGCGTCCGCCGCGTCGCCGGCGTGGGCGGCCAGCCAGTGGCGGATTCCGTCTCCCGACGCCCCCGTCGCCGGCAGCAGGCCGTCGCGGATCATCGGCCGGGCGATGCCGACGAACGGTCGGCCATTATCCCCGGCATAGGCGGCGCGGATCCGGTCGCCGCCGGGGAACACGAGAATCCCGGACCCCTGGATCTGCATGAAGAAGAGATCCTCCGGCCGCATCCAGGCGGTGACGCCATCGGCGGGGGCCTGATCGATCACGGCGCGATCCGCCTCCCGCAGGCGGATCCGGACCGGCGGCGGGAGAGCCCCGGCGTCGGCGGACGCGGCCGGCCGGGGGTCGGCGGCCGGTCCAGCCGGGCGCGTCGCCGGACCGTCCAGCAGGTCCGCCACCGGATCGTTCGAGGGCCGTTCGAGGGCTGACAGGTCGAGGCTTGCGGCCACGGAGGGCGCCGTGTCGCCGGAGCTGGGCCCGCGGCCCGAATGGGGGCCGGAGCCGGTGTCGGCGGTCGCCGCCGACGCGGATCCCGCGGTCACGCCGGCGCCGTCCAGCGGCGCCCCGCCGACCGCCGAGCCGAGCTGGGCGCCTGTCTGGGCAAACGTGACGCGGGCGTCGATCAGCTGTCCCGGCGGGGGCGGCGGGCGAACCGGGGCGGTATAGGGCGGGGCTCGGTACCGACTGGCGGGGTAGACGGGTGCGAAATACCCGGTGAGAACCCCTTCTCCCGGGAGGATTTCCGCGCGGAACCGTCTTTCGAAGAACGTCCGGGCGGTGGCCTCGTCGGCGTCGCCCAGGGCGTTGGCGGCGCGGCAGACCGGACGGATCGCCGGATTGCGCGACACGACACAGCCCCGTCGGAACGCCGCAAGGGCGGCGCGGTGGTCATCCGAAGCCCACCCTTTCAGGCGCGCGAGGGGCACAATCCGAATCCCTGTGTCCGGGGGCGCCGCCGCCGTCGGCGCAGGGGGATGGACTGACGGGATGTCCCGGACGGGTGGGGCGACGGCCGCCGGTCCCCGCGGCCCCGGGCCTCCGGCGCAGGCGGCGAGCGCCAAGCTGGCGGCCACGGCCAGTCCGACCGCCAGATGGCGGTGCGTCGGGCGATGACCCGCGACCCCCGCCGCGAGGCTCATCAGGCCTCTGCAGCCTCGACCCGCGCCAGGGCCCAGGTCGGGTCCTTGCCGCCGGTCGTTCGTTCGAATGTCCAGGTTTCAGCGGCGCGGCGCTCATCGCCCGCGCCGGGTTCGCCTTCGGCGTCCGCCGCCCCCGCCGCGGTCCGGACCGACCGGAATTCAGAGAGGAACCGCACCCTCAGCCGCACGCTGTCGCCATCGACCTCGGCGGTTTCCAGATCAGCGCGCGCCGGATTGAGGAACTCGATCCGCTCCTGCAGACCGGCCGTCTCCCGGTCGGTGATGGCCTTGTTGAAGGTCGCGAACACGTCGGCGCTGGTCAGCCCTTCCAGTGTTCGCCGGTCATTGGCTGCAAACGCCTTGACGATGGTTTCGTAGGCCGAGCGGGCGCCGGTGAGGAAGCTGTCGATGTCGAAGGCCGGGTCCTTGGCCTTGACGGCCGCGAGGCCGGACAGGGCGACGCCGTCGACGGCCTCCGCGACCGGCGGCGCGATCGCGTCGGGCCTGCGGCCGCCCACGGGCACGGCGACATCCTCCGGCTGGCGACCGACGCGCTTGCCCAGCACGCTGTAGAGGCTGAAGAGGACCACGGCGGCCAGGGCCGCGAGGATTAACAGTTGGATCGTCTGCAAGTTCATCCCGCCGTTCTGGGGTCGGACACGGATATGTCCTGCGAATTGGGTGAATATAAGCCGCTCTTGCGCTGGCGTCAGGTGCTGTCGCGCGAATCCGGCGAAACACGTGACCAAAGGCGTCGAAAGTTGCGCCATACCCGTCGTCGTGATAGCGCACCGCTTCCCGTAACTGCGGCGCAGACCTTTCGTCCCGCCGGCCGAAAAGACCCAGCATGACCGACGTCGACACCAGCGCCCTCGAAGCGCCCGCCCTTCCCCAGATCCGCATCCTCGCCCAGTTCACCCGGGATTTCTCGTTCGAGAACCCAAAGGCCCCGGACAGCCTGCGGGCGGCGGCGGCGCCTCAGATCGAGCTGGGCGTCGAGATGGCGGCGCGGGGTCGGTCGGACGGATTGTTCGAGGTCGATCTCAAGCTGATGGCGACCGCCACGTCGGACGGGCAGGCGGCGTTCCAGGCAGAGCTGGTCTATGGCGGTCTCTTCCAGATCGATGGCGTGCCCGAGGACCAGCTCGAGCCGGTGCTGTTGGTGGAATGCCCGCGGTTCCTGTTTCCGTTCGCGCGCCGGATCATCGCTGACGCCACGGTCGACGGCGGTTTTCCGCCGTTCCTGCTCGAGCCGCTGGACTTCGCGGCGGTCTATGCCGCCCAGCGCGCAGCCCGGGACGGGTCCCTCGGCCAGGCGCCCGTCGGGAACGCCTGACCGCCTCAGGTCGAGCGGGTGCGCCAGATCGCCGCATCCTTGAGATATTTCGAGACAAAGGCCTCATGCGCCGCGATCTCGTCGGCGGACAGCCGGTTCGGCAGGACCCTCGGCCGCGGCCCGTGTCCGCGGGGATCCGCATGACCGGTCGCGGCGGCGGACTTTTTCTGGTTCGACGTCTGGACGGGTGACAGGTCGAGGGCGCGCTCCTTGCCGCCCTGGAGCTCGAGATAGACCATCGCCAGCAGTCGGGTGTCGATCAGGGCGCCGTGCTTCTCCCGTTCGGCGAGACTAATCTTGAAGCGTTTGCACAGGGCGTCGAGGGAGTTGTAGGCGCCCGGAAACCGGGCCTTGGCCAGGTCGAAGGTGCATGTCCAGCGGGACTGAGGCAGGGGCGCGCGGCCGGCCTTTTCCAGCTCATGATTGATGAACCCCCGGTCGAAGGGCGCGTTGTGCGCCACCAGCCGCGCGTCGCCCACGAAGTCGAGAAAAGCGTCGCAGATGGCGGGATCGGCGAATCGCGGCTTGTCCGCCAGCATGGCGCGGGAGATCCCGTGGACCTTTTCCGCCTCTGGGTCGATGTCCCGGTCAGGATTGATATACCGGTGAAAGCTCCGGCCGGTCGGGATGTAGTCCTCGATCTCGATGCAGGCGATTTCGATGACGCGGTGGCCCGTCTTGGGATCGAGCCCGGTCGTTTCGGTGTCGAGGCAGATTTCGCGGGTCATGCGCCGGGTCTCATCCTGTTTGCCGTCCAAGTCCAGACCGTCCGGTCGTCCCCGGCGCCTCTCAGCGGGGCCGCCGGCTGATCCAGCCTGGCTGGCGCAGGGTCTCGACGATGGACCGGACCTGCGCCCGGGCCGGGGCGAGACCGGCGGCCGTCTCCACCAGGAAGTCCGCGCCGGCGCGTTTTTCGGCGTCCGGTGTCTGGCGGGCCAGTATGGCTTCGAACTTGGCGCTGTCCATGTCGGGTCGCGCCAGAACCCGCGCCCGCTGCACGTCCGGCGGCGCCGTCGCCACGACGATGGCGTCGAGCCCGGCCGCGCCGCCCGTCTCGAACAGCAAGGGGACGTCCAGCACCACCAGATCCGCGCCGGACTCCTGCGCCTGGGCGAAGAAGGCCACCCGGTCGGCGGCGACGAGGGGATGCACCGCCGCTTCGAGGGCGCGCATGGCTCCGTCATCGCCCAGCACGCGCGCGCTCAGGCGGCGGCGATCAATACCGCCCTGATCAAGGGCGTCGGGAAACAGGGCGGCCACCGGGGCCACCGCGGCGCCCCCGGGCGCGTAGAGCCGATGCACCGCGGCGTCGGCGTCATAGACGGGCAGGCCCAACTCGGCGAACATTCCCGCCGTGGTGGACTTCCCCATGCCGATGGAGCCCGTGAGGCCGATGAGTTTCATGGGGCCGTCTCCACAGTCATCGTCATGCTGTCCAGCAACACCGCGCGAATGTCGATCGGGGGGGGCGGCGCGCCGTAGAACGCCTCGAACGCCGGGGCGGCCTGACCGATCAGCATGTCGAGGCCGTCCACCACCCGGTGGCCGGCGGACCTCGCAGCCGCCAGGAAGGGCGTGATCAGGGGCTTGTAGACCATGTCCATCACCACGATCGGAGGGTCGCTCGCCGGCGGCAAGGGCAGGGGCGCGTCGCCGGTCAACTGGCCGGAGGTTGCATTGATCACGGTCGCCGCGCCGTCGAACGCCGCGGCCGCCCTGTCCCAGCTGAACGCCGTGCACGGCGCCGCCTCGGTCAGGGCGTCGGCGCGCGCGCGGGTCCGATTGAGGATGCGGATGTCCGTCGCG
>CAINOV010000258.1 GCA_903851655.1 uncultured Caulobacterales bacterium
CAGCACCGGCTTTTCGGTGGCAGAGTAGCGGAACGTGACCTCCTTCACCTCGATACGCCCCCGGATCTCGGGCAGGCCCTCGGGAACCCGATCGATACCGGGCTCGCCGGCGGTCAGCGCGATATCCGCCAACCGGAAGGTGTAGAGGTCCAGCATCCGCCAGGAGACGACCTGCTCGAAGAAGCTGGAGCCCTTGGACAGAAACTGCGCCTGATAGGCGACAAACGCGTAGAGCATGCCGACCGTCATGCGGCCCTTGATCACTTCGTTCGCGCCAAGTCCGATCACCGCAATATGCGCAGCCGCGCCGAAGACATCGTGCGCAGTGCTGAACACCAGGTTGGCGAGGGCGCTGGACTGGGATGTGCGGACCGTGTCGGCAAAGCGGTTCGACCAGTCCGATTCCCTCTGGGCTTCGGCCCCCATCACCTTGATGGTCTGCATGGCGCGCAGCGTCTCCATCCGCTTGCCCTGCTCGCCGATCGAGGCGACCAGGGCGGCGGACGTGTAATTTCGTGTGATCGGAATCCCCAGCAGGCGGAGCGCCATGTAGACAACCAGGCTCGCCACGACGATCCAGGCCAGAGTGGCGGAGTAGACGAACAGCATCACGCCGGTGGCGATGGACAGAACACCATCAAGCACGGCGGAGATCAGGCCGTTCCCGATCAGGGTCTTCACCGGGTCGAGGGCCTGAAACCTCGCCAGCACATCCGCCATCCGCCGCCTCTGGAACCAGGGAAGCGGCAGGCGGATGAGATGCCGGAAGAAGCCGACCGTCATTTCCCAGTTCAGCAACGCCGAGATCTTCTGCAGCACCACCGTCCGCAGCGCCGTCGCAATGACATTGAAAAGGGCGAACAGTCCGAAGCCCACCGCCAAGGCGATCAGCAGCTCCGAATCTCCCTTCAGCGCCGCTTCATCGATACTGAGCTGGATATAGTAGGGGCTGGCCAGGACATAGATCTCGAGCACAACGGACAGGATCGCGATCTGGATCAGGCCGCCGGCCAGTTGCGGCGTCCATTTGAAAAGACTGGTCAGTCGCAATGCGGGTGGCTGCGGCTTGCGCGTGAAGCTCGGGGCCGCCGTGATTTCGGTGGCGACGCCGGTGAAGAGGAGGGAAATGTCCCTCCCGGTCAACGTCCTGCGGCCCATGGCCGGGTCGAAGATGTGGATCTTGCCAGCGGCGGCCCGCTCCAGGACCACAAAATGCTTCAGGCCGAAATGCAGGATGGACGGGACTTTGAGATCCTTCAGCTCCTCCGGTTCGCAACGGACCGACCGGGCGCTGAGCCCCATAGCCCCGGCGATCTCGTGCATCTCGTTCAGCGACAAGCCGCGCGAGACGGGGAATTTGCGCCGCCAGGTCGGAAGATCGGTCTTGTCCCCCAGCATGGCCGCAGAGGCTGCGAGACACGCAAGACCACATTCGGACGGTTCGGTCTGGAGATAGGCGTAGTCCCGGAAGCCCATCAGGTTCCGCTCCGGCGCATGGCGGCGTAGAGGGGATCGAGCAGCCACTCGATGAAGGTGCGCTTTTCCAGGATCAGGTCGGCGTTCAGCCGCATGCCGGGGCTGAAGGCCCAGACCTTGCCGTAGCCTTCGATGTCCTGGCGCTCCAGGACGACATCGATGCGGTAGAGCGACTCCTTGGTCTCGATGGGAACGGACAATTCGGCGGGAGGCGTCGGCGCGCTGGCGATCTCCGTCACCTTGCCGAAGACCACGCCGAACTTCTGATAGGGAAAGGCGTCGAGCATCAGCCGCACCCGGTCGCCGGGGCGGACAAAACCGGCGGCGCGAGACGGCGCCCAAAGCTCCGCATGCAGGTTGGCGCCATCGGGAAGGACGATGGCGAGCGCTGCGGAATTGACGACCGCCGCGCCCGGCTTCACCTGCACCGCCACCACCCGTCCCGCCTTGGGGGCCGGCAGCACGATCTCCTTCGAGACCGCGTTCGACGCTTCTCGCTCGCGAACCTGGGCGCGGGACACGTTCAGCTGCGCCTCGGTCTCTGCGAGGTCGGAGGACAGTCGGGTCAGTTCCGCATCCACCTGGGCGAGATTGGAGGCGGTGTCGTCCCGGTCCTTCTCGATCGCGGAAAGGGTCTGACGGGCCTGGATCACGGTATCCTGACGGTCGCGGTACTGGAGATCCGAGACGATCTTCCGCTCATTCAGCGTCTTGAAGCTGTCGAGGGATTGCTCCTGCAGGCGCAGGCGGTCGCGTTGCAGCTGCAGGTCGGTTGCGAGCTTCGTCTGATGGTCGAGAAGACCCTGGCGTTTGGCGCCCAGTTCGGCGCGCTGGTGTTCCGTCGACAGCCGCCGCGCCTCGATCTGGTCCCGCAACGCCCGACCCTGCGCGCCCGTCGCGGCGCTCAACAGATTGCCGAGCGAAGCGCCGCTGTCGGTGATCATGTCCTGGTTGATCACGAACAGCGGCGCGCCGGCCTCGACCCGGGCGCCCTCCTTCACCAGAACCTGCGCCACGACGCCGGGCTTCGGCGCGACCAGGCGGGCGGCCCCGTCCGATGGCTCGATGACGCCGACAACGGTCTCCTTGCGCGCATATTGCGCCGTGCACAGAAACACGCCCGCGGTCGCCAGGATCGCCACCAGAAACGCGGTCAGCGACGCGCCGGTCACCCCGACAGGCTTGATGGCGGCGCCGAGCCGGGTCCCGAGCGCTTCGATCGCCTCTGCGCGGAAGAGCGAAAGCTCCTCAGTCGTCATGGGACGGGGTCTGGCAGCGCAGGCTCACAGGGTCGTTTTCTTCGCCCTGGGCCACGCGGGTGGACTCTTCGCCGCACCGGTAGGTGACCCGGCAGATCTTCCTGTGGTGCAGCTTGTTGTCCCCGAACGTCGACGCGGCGCAGTAAAACTGGCACAGGCGCGCATGGGCGCCGCACAGGTCCTGCAGCTTGTCTGCGACATCGATCACGCGCTTGCCCGACGCCTCCTGATAGGTCGCGGTGACAATGCTGATCGGGTTGGGCGGCGGCGCCGCCCGTGCGAGGTCCGGCGCGACCAGGGCCAGCAGCAGCCCTGCAACGGTGATGTTTCGGCGCATGGGGTCCTGCCCTCTCAGTCTGACGTGTCAGGCGCTGGCGAAGCGCCCGGGATGGGAAAGGCGCAGCCCTGCGCATTTGCGCGCTCGAGAGCGTCGCGGAGCCCCGCCACCACGAACCGCCGGGGCGATCTGCGCTCATCGGGCGCCACCGACAGGGTGGTCTCATCGATCACGAGACGAAGGGGTACCGGAACCCGGCCCCGGCTCGGGTTATCCAGATCATCAAAGCGCAGACGGACACCCATCTGCCGGAGTTCCGGGATCAGGCGCCGCCAGGGCGACGCCGGCTCCGAGCCGATCCGGAGCCAGGCCTGCGACGTGTCGACGGCCTTTGGGAACGCCAGCACCAGGGCGCCTCCCTCGACCTGCATCGCCCGCCCGCTGAGCCCACAGGCGAGCCGGCCGGTAAAGGCGTTGCGGGATGTCGACAGGGTCCAGCCCCCCTCCGAGACGTGCTGCCTGTGGATCGGGCCCGGCGCAGGGAGACCCGGCAGCGTCAGCATGACAAGAACCAGCGGCCACATCAGCGCGGGCGCTCCTTCGGCGCAGCGGGGTCGAGGCTGGCCGGGTCCATGTCGTCGAGGGGATTGGTCGCCCTGTCGGGCGGCGGCGGCGGCCGCTCGAGGGGCTGCGCCGGTACAGGCCGGTCCCGGGGCGCGCCGCCGGGCGCCAGGCGGTCGAGTTCCCTCACCACCAGCGTGGTCGGCAGTCGGGACGCCGCAAGCCGGAGCATGCGGAAATCCGCCTCGGGGTTGCGGGGCTCGGCGTCCGGGATCAGGACATCGGCTTCCAGACGTCCCGCTGCCGCCAACAGATCCGCCTGGGCCAGAACGACGTCATGCTCGGCGCCGGCCAGCGAAATCTGCGCATTGGCCAGTTCCTGCTCCGAGTTCAGAAGATCGATGGTGCTGATCAGCCCGGACTTGAACTGCTCATTCAGACTTTCATAGGCGACCCGATCCGCGCGCACCTGTTCGCCAAAGAGAGTGACGGTCCTCGCCGTCGTCTGATACGCCGCAAAGGCCTGCTCCGCGGCCTGGACGACCGATCGTCTGGCGCTCTCGATCTTCAGGCGGGCGCTCCGGTCCGCCGCCTCGGCCTGACGCAATTTGGACAGGCCGGCGCCGGACGAGAACACAGGCACCTGCACGGTCAGGCCGGCCGTCAGGGTCTTGTCCTGCTGGGCGGACAGGTACTGGGCCACGGGCAGGGATTGGGCGCTGAGGCGCAGGGACAGGTCCGGGCTGAAGTCGGCCCTGGCGAGCGCCACCTTGGCGCGGGCGGACCCTTCCTCGAACAGGGCCTGTTTCAGCGCCGGGGCGTCGGCCATCGCTCCGGCCACGGACGCCTCCCGGGTTTGCGGCAGGGCCGGCAGGCGGCCGGGAGGGGCAAGATCTGCGGGGGCCTGGCCGATGATGCTCAGGAAGGCTGCGCGGCTCTGGCGAAGCTGCCCCTCGGCGGTCGCCGCCTGAGATCGCGCCGCCGCGAGCCGCGCGAGGATCTCCGCCCGATCGGACAGGGCCGCAGCCCCGACCTTGAACTTCTCCTGCATGTCGGAGAGGTCATGCTCAAGCAGGTCCTGGGCCCGCTGCGCCACCTGCAGGACGGTCTCGTCGCGCACCACGTCGGCATAGGCGCGGATCGCGTCCCGGAATATCTGGCTGAGCGTCAGACGGGAGTGTTCCCGCGCCGCCAGGACATCCGCCTGCGCGCCATTGATCTGCGCCGTCAGACGCCCGCCAGAGAAGATCGGCTGTGAGATATCAAGGGACGTCGTTGCCGTGCGGCCGACCTGCCGAGCGACATATTTCTGGCCGAAGAAGCTTGTCTGGTCGATCCTCGCCTGCTGGTAATCGGCCTCGAAATTGACCGAGATCTGCGGACCAAAGGCCGCCTGCGCCTGCACGTAGGCTTCGTTCTGCGCCTTCAGATTTTCGGTTTCCGCCAAGACATCAGGGTGTGTTCTATAGACATATTCGATGGCCGCGCCGAGCGTTTGCGCACTCCCGGGCGCCACAACCAGTGTCAGAGCCAGCGCAGAATGTAACGCCACCTGGTACACGATCGACCTTTTGCAGTAAAACAATCTTAAGTGTAATGCCTTATTCGATCTTACAGACCTAAAACCCCAGTTAACAAGCAAATGAGACATGAATACTACCGATGAACGATCGCATCACAACCATAGACGGTGTATCACCGTTTCCCGTGACCTCGCAAGTGCGGTTGCAAATGCTGTCCGGAAATAGCGGAATTTCGACATATTGCGGGCTCTGGCGTCCCGCGTCCGCTGCAGCGCGCCCCCGCGCGCCTCCGGGATGGAGGGGGCGGGAATAGCCGCCAGTCAGCAAGACCGCGGCCGTCATCGGCTTCGGTCCCAGTGCGCCTGAGCCTGATCAGGCCGCTTTCGGCTTTCGAGGCGAGACCGCGGCAAACATCCGCTCGACCGCCGGCAGGTACCTCCGCGACCGAAGCGCAGGCTTCTCGACCATGTGCCAGGACAATCCTGCGAACACGCTGCCGAGGACGAAGGATACCGGAAATACGAAATACCAGTGGCGGTCCGCGGGAAGCAGAAAGACGAAGACCTGCTGGATCACGTAGTGGTAGATGTAGAGGCCGTAGCTGTAGTCGGCGCCCTTGAGAACGCCGATCTTTTCAGGGTTCAGGAGCCCGAGAAAGATCGTCACGTACGCCACCGGAAAGCCGACCAGGTAGTCGCCGCCGGGAACGAGGAACAGCACCAGCAACACCAGGCTGCACGCTGCAGCTCCCCATCCGTTCCAGGGCAATGTGTCGCGATAGAGATAGATCGACACGGCCGACAGGAACGCCATGAGCAGGGCGGGGGCGGCCACCCCATTTTCCGGGTCCATGTGGCCATGGTGGATGAAGACCTCGACCCCGAACAGGGCGAGCGTGCCGATGACCGTCGCCGCCAGGAACAGGGCGCGGAAACGGACAATGCGGGACAGGGCCGCGACGGTGAGCGCGAGATAACACCAAAGCTCCCAGGGAACGGTCCACAGCTGTCCATTCACTCTGTCTGACACGGGATTCGGCAGGAACAACCCGGGCAGCCGGTAATGGATCCAGCCGAATATGTTGCACAGATATTTGAAAAACAGCGGGTCAGTGAAATAGGACTGGAGGGCCTGCGTGGTCAGCAACGGACCGAGGATGAGCGCGCTCAGCAGCGTCTCCACGGCCAGCGCCGGAACGATCCGGATGGCCCGCAGGCCGACGAAGGTCGCGACGCTGTTTCGGAACAGGCTGCCGGCGACCAGGAACCCGCTCAGGGCGAAGAACATCGGCACGAGGACGGCGATCGGCGCACGGTAGGGTGTCGACAGGAAGCTGTAGGCGAACTGGTTGCCATAGGCGGTCGTGAAGGCGTGCCAGAACACAACCGCCGTAGCGAGGACGATGCGCAGATAGTCAAAACCGCTCGCTCGGCCGCCCGTTGCGACCATCCGCTCTTCAAGAGTCATGCTGTTCACGCCCCGTAACGCCAACGCCAACGCCAGCGCCCTGGTCGGATACCACAGGATCCGGACGGCAAGCTATCCGTCGACGGTGCGCGTGAGGGCGCCTCCCGCGTCCGGTCCAGAAGCCGCCGACCGCTCCGCCAGGGTTGCGTCCGGGCGGCGGTTGGCGACGCCGCCATTGACGAAGACGATATCGAACCGCGACCCGGACAGATGCGCGCGCAGGGCGTTGATCTGATCCTCCCGGGTCATGTCGAGGGTCTCGACAGTCACCGCGGCCGGCCGATCGGCCTGGAGCGCATGGAGGGGCGTATTCGGTCTGCGGGCGGGACGGCGAAGGCGATGAACGGCTCTCCCTTCCGGAACACATGGGTGACACCAGGGGGCGGCGCGCGGAAGATGCAGAAGAAGATCATCGGCCACCCGTCACTTCGAATGAGCGCCGGCGCGGCCAGAGGGGTCGTGTAGGTCGGATCCGTGAAATAGCGCAGGTGCGGCTCGCTGCGCGCGGCCCAGCCCGGCGGGACCTCGAGGTCCAGGGACAGTTGATGCGAATAGTCGTCGTCGCCGAAGGGCCTGAACGGCGGCCAGACGCCCATGCCCTGGGGCGCAGGCCATTCCCGTCGTCGTGCTGGATCTGCGTTCAACAGCGACCCTCGGAGCGGTCCGTAACTTGAAATGCAGCGATTGTCTGCTAGCGTGTCCGCGTCAGTTGCCTGACGTCGCTAGACCGTCGTCGCCTGTTACTTGCGTTTCCAGTCCGCATCCGTTTTCCGCCATCGCGCGGAACCCGCATCAAGACAATCGGCGTGACGCCATCCTCCGGATGGTCTTGCGCGTTCACGAGGGAGGAGACGACACATGGTCAAGAGTGTGTGGCTGATTGCGCTTTGCCTGCTCGTCGCGACGCCTGCCGCGGCTCAGATCCGTCCGATCCCCTCAGCCAGGGTCAATCCGAACATCACGGTCGACCCCCAGGTCCGGACCGAGGGACAGATCGCACAGTTGCGGGCCAAGGTGGCGTCCCTGCAGATCCAGTTGACGACCCTCCAGGCGCAACTGAAGGACCTCGGCGCCAAGACCGTCACCTATCAGTGCCGGGACCAGCACACCGCCTCGAACAGCCGCGGGGCGACGTCCGACTGTGGCGTCTATCTCTGCGATCCGGTGCAGGGCCTGTGCAAGACCCAATGCTCCACGTCGGCGGACTGCATCAGCGGAACCACGTGCGATCAACAGACCGGGATCTGCGTCTATCCGTCCAACCACTCCGGCTGAGCCCCGGGGCCAGCCTGCCGACGGGCGTCCCCCGGACGGCTACTCGCCTGCCTCGGGCTGCTGGCAGCGGACGGACTTCGTCCAGCCCAGGACCTCCAGCGGTTGCCGGCGAAGGCGGCCATCCGCGGCGCTGATCTCCCAGTAGACCAGCCGCCGATCGGAGAGGCGGACGCCGACGCCGGTCGACCCGACGCCGCCCGATTTCGACGGATCCACCGAGCATGACATGAGGAGCGACCCGTGGTCCGGGAGCACCGCGACGTCCGTGATCGTGCAGCGTCCCCCGGCCGCCTCCGGCCGCGAGAACAGGACCGCTTCGGATACGCCGCCGCTTCTGAGGACAAACACGGTCGCGGACGGGAGTATGACGGGCGTCTGGCCCGGCGCTGCGACGAAGTCTCCCAGGGGATGCGCGCCGGACCGGTCCAGGGCCGCGAGATTGTCCATGCCGTCGCAGCTTCGGCCAATCAGGGCCCGGGAGGCGGCGACCACCGCCGGCGGCGCCGGAAACGGCTGCATCTCGTCGCGCGCTGCGGGACTCGCGGCCGCCAGGCTGATCCGGCGAAGCGTGCTGATGCGCGCGTCGAACGCCAACCGGATGCAAGGACCATCGACACAGGACTGAAGGACCCGGCGGACCCAGTGCGCCTCGTCCGCGCGGAGCTGGGCGGCATCCACCGTCGGCTGGTTGACAACGGCCCGAAACGTCTCGGCCAGGTCGCGATCCAGCGACGATAATTCGGGGCTGGCGCAGATCAGCCGGTTCACACGGGATGTCACATGGGCGCAGGCGAAGCTTGGACCCTCGGGGCGGGCGCCGGGTGACGGCGCCGCGGCGGCCGACGACGCGTGAGATGTGGCCAAGGCCAGAAGGATGACTGCCGCCACGCCGCGTTTCATGGACTCCGTTCGCCTCGCTCAGAAGGGAGACCGGGGGGAATTGTCATAGTCCCACGCGGCCTGTTCCCGATCCCAGCCCCGGGTCCGCATCAGGTGCGCAATCGCGAGGGCTCTGTGAACCCGCCAGATGAGGGTGATCAGGACGCCCAGGGCCGCGGCGCCGACAAGTGCGACGATCAGCTTTCCCGTGGCCGCCTCCTGCGCGTTCGGCGCGACCCGTGGTCGTCGCCGGCCCGGGCGGAAGGATGCAACGCCCCGGCCGGATGTCAATCGCCGGGGCGCATCCGTGCGAGGTTGCTCGGCCCGCGCCCGGCGGCGCCCCGTCGCCGGGGCTCAGGATGGGCCCGTCGCTCCGGCGGCGAAGGCGGAGTCATGGCGAAAATGGGCGCCCGTCTCGCCGGCGCGGCCGGGGGCCACGGCCGGTCGCGGCGCCGTGGCGTGCGGCGCGATGTCGAGCAACGGGAACAGCAGTTCCGCCGTGCGATAGGCTTCCTCAAGGTGCGGATAGCCGGAGAGAACGAAGGTCTCCACGCCCAGGGCGCGATATTCCCGGATCCGCGCAGCGACGTTCTCCGCGGACCCCACCAGCGCCGTTCCCGCCCCGCCGCGGACGAGGCCGACCCCGGCCCAGACATTGGGATAGACCACCAGGCGATCCCGGCGACCCCCGTGCAGGGCGCTCATCCGCGCCTGTCCCACGGAGTCCAGGTTGGCGAGGGTCTTCTGGACCTTGGCGATGGTGGCGTCGTCCAGCCGGCTGATCAGGCGGTCGGCTTCGGCCCAGGCGGCCTCCTCGGTCTCGCGCACGATCACGTGAAACCGGATGCCGAACCGCACCGTCCGGCCCTTCGCCGCGGCGGCCTGGCGAACAGCAGCGATCTTCGCGGCGACGGCGGGGGGCGGCTCGCCCCAGGTCAGATACTCGTCGATATGGTCCGCCGTCACCTGGGTCGCCGCGTCCGACGACCCGCCGAGGAACAGCGGCGGCCCGCCGGTCTGGACCGGCGGAAACAGCAGTTCCGCGCCCCTCACCTTCACATGGCGTCCGTCGAAATCGACCTTTTCGCCGGCCATCAGCCGCCGCCAGACGGTGAGATATTCGTCGCTCAGGGCATAACGCTCGTCGTGCTCCAGGAACACGCCGTCGGCGGCGAGTTCGCTGGCGCTGCCGCCGGCCACGACATTGATCAGCAGCCGCCCGCCGGACACCCGGTCCAGCGTCGCGGCCTGACGCGCGGCGAACAGGGGCGAGGTCACGCCGGGACGCACGGCCACCAGGAACTTCAGCCTCTGGGTCATGGGCGCCAGCGCGCTGGCCAGGATCCAGGAATCCTCGCAGGTGCGCCCGGTGGGGATCAGCACGCCCTCGAAGCCCAGCCGGTCCACCGCCTGCCCGACCTGCGCCAGATAGCTGAATTCGGTGGACCGGGCGCCCTCGTCGGACCCCAGCCAGCGGCCGTCGCCATGGGCGGGAATGAACCAGAACGGGCGGATGGCTTGGCGGTCGGTGCTCATGGCCGCATCAAATCCCGAGGGCGGATCGTGGACAATGCAGTTCTGCTATAGGGGCTTTTAGCTGAGCCCCGCCGGGACGGGGAGCAGCCAGGGCCCGCCCGAGGGAGGCGGGCGAGCCCCGGCCTGTCGCGCCAGCCCGCTCAGGCGGCGACGACCTGCGGCGCGGAGACGGGTTTCACGACCCGGCTGGTGCGCCCGTCCACCGCGACGGGAACATCCCCGGCAAGCGTCACCCGACGCATCACCCGG
>CAINOV010000259.1 GCA_903851655.1 uncultured Caulobacterales bacterium
GCTCGGCCCGTCCCCGGGTCTCGAGCTGGCGGTCGCATGCAGCCCGGGCTTTTTCCGCATCCTCCGGGTGCATCAGGGAAAAGACATTGGCCCCGATCAGCAGGTCCCCCGGAACCCCGACCACCCGCTCGCAGGCCGGGGAGATGTACTGGATCACGCCGTTGCGGTCGGTTTCGGTAATCATGTCCGGCGCGGCCTCGGCCAGGCCGCGGTAGCGCGCCTCGCTGGCCGCCAGGGCGTCCTCGATGGCCTTGCGGGCGGTGATGTCGCGCAGGATGTCGGCGATCCCGGTCAGCTCGCCGGTCATCGGGTCGGTGATCAGGGTCGGCCGGCTTTCAGACCAGCGCACGCCGCCGTCCTTGTGCAGCAGCCGAAACCGGCCGTCGCCGGGGACCGAGCCCACGGGGTCCGCGCGCCACGCCGCCGCCGCCTCGCGCACCCGGTCGCGGTCATCCGGATGGATCAGGTCGATGGTCCGCACCCCCGCCAGTTCGGATGGCGCATAGCCGGTCAGGTCCTGGATGGCGTTGGAGGCGTAGACCAGCTCGCCGTCGATGCTGGTCTCGATCACCGCGTCGCTGGCGGCGTTGGCCAGGGTGCGGAAGCGCACCTCGCTCACCGCCAGCGCGGCTTCGGCGGCCTTGCGGCTGGTGATGTCCCGCATGGAGTCCGTGACGCCCACCACCTCGCCCGTGATCGGATCGCGCAGGGCCGACGGCCGGGCCTCGACCCAGGTGATCTGTCCTGCCTTCCCGACAAAGCGATACTCCACCTGGCAGCCGACCTCCCCGGCCAGGGTGCGCTGGAAGGCGTCGATGACGGCGGGCCGGTCGTCGGGATGCATGAAGGTCATCGGCGACTGGCTGAGCAGCTCCTCCTGGGTGTATCCGGTGACCTGCTCGCAGCGGGGCGAGATGTAGGTGAGGCGACCCGTGCGGGTCACGGCGGTGACCACGTCGCTGGTGTTCTCGGAGATCAGCTGGAACCGGGCCTCGGTCTGCTCCATGCGGCGCTGGGCTTCCACCGCGCTGGTGACGTCCTGGAAGATGCCCACCAGCGAGACGGGCCGGCCCCGTCCGTCCAGCTGGCAGGAGGCGCGGACCAGCACGTGGCGACGGCCCCCGTCCGGACGAACGATCTCTCCGGCGAACTGGCAGCCCTCCCCGGTGGTCCGGGCGTGTGCGACCAGGCGTTCGATCTCCTGTCGCTGCTCGGGCGTGTAGCATGTGAGCAGGCGTTCCGCCCCGGCGTCGAGGGGGTCCGGATCATGGCCATGGATCCGGTAGATCAGCGACGATCCCGTGTAGCGCCGCTCGTCGAAGTCGAACCGCCAGTGACCGATGCCGGACACCTCTTCCGACAGGTCCAGAAGACGCGCCTGTTCGACGACCGCCGACCGGATGTGCGTCGCCTGCAGTTCGTGCTCGACCAGCTCGGCGAGGTTGCGAAGGCGCGCCAGCTCCCGGTCCGACGGAGGCAGCCGGGGGCGCGTGTCGAGCACGCAAAGGGCGCCCACCGTGACGCCGTCTGGACCGGCCAGGGGAACGCCGGCGCAGAAGCGGACGTGCGGGGGCGCGATCACCCACGGGTCCCGGGCGAAACGGTCGTCCCGCGTCGCATCCGGGATCACCAGGGCGCTGCGGGGCGGAAGGTCGATGGCGTGGTTCCAGAAGGTCGATCGGGGCGCAGCCGCCTGCGCCGAGAGCCCGGCGCAGGCCTTGATCCAGGCCTGCTCTTCGCCAATCAGCGACACGACGGCGATCGGCGCGTCGAGGAATTCCCGCGCCAGTCTGGCCAGGCGATCGAATCGCTCCTCAGGACCCGAGTTCAGGATCCCGAGTCTTCGGACGGCTCGCATCCTATCGATTTCTGACTCGCCCATACTGCTGCATCAATCCAGTTCAGAATGAACGCAACCCACCGCTGTGCTTTGTTGGTATATCGAGTCATTCGTTGCTTTCGTGATAATCATTCGCCGACATGCGGTTCGCTGGTCTGCAGCATCGCGCCGCCGCCGGGCGCGGTCGGGACGCCAGGTTCAGGCGGCTGTCCCCAGGTTTCCTGCGTCCTGACCTTGCAGAGCGCCCATTTGGTCCCACCTACTCAGACACAATCCAGGAGACCTGCATGCTCGAACGTCCGCTTTGCTCTGCCGCCCTCATCGCCGCCGTCGCCCTCGGACTGGCCTTGCCCGCGGCGGCCCAGCCGGCCCCCGCCCAGCCGGCGGCGCAGGCCTTCAAGGTGGGGGCGCTCGAGCTGACCGCCCTGAAGGATGCGGAGTTCGTGGCCCCCAACGACGGCAAGACCTTCGGCGTCGACGCCGGGCCCGCCGCCGTGGAGAAGGTGCTGGCCGAGGCCGGGGCCCCGACCACGGGCATCCGGCTCAGCGTGGGCGGTCTGCTCGTCCGGACGGGCGGTCGCCTCATGCTGATCGACACCGGGCTGGGTCCCGCCGCTCACGGCGTGCTGATGCAGAGCCTGGCCAAGGCCGGCGTCTCGCCGGACCAGGTGACCGACGTCCTGATCACCCACAGCCACTTTGACCATGTGGGCGGTCTGGTCACCGCCGACGGCAAGCCCGCCTTCGCCAACGCCAAGGTCCGCATGACGGTGAAGGAGTGGGCCTTCCTCCAGTCCCAGGCCGGGTCCAAGGCGCTGGTGGCGGCCATCTCCGGGCAGGTCGAGACCTTCCAGCCGGGCGCCGTGGTGGCGCCGGGGATCACCGCCGTTCCGGTCGACGGTCATACGCCGGGCCACACGGCCTACGAGATCGCGTCGGGCGACGCGCGGTTGCTGGACATCGGCGACAGCGCGCACAGCTCCATCGTCTCGCTGGCCCGCCCGGACTGGGTCATGGGGTATGATGGGGACGCGAAGCTGGGCGCCGCCAGCCGTCGGGCCCTGCTCACCCGCCTCTCCAAGTCCCACGAGACGGTCTACGCCCCGCATTTCCCGTTCCCCAGCGTGGGAACCGTGAACGCTGCGGGCGCCGGCTTCGTCTGGAAGCCCGGCCTCTGATCCGCGCCGGTCGCTGGACATCCGGCTCTGCGACACGGATGATCGTGTCTGGCTTGAGCGACGGAGCGGGGGCGGGGCCATGCGTTGGCGGCGGAGTTCGACGGCGGTCGTGATGGCCGCCCTGGGGGTCCTTGGCGCAGCCCCAGGGGCCGACGCCCGGGCGCGGCGCACCGTCGCCGCTCAGATCGCGGACCTGGAAAACCGTTACTCCCAGACCTTCGTGACCGGCGACGCCGCAACCGCCGCCGGGCTGCTGGCGGACGCCTTCATCGGCTTCGGGTCCGACGGCAAGCCGACCGACAAGGCGTCGATGCTGGCGGAGGTGCGCCGCGAGCCGCACCAGACATCGGCCCGGATCACGTCCCTCACCGTGCGCGCCCATGGCGACACCGCCCTCGCCCTCGGGACGGAGGAAGACACCAGCCCGGGGTCGCCAGAGGTCGCCCGTCGCCAGTGGCTGGATACCTGGAAGCACGCCCGGGCCGGCTGGAGGCTGGTCGCGTCCGCCGAAATCGCCGTCCGTCGCTAGACGGCCACGCCGCCGAGCGCCGCGGCGGTCGCGATGTCTTCCAGCAGCCCGGGCTGCGTCGGTCGCCAGCCGAGGCGGTCCCGCGTGATCTGGCTGGAGGCCGGCATGTCGACCCCTGCGAACAGCCCCAGCCAGCCGAAATGGCTCTGGGCGTCGTCGGCGGCGATGCTGGCGGTCGGCAGGCCCAGCCGCGCGCCGATGGCGGCGGCGATGTCCCGCATCGGCAGTCCCTCGTCCGCCACGGCCATGTAGGCGGACCCGGGCGCGCCGCCTTCCAGCGCCAGCCGATAGAGCCGGGCGGCGTCCAGCCGGTGTCCCGCGGGCCAGCGATTGGCGCCGTCGCCCACATAGCCGGCCACGCCCTTGTCCCGGGCGATCTGCGCCAGGGCCGGGAGGAAGCCTCCGGCGCCGCTGTCGTGGGTGATGGGCGGCAGCCGGATGACGGCGCTGCGCAGGCCGCGGTCGGCGGCGTCGAGCACCCGCTGCTCGGTGGCGCCCCGGCCCCAGGGCTGCGGCCGGTCATCCTCGGTCGCCACGCGGCCGGGCGCCAGCATGGCGACGCCGGAGGTGGCGATGAACGGTTTGTCCGATCCCGCCAGGGCGTCGAGCAGGGCGATCACGGTCTGCTGCTCGATCTCGATGTTCTCGGCGAACCGGCTGAAGTCGTGGATGAAGGCGCAGTGGATCACCGCGTCACAGGCCTTCGCGCCGGCGATGAAGGCGGCGTGGTCGCTCAGCTCTCCCCGGTGCGGCGTCACCCCCAGGCTGGACAGGCGGCGGGCGCTTTCGTCCGTCCGGGCGACCCCCAGGACCGCATGACCTGCGGCGA
>CAINOV010000260.1 GCA_903851655.1 uncultured Caulobacterales bacterium
GGTTCCCGCCTCAAGGGCGGGAATGACATTGAATTATATGTATTTTTTTAACAGTCGTCATTCCCGGGCGAAGACCCGGGAACCTTGATCCGGATTTAGCGCCGCACCTTGATGGAGGGTCCCGCCTCAAGGTCGGGAATGACGACCGGGGGGGGGACACCGCGCTCACGCCGCGGAGCTGGCGGCCTCGTTGGCCAGGAGGGCGTGCAGGCTGTCGGCGGAGTGGGCCTTGCGCAGCTGCTCGCGCAGTTCGGGCCGGCGCAGCTGGCGGGACACCCGGGCCAGGGCGCGCAGGTGCTCGCTGTCGGCGCCCACCGGGGCGAACAGGGCGAAGATCAGGTCCACCGGCTGGTCGTCCAGGCTGTCGAAGGCCACCGGCTGGTCCAGGCGCACGAACACCGCCCGCATCTGGTCCAGGCCCGGAAGGCGGGCGTGCGGCACGGCCACCCCGGCGCCGACGCCGGTGGAGCCCTGCCCCTCGCGCTCGCACAGGGCGTCGAACACCTGGGCGGCGTCCAGCCCGAAGGCCCGGGCGGCGAGGTCGGCGGTGATGGCCAGCGCATGTCGCTTGCTGTCGGCGTACGCACGTTGGGTTACGGAGCTCTTGTCGAGCCAGGCGCCCACATCCATGATGTTACTCTGATCTCCTAGGAGCGCGGCGCAGTCACCATGCCGGGCGCGGCGCAGATCACAGGATCCCGAAGATTCTGCAACCCTTGCCGTGCGCCGATCACGGGATTGTGCCGCCTTTGCGCGTCAGCTGAGCGGATGGCCGCCATTGACGGCCCGGGGCGCCGAAATCGGCGTCTTTTCCCCCGCGCCGTTCGGGGCGCGCGCCTGGGTCGTCGCCGGGCGGGTCCGCTCCGGATCGATCCAGCCGATATTGCCGTCGGTGCGGCGATAGACCACCGAAATCCCCCCGTGGGCGACATTGCGGAACATGATCACCGGCTGCTCCGTCAGGTCGAGCTCCATCACCGCCATGGAGACGGTGAGGGTCTTCAGCGTCGCCTCCGTCTCGGCGATGATCGCCCCCTGCGGCGCCCCCGTCCCGGCGGAGCCGTCGGCCCCCCAGTCGTCCTCATAGGAGGCGTCGTCATCGTCCGGCGCCCGGAACACGATCAGCGAGGCCGGCTCGGACTTGGCCGGGGCCTGGGCGTGGTGGTTCTTCAGCCGGCGCTTGTAGCGGCGCACCCGGCCCTCGATCTTGTCGAGCGCGGCGGAGAAGGCGGAATGGGCGTCGCCGCCGGGGCCGCGGGCCACCAGCTGCTGGCCCGACGCCAGATGCAGCACCACGTCCACGAAGAAGGCGTAGCGATCCTTGCTCACCGTCACTTCCGCCGATCCGCCCCGCTCGAAATACCGCCCCAGACTGGCCGTCAGCTCGTCGGCGATCCGCGTTCGCAGCGCCTCGCCCAGGTCCACATGGCGACCGGCGACCTGGATGTTCATGGGGGCGTGGGGGGTGGAAGCGGCGAGAGGCATGGGTCCCTCCTTGGGGGCTCTTCAACACCGTCAATGCAGGACCCGCGGCAAGGGGCTGTCAAGCGCCGGGATCACGCCGCAAGGGACGGCGCCTCATCACGTTGCTGCGACGAGGTGGACCTCGAGGCTGCGCCCCAGTCGTAAAGATTCCGCCTACGGACGGCCCCAGCGCCGCAAGGCCTTGTCCAGCAGGGCGTCCAGCGCCGCTACGTCGTCGAACTCGGCGGTCACGGGGAAGGTTGCGATCCCCGTTCGCGCCTCAGGGGAAAGGCGGGCGAAGTCCTTCTCGGTGGTCACCAGACGGGCGCCCAGGGCCTCCGCCCGGTCCCGCAGGAACCTCAGGTCCGAGGCGGTCAGCCGGGCGTGGTCGGGATAGGGGGCGAAATCGACCAGCGCGGCGCCGGCGGCCTGCAGGGCCCGCTCCACCTTCCACGGCTTGGCGACGCCGGCGAAGCCCAGCAGCGGCCCCGGCGGCGGCGGGCCCGTGGGGCGGATGCGCACGGTCAGGACCGGCTTGGGCGCGAACAGGGCCGCCAGCTCCGGGTCCGGGGCGTCGAGGCCGTCGGGCAGCACCAGGATCACCGCGTCGGCCCGGGCCAGGCCCGCGGCCAGGGGCTCGCGCATCGGGCCGGCGGGAAAGACCGCGCCGTCGCCGAAGGGCCACTCCCCGTCCCGGGTCTCCCCGTCCACCACCACCAGGGAGAGGCTCTTCCTCAGGCTTGGGTTCTGGTGGCCGTCGTCCATCACCACCGCCTGGGCGCCGCAGCGCCTCGCCAGCTCCGCCCCCGCCGCCCGGTCGCGGGCGATGAACATGGGCCCGTCGGCGGCCAGCATCAGGGGCTCGTCCCCCACCTGGGCGGCGGTGTGGCTCTCCGGGATCACCAGCAGGGGCCCCTGTTCCGAGCCGCCATAGCCCCGGGCGAGGCCCGCCGCCTGCAGGCCCCGGGCCCGCAGCCGGGCCAGCAGCGCCCGGGCCACGGGGGTCTTGCCGGTTCCGCCCATGGTCAGGTTGCCCACCGAGATCACCGCCAGGTCCACGGCGGCGGGGCGGGCGCGGGCGATCCGCCGGGCGGTGACCGCGGCCCAGATCCAGCTCAGGGGCCGCAGCAGGAAGCGGGTCAGGGGCATGGGCGCGCCGTGGCGGCGATACCACCAGCGGGGGGTGGACAGCTTCATGCGGCGGCCTCCGCGCCGGAGGGGGGCGGGGGCGGGGGCGGGGGCGGCGGCAGCAGCGCCGCCAGCCGGTCCAGGGCCGCGTCCAGGGCCTGGGCGCCGTCCGCCGCCAGGGCTGCGGCCCGGTGGGCGCGGACCAGGGCCTCGGCCGGGTGGTCGAGGGCGGCGGTCCAGGCGGCGGAGAGGGCGGCGGCGTCCGCGACGCTGACAAAGCCTTCCCCCGGGGCCAAGGCGTCATAGACCCCCCGCCAGTTGTCCACCTGCGGGCCGGCGGCGAAGGGGCAGCCCAGGCGGGCGGGCTCCAGCGGATTGTGCCCGCCCACCTTCGGGACCAGGCTGCCCGCCACCAGGGCCAGCCGCGCCAGGCTGAACCACAGGCCGAGCTCGCCCAATGTGTCGGCGACCAGCACCTGGGTGGCGGGGCTCACCGCCTCGCTCCCGCTGCGGCGGGCCGTGGCGAAGCCTTGGCTGCGGGCCAGGGCGGTGACCGCCTCTCCCCGCACCGGATGGCGCGGCGCGATCACCAGCAGCGGCCGGTCGTCCCGCGCCGCCAGGGGGGCGAAGGCGTCCAGCACGATCTCGTCCTCCCCCGGATGGGTGGAGGCGGCCAGCAGCAGGGGGCGGCCGTCCAGGCGCTCCGCCTCCACGAGCCGGGCAGTCTCGTCCACCGGCAGGGGGGCGCCGGCCAGCTTGAGGTTCAAAAGGCCGTCCTTGCGGGCGCCGAGGGTCGCCAGTCCGTCGGCCAGGGCCTGATCCTGGGCCATGACCAGGTCAAAGCCCCCCAGCACCCGCAGGGCGGCGGCGGCGGCCCGGCCCCAGCCCCGAAGGCTGCCGGGGGACAGGCGCGCGGACACCAGCGCCGTCCTCGCCCCCCGGGACCGGGCGGCGTCCAGCAGGTTGGGCCACAGGTCGCTCTCCACGAACACGCACAGGTCCGGGCGCCAGTGGGCGATGAAGCGGGCGGCGGCGGCGGGGGTGTCCACCGGGGCGTACTGGTGCAGGGCGCGCGACGGCAGGCGCTGGCCCATCATCTCCGCCGAGGCCACGGTGCCGGAGGTGACCAGCACCGCCAGGTCGGGGCGGCGGGCCATCAGCCCCTCCGCCACCGGCAGCAGGGACAGGCTCTCCCCCACGCTGGCGCCGTGCAGCCAGACCAGCGGGCCTTCGGGGCGCGGGCGCCGCGCGTGGCCCAGCCGCTCGTCCAGCCGGGCGGGATCCTCCTTGCCCCGGGCCGCGCGGCGGGCCAGCAGGGCCGGGACGAAGGGCGACAGGGCCCGGCCGGCGATCTGGTAGAGGCCGAGCACGGGCGACCGCGGTCCCCGCCCGGTCATCGCAGCAGCTCTTCCGCCCGGTCGGTGGCGGCGTTCAGGGCCGCGCCCCAGGCGTCGGTCAGGTGGCCCAGCGTGTCCGTGTCGGAGGTGCGGGGCGCGGTGAAGGGGCCGTCCCAGACGATCGCCCCCCGGGCGAAGGGCAGGGGCAGCACCCCCTTGTCCCAGGACTTCAGACGCAGGCAGGGCTCGCAGGCGAGGCCCACCAGCATCACCGGAACCCCGCTCATGCCCGCCAGGGTGGCGGTGCCGAGCGTCATCTCCCGCGCCGGGCCCCGGGGGCCGTCGGGGGTGATGGCCAGGCCCCCGCCCCCCTTCAGCCACTTCAGGGCGTCGCGGAAGGCCTGGGCGCCCCCCTTGGCCTTCGCCGCCGAGGCGGTCCTGGCGGCGGAGCCGCGGATGGCGGGAAAGCCGATCTGCTCCATGGCGCTGGCGATGAACTGGCCGTCGGGGCTGAGGCTGATCAGGGCCCGGGGCTCCTGCGCCCGGCCAACGGGCCAGCAGGCGGGGCTGAGGCCGATGCGCCCGTGCCAGAAGCAGACAATGACCCCCTCGCCGCTGTCCCAGACGGCCTCCACCCGGTCCATCTCCTCCCGCCGCCAGCGGATGGTGGCGAGGCAGAGCTTGAGGTAGCTGGCGAAGACAAAGGCCAGCACCCGCTGCACGCCCGGACTGCGGACAAAAGCCTTCATCGGGCGGCCGCCACCGGGTCAGCGGCGGCGTTCGGCGCGTTCAGGGCCTGGGCCCGGGCCAGCCGGGCGTAGAGGCCGCCGGAGGCCATCAGGGTCTCGTGATCGCCGATCTCCTCCACCCGGCCCTCGGCGATCACATAGATGCGGTCGGCCTTGCGCACGGTGGACAGGCGGTGGGCGATCAGCAGGGTGGTGCGCCCGGCCATCAGCCGCTCCAGCGCCTCCTGCACCTTCACCTCGCTCTCGGTGTCCAGCGCGCTGGTGGCCTCGTCCAGCAGCAGCACCGGAGCGTTCTTGAGGAAGGCGCGGGCGATGGCGATGCGCTGGCGCTGGCCGCCGGACAGGCGGGCGCCGGCCTCTCCCACCTGGGCGTCATAGCCGCCGGGCAGGGCGGTGATGAACTCATGCGCCGCCGCGGCCCGGGCGGCGGCCTCGATCTCCGCCTGGCCGGCGCCGGGGCGGGCATAGGCGATATTGGCGCGGATGGTGTCGTCGAACAGGAAGGGCTCCTGCGTCACCAGGGCGATCTGGTCCCGCAGGGAGGCCAGCTTCACCGAGCGGATGTCCTGCCCGTCCACCGTCACCTGGCCGCCGGTCACGTCGTAGAAGCGCGGGATCAGGTTCAGAAGCGTGCTCTTCCCCCCGCCGGACGGGCCGACCAGGGCCACGGTCTCCCCCCGCCGGACGGTCAGGCTCACATCAGCGAGGGCCCAGGTCGGGTCAGGCGTCTCGGGGTTGTAGGCGAACGACACATGGTCGAAGGCGATGGCCGCGTCGGTCACGGCCAGGGCCGGGGCGCCCGCCGCGTCGGCGATCTCCGGCGCCACGTCCAGGGCCTGGAACAGCCGGCCGGCGGCGGTCAGGCCCTCGGCGATCACGGTCTGGAGATTGGCCAGCTGGCGCAGGGACTGGCTCATGGCCCCCAGCGCCCCCAGGAACACCATCAGCTGGTTCAGCCCCAGCCCCCGCCAGGCGGCGTAGGTGATCACGGCGGCGGTGACCACGGTGGTCAGGGTCTCGGCCGCGGGGGCGGCGGCGGCCCGGGCGTTGGCCCCCTTGATGATGAAGCGCTGGCGGCGGTCGATCACCTCCCCCACCCGGCCCTCCTCGAAGGCCTCGCGGTTGTCGATCTTCACCACCTTGACCCCGTCCAGGCTCTCCATCACGGCGGTGGAGAGGGCCGAGGTCTCGGCCATGGCCCCGGTGGCGGCCTTGCGGGTGCGCTTGCCGAAGCGGCGCATGACCCAGGCGGCCACGGGGGCGGCGCCGAACACGACCAGGGTCAGCAGCCAGTCCTCATAGGCCATGACGCCGAACATCCCCACCACCTGCAGGGCGTTCTGGGTGTAGTTGACGACGCCGGTGGTCAGGCCCTCGCGGATCAGGGTGGCGTCATAGAGCACCGAGGACAGATAGGCGCCGGAATGCTGCTGCCGCAGGCGGGCCAGGTCGGCGCGGATCAGGCGGGAGAACAGGCTGAGCTGGATCTCCCCGACGATGGAGTGGCCCACCCGGTTGACCAGGGTCGCCTGGCCCACCTGGGCTATGCCGCGCACTCCGCCCACGACGATGAAGGCCGCGGGCACCCACAGGATCTCGGTAAACTTCGGCCGGTGGGCGCCGAACACGCTCTTGATGACGGGGTCGAGGAGGTAGAGGGCCAGCGCCGTGGAAGCGGCCACCACCACCGCGCAGGCCAGGGATCCGGCCACCTCGCCCCACCGGGGCAGCAGCCACGTGGCCGCCAGCCGCCGGATCGAGGCCCAGCCGCTCAGCTCCGTCGCCGTGTCCGCGCCCGCGTCGAGGCTTGTGCTCATGGACGGGAGGTCGGACGAATAGGGCGGGAAGTCAAGGTTGGGGGTGGGCCCTTCCGTTTTGCCGCGGCCCGCTCTAACTGTGCGGGGCCTGCCGCACCGGAGCCCCGTTCCCCTTGGCCACCTTCGACCTCACCACGCCCAAGGGCCGGCTCGTCGCCTATCTGGACTATCTGTGGAAGGACCACGCCTATCTGCGGGTGGGGTTCCAGAACGCCCACTGGGTCGGCGACAGTTTGATCCGCACCAACCAGCCCTGGCCGTTCCAGCTGAAGTGGTGGCGCGACCATTTCGGCGTGAAGACCATCATCAACCTGCGCGGCGGCGGCTATCCCACCAGCTTCTACCTGCTGGAGAAGGACGCCTGCGCCCGGCTGGGCCTGAAGCTCGAGGACTTCGCCGTCTCGTCCCGCGAGGCGCCGACGAAGGAGCAGGTGCTGGGGGCGATCGCGCTGTTCCAGCGGGTGCAGTACCCGGCGGTGATGCACTGCAAGTCCGGCGCGGACCGGGCGGGGATCATGAGCGTGCTCTACGCCCACCTGCACCTGGGCCGGCCCCTGCGCGAGGCGGTGAAGGAGCTCGGCTTCCGCACCCTGCACGTGAAGGCGGGCAAGACCGGCGTGCTGGACTATACGTTCGAGCGCTATTTCGCCGAGGGGGAGCCGAAGGGCCTCAGCTTCGTCGAGTGGGTGCAGACGCCGGAGTACGACCCGGCGAAGCTGAAGGCCGAGTTCCAGGCGGGGATGATCGGCAGTTTCCTGACGGAGAAGCTGTTGCGGCGGGAGTAGTCCGGACAAAGGTTCCCGCCTCAAGGGCGGGAATGACATCTGATTTTATACATATATTTTTGTCGTCATTCTCGGCCTCGAGCCGAGAACCTCGGTCCGGATTTAGCGCCACGCCTTGATGAAGGTTCCCGCCTCAAGGGCGGGAATGACATCTGATTTTATACATATATTTTTGTCGTCATTCTCGGCCTCGAGCCGAGAACCTTGGTCCGGATTTGGCGCCACACCTTGATGGAGGTTCCCGCCTCAAGGGCGGGAATGACGACTGTTAAAAATACAAAACAGCTGTCATTCTCGGCCTCGAGCCGAGAACCTTGGTCAGGATTTGGCGCCACGCCTTGATCGAGGTTCCCGCCTCATTGGCGGGAATGACATCTGATTTATATGAATTTTTAGATCCCCCTCACGCCCCCGCCTTCACCGCGAACGTCCAGGCGTTCTCGCCGAGCGGCGCGACCCGGGCGGCCATGGCGGTGGCCTGGGGGCTGTTGGCGGTGCCGTCCCGGACCCGGCCGACAATGCCCTGGCAGATGGCGCCCAGGCGGAACAGGTTGTAGGCGAAGTACCAGTCCGCCGTGGGCAGGCCGTCGCGGCCGGTCTCGCGGCAATAGAGGGCCACGATCTCCTCCAGCGACGGAATGCCCAGCGCCGGCAGGTCGAGGTCGGCGAGGCCCGACCGCTCGGTCCCCGGCATCACCCACTGCATCATGAAATAGGTGAAATCGGCCAGCGGGTTGCCGAGCGTCGACAGCTCCCAGTCCAGCACCGCGATCACCCGGCTTTCCGTGGGGTGCAGGATCATGTTGTCGAGGCGGTAGTCCCCATGGACGATGGTGGTCAGGTCATCGTCCGGCACGGTCCGGGGCAGCCACTCCATCAGCCGGTCCATGGCCGGGATGGTCTCGGTCTCCGAGGCCCGGTACTGCTTGGACCAGCGGTCGATCTGGCGGGAGAAGTAGTTGCCCGGCTTGCCGAAATCCTCCAGCCCCACGGCCTTGTAGTCCACATTGTGCAGGGCCGCGAGGGTCCTGACCTTGGCCTCGTAGATCGCCCGCCGCTCCGAAGGCGTGGAGTCCGGCAGGGCCAGGTCCCACAGGATCCGACCCTCCACATTGTCCATGACGTAGAACATGGTGCCGATGACGCTGTCGTCGGTGCACAGCGCGTAGGCCTTGGCGACGGGATAGTTCACCTTGTTCAGGGCCGAGATCACCTTGAACTCCCGGTCCACGGCGTGGGCCGAGGGCAGGAGCTTGCCCGGCGGCTTGCGGCGCAGGACATAGGCATGGCCCGGCGTGACCAGCTGGTAGGTGGGGTTGGACTGGCCGCCCTTGAACTGGCGCACCTCCAGCGGGCCCTGATAGCCCTCCACATTGGCCTCCAGCCAGCGGGCCAGGGCGACCTCGTCGATGCGGTGGCGCTCCTCCACCGGCTTGGTGCCGGAGAACTGTTCCTGGGCGGTGGGGGCTGTGGGGGCGGCGGCGGTCATGGGCGTCTTCCCTTGGGGGCGTCTTGTTGCCGCGCACCTTAGAGTGGACGCAAGCCCGGCGCCAAGCCTTCCGCTGGGGGAGGGGTTTGCCGGACAGAGGTTCCCGGCTCAAGGCCGGGAATGACGACTTTCCTAAATTCAAAATCCGTCGTCATTCCCGCCCTTGAGGCGGGAACCTCCATCAAGGTGAGGCGCCATATCTGGATCAAGGTTCCCGGGTCTTCGCCCGGGAATGACATGGA